>NZER01000184.1 GCA_002690445.1 Candidatus Pacearchaeota archaeon
CTTTCACTTTCACGACATGGGCCATATCGGCCGGGTCGCCATATTCATATTGCATGTCACTCATTGTGTTGGTGAAGGTGAAATCAGTAGTTACATCCTTGATAATGTGGTGCCGGTTGTTGAAGTATAGTACCCCATCACGTGCCTGCCACATGCGCCCATACTCCCTCCCGCAGGTATCTTGGCACGCTCCCCAAAGGGTTGTGTTGTCTGTCCAATTGTCTCCCGCAAAGAGGAAAGTGGACACGCCTGTCTCGCTTTTGAAAATTGTCTCTATATCCCCCAATCGGGTTGTCTCATCCAATTCACTCTGGCCCACTACTCCGAGGAACCACGCTGAAGTGCCTGGGGGATAGACACGCGAGGTCTCAAGCAATTTGTCTATCACTGCGTCAGCGGTAGCGTTCTCCATCACTGTGATAGAGGTCTCAGCGGTCATGGCACGGCTCATCCACCCTTGCGCTTGTATCTCGCAGGTATCCGGAGACAATCCGGCAGTCGGCCTAATGGAACCAACCCACCCTATGAACATGGTGCGCACCGTGCTGTCGGCGGGGTCTGTAGACTTCAGTCTGATGAGTTTTCCAGGCAACAGTTTGCCATAATATGTACCGCTGGTATATTCTGGGCTGAACCTCTGGTCACTGTTGTCTAGAACAACGGAGAGGGTGCTCTCCCGTGCGAGAGGCTCATATGGGGCACTATACCCCATCGACCAATTCGCGCTTTGCATATAGCTGGAAATGTCTGTATATGTGCCTGCTGTAACTATACCCTCCATCTCCAGTGTCCAAGTGGCGGTTGGCATTACATCACCTTGGCAAACTCTCTCCCGCGTTGCTTCGCGGCCTTGACCACCGCGCCATACAGCTGGCTCTCGGTTTGTACCCCGTATACGTTGATGGTATTGATAGACATCCCGCCACCCCTACCTCGCATCATATGTTGAGGGGTGACTGAAACATATTCTCCACTCGTTGCGCCTATCGTGTAACTGTCGTTGGGGTATCCGCTCGGCACAATACCCCGCCACCCGTGTTGGGCCAATTTGTTTCTCTGGTCGGCAGGGATGTACCAACCGTGGCTCTCAAGATAATCATCATCAACGCCCAAATCCTTAAGGTGAGGCACCATCCAATCTTTCAGCGTGTCGTTATCGGATTCATCACTGGTGCTTAGGTCTGCCATCAGGTCTTGCTTCTTTTGATCCAGCGATGTATCGGGCATCTGCACATCCTCATCGCCAGTGTGCTCTGAATATGCGCCAGGGTCAAAACTATCGCTGCGACCCGTGAGGCGCATCCACTCCGCAAAGACATCCTCCGGTGTCTTGCCCATCCAGCCACTTCCCCGCCAACCCTCTCCGCCCAAATCTGCCTTCGCAAGTTCCTCCCGCATCTGGTCTATGGAGGGCAGACCACCCCCACCCGCTCCACCATAGCTGCCCCCATACGTGCCGCTTGACGCGGCGGCTGCGGCGGCTGCGGCGGCGGCTGCGGTATTGTATGCCTGCAACTCAGCTGCGTTCAGACTATCTCGCCAAGCATAGGTCGCCATAGCCGCGGCACCCATATTGGCTCTGGACGTGCGCAACGTGCTGTTCATGCTGTCCAGTTCCCACGTCATGAAGGCGATTTGTCGAGCAGTAAAACCACTGGCCTCGCCTTCCCTCTCGAACGCCGCGGTAGCCTCACGTATCCTGTGGCTGAGGGCAATGGTTTCGGCGGTAGCGGAACCTGAAACAATCGCGAACTCATCTTTGATTTGCGTGGCCCGCTCTGTTTTTGCAGCATTCTCCGATAGTGCCGCTGTATTGTCCTGAATACCTCTTTTGTTCTTGCTGAGAGCCTTGGTCATGCTATCAATAGAGGTTTCCAGCTCCATCATCCTGTCTTGGTTATCGGCCAATGCGACAGAGCCGCTATCCACCTCAGCGCGTAGCCTCTCCAACTCTGACCTTGCAGCAACTATGTCTTGCGTAGTATCGCCCAACGCAATCGCAACGTCATTCTCGTAATCAATCCATTTATCAACTGCCTCGGTATCGTCTTCAACTGCCTTTGTGTGCTTGACTTGGGCATCGATTTTGCCGGCCATTATCAGCTTGGTGCGGTCAGCACTTTCGGTCTGCGCATCTATTGTTTCGAGCCACTCCTTGTTTGCCTCCGCAGCATCCTTGAACGCCTGCGTCACTTGGTCAATTTCCACGCTGAGTGCAACCCACTCCGCGGCCTTGGCCTCATCCCACACGATTTTGAGGTCAGCAGCCAAAGCATCGGCCTCTCCCTGCATGTCGACAATCTCTTGAGAGGTCTTGCCCAGTGCAACGTTGAGCCGGTTCTTTAGCTCCAGCCCCACGTTGGCAAACGCCTCTTCAACTTCTTTCGCGGCAGTCGCCAGCCCCTTGTGGGCATCGATTGACCCCAACATTGCCCTGTCAGCTTCCTCTGCCACGGTGGGGATTTTTGCCCACTGCGTGCCTGCTTCCCTCAGTGAGACGTTTGCCTCATCAAGCGCTTCGCGGAACGTATAGCTTGTCCACGTAGCTTTGCTGATAAGCTCGTTGGCTCTTGCGCGTGAAATCGTGCCATCTCGTACCGCTTTGTCAAGCGCAATCTCGGCCTGTACTGACGCCTGTATTCCGTCGCGTGCGTTCGAAAGAGCAGAGAAAAAATTACCCGTTTCCTCTGCGGCCACCACAGTGGCGTCAGCTAGAATGCGCAGTGTCGGAGCGAGGTAAAATCCAATTTGCTCCCCCAAGTCACCAACAGCAGCTCCTGCTTTCTGCATACTGCCGCTGAAAGTATCTCCCAGTGCTTCAGCAACGCCGCCCATCTGGCTTTCAATCTCCGCTAGAATTACGGCCTGCGCGCCAGCCACATCGCCCGTCTCTTGTAGCGCGAGAATGACTTTCTTTTGCTCATCGGTGAAAACAATTCCGACACGCGTCAGCATCGTCAGCCCCGTTTTGGGGTCATTCAGGGCTTTGCCCAGTTGTAGCGCAGCTGCCTTGACGTCTGTGCCCATTACCGCGGCCATGTCAAGCGCGGATTTCATCGTGCGCTCGAAAGCCTCGCCGCGGATATTCTTGAAGGTGAGCAGGATGGCCTGACCGCCCATCACCATCTCGTCGCCCATGCTGGTGGTCTTTTGAAACGCTGCGGCCATGTCATAGAGTTGCTGCGATGTGTAGCCCGCAGCGCCACCCGTAGCTCTTACAACTCCAGCCAGGCGCACCTCGGCCTTCTCTTGCTCCATCGCCAAACCAACCACTTTTTTCATCCCAGCAACCAGACCTGCAAGTGCGGCAACTGCACCCATCACTTTCCCTCCCATAGCCGAGAGGGATGCGCCTGTCTTTTTGCTAGCAGTGCCCATGTTTGCTACAGACTTATTGACCTTGTTGATTTTACCGCTGGCCTTGTCTTGGGCCTGAATTACTAGGTTGACTTTTTGGCTAGCCACGTCTCATTTTCTCCACTGTTGCTAACACCTTCCAAGCAGTCGGAT
This sequence comes from Candidatus Pacearchaeota archaeon, assembly GCA_002690445.1. The sequence goes on from NZER01000184.1 coordinate 3,511, forward strand.
TTTGATTGCTCCAATCGACCAAATTCATCTTGCCTCTGTGCACGGAGGAACTCACCGCACGATATACGTTCAACGCTGCTCCCATCCTAGCAACCAGCCCCAAAGGTTGGTCTAACAATCCTCCACTCTCCGGTAGCGCACCCCACTGGTCGCACTGTAAAGCCAAATCCAATTCAGCCGGCATACCGCCGTTGCCACAGCCCTCGGCATAATCGGCGGCAGCCAGCACTAGGGATTTGGGATTTGGCTCTCCTCCAAGAGATGGGTTGCCAACTCCTCGGCCAACCAACGCGCCTGCGCAGGAGTGAAATCCAGTGGGTCAATTTTCTTATCCTCAAACCACTTTCCTTCCACAGCGGCTTTCAATACCGCATGCCACTGCTCAGGCCCAGTCGCGCCGTTCATCTCTTGGAGCGCCTTCCAATAGGGTACAGCTTGACGTTGAGTCAGTTCTACAATTTCGACGTCAACGCCAAGCTCCACGTTTTCGAATTTGGGCATTACTGCGTGCCAACCGTCAACGCGCCGTCACCCTGTACGCCGATTGATACCGTTACCATACCGTCATAAGGTATGCCAAAGTCAACGCTTGTAACGATACAGTTGCCCGATAGTTTCAGCTCACCTCCACCTGTACCCTCTGGGCGCAGGTCAATATCGCCCTCTGTGCCAGGCAAAATCTCGGTGTCAAAAAGGTCGGTGGCTCCATCATGGAGGACTTCGATGGAACCAGTCCAATCTTTGGTGGTGGTCATGTACTGCTTGACCGTACCGCCAGCAGCGGTTGATTCCACCGTGTCGATTGTGTGGTTGATGGTCGCGCTCCGAACATGCGTCAGCGTGTTACTGTTGATGATCGCAACCAATTCTCGCCCTGTGTAAACTGCCATTTCTAGTCTCCTGTCTCACTTTTTTTTGGCGCGGGTTTGTACACCCGCTTTTTCCGCACTGTGCCCTTCTCCAGCATCTGCTCCAGCGCCTCTTCACTCAAGTCGGCAGGCACCGGCTTTCCCGCTGGTACCACGCTCCCATCCTCTCGTATCAGGTTGCGCAGCAAAACGTAACTATCCATATTCACCTCCGTGAACCCTTCGTGAACCCTTGTTGAGGCAACAGCAAGGAGGAGACTGCTGCCCCAACACCCGCTCTCGACCTCATCCGGCAACCTCTCTAACAGCCATGGTCGTGAGCACTCCATACCAGAACTCACCTGACCCTGGAGGCCACTCATATACTCTCCGCGTTGCGGCTGCGCCCGTGATATCGCAATTCGTGTATATGCCCCGATTGCTCACCAACGCGCCCAAGATTGCGTCTGAATAACGTTGTTGGTCAGGCAGCTCATCCATGCGTCTACTCAGTCCTACATTCTCGATGAGGCACAGCTCAACTATTGAATGGGTATATTCCACGTTGGTAGTTGTGGCTGAGAAGTCCATCGTGTCCGTGTTACCGCCCTCGGTTGTCACGCCCACCAGTCTGATAGGAGCGTCAGCCGCTCCTACACTCGTTGGTATCTCGTTGATATCTGTTCCTGTGGGAGTTATTGTGCCACCGGCCTCTGCCGTATACGACACGCTGAGATTTGCGATAGCGTCATTGACCAAACGAAGGTTGCTTGCCATCAGAGGGTATTCATCACGAATGGGTCAAGCATTCGCCTCACGTCAGAAGGTATACTGCTCGGCAAGATGGTCACTCCATCTACTATGAGCGGCCTGTCCACGTCTGAGCTTGTATCACGTTGCCGATACAGGAACGCACTCAACCGTTTAGCGGCCATGACTATGCTATTGGGGGCACTGGTAGAGTAGCCCCAATTGGCCACAATGGATATGGCATTCTCATTGTTCCCACTACTGTCAGATTGCCAGTAGTTGCTACTGGAGCTCAACATAGTCAATCCATAGTACGGCGCAGCATTACGAGGCAGATATATGTAATCAGTATCCGCTGTCAGGGATGTTCCATCCCCGTTCGTTACTGATGTTATAGCAGCCGCCTCTAGGCCTTCTCCGAAATAGAGACTGCGACCAGACACGTCACTTCTAGCATCGAACTTTTTTGTCGCCGTGCTGCTCGCATCGAACACGCGGTGCGTGTAATCCTCTATAATGGACTGGGCCGCTGATATCAAATCGCCTATGAGGGCATCATCTCCGGAGGAGGAAATGCCCAGATAGGTTTTGACATCAGTCGTTGATACTAGTGCCACTCTGCGCCGCCCTCGCTTTTGGCTTGGATTTGGCTGTTTCAGCCTGCCCTGCTCTTATCACCTCTTTGGCGAACTCGTCGCTGACATCCTGCACATCACCTTCACGCATCATCACCAGCTTGTTTTTTCTGCCTGCATCTGGGCCTCCAAAGGAGGTAAGTGCTTTTATTGTTTTCATGTTGCCTCCGTTAGTGGGTGGGGCTTTTACACCCCACCCATATACCATCTGTTTCGCCTAAGTTTTAGGCATTCTGTGCGTACTGAAAAGCCTCAGCCTGCAGCACAGCTCCGCCAAATCTTATGTTCACATAGTACCCAATTTGCCCAGTGTTTTGGAACAGATATGGGTTACGGCTGACCACGATTTCGTTGCGCTCGACGATGCCGTAGTATTTCCAATTCCCGACCACGATTACAGACCGACCAGAAGCCATCGCGAGTATCTGGCTGGATGTATACACCGGTGCGCCGTACAACACCTGTCCAGCTCCACGCGTTCCTTCGCCCATTGGGGTCGGCATGAACATGAAGTTGTCACCAGTCAAACCACGGATTACTGCTAGGGTGGACTGGTTTGTAGCCCAAGCAACTGCGTCGCCTTCCTGTGCATATGCGCCTGGCAGCAGGAAAAACAGCTCAGGTATTTCACTGGCCACGATGGTCGTTGCACTGTTGAGGGTCAGCGCTGCTGTCCCACCAACAAGGACACCCTGCGGCTGCGATGAGCCCGTGCCCTTCAGGAAGTACTCATTTTCAACGTCAGCAGCTGAACGCGCCCACATGTCCCCGAGGAACCCTTCGAGGTTGGTTTTTTCGTCAGCGAGTAACTCGTCACTAACCTTGGTGAGGTTGGTGAACTTGTACACCTGAATGGCGTTGCTGGTGAAGGTCGGCTCAGACTGGTTGGCTGCACCTTCTTCAGCCGTGAGTGCAAATCCGCCCGTCGCGTTTTCGGATGGTACTTGCACACTGTCCACGGTGGTCTGGATGACCATTGCTCCAGCTGCGCGAGCCACGCTGAGGTCATCGCGCTTGGCAATGATAGTCTCATGCAAGCCCTGAGGCACCAGCACACCGCCCTCGGTGGCTGTGCCTTCTTGCAGCGCCGCCTTGAGGTTGCTCTTGGTGTACGAATTGCTGTGGCCGGTGCGCGCCCAGTGCATGAAGGCGTCACCGCCGTCGTGGTCACCACCCATCTTGGTTTCCTTCTTGGTGGCGGGTGCTTCGGTGAGAATACCGCCGCGCTCAGCGCTCTCACTCTCCCAC
>NZER01000185.1 GCA_002690445.1 Candidatus Pacearchaeota archaeon
AGTACTTTTCTTCTTGATCCTAAAAAGATGGGAATTGTGGGATTTGGAAAAGTTTGGGGAGGCTACCAAGACACGTTCGCTATTTCAAGCCCTGAAAATATGTCTTTGTACAGCGATCTTATAAATCACGTCTCCAGGTTAAAAGAAACGTCCTCCGCGAGGATCGAAGTCGTTTTAAAAAGATACCTTGAGGAAAATAACATAGAAATTTATGAGATTCCGTTAAGATTTTTTATCAGGAGAAGCTGGGGAGAGAATCACGCTGCCCACGATCAGGATCCAATAACCGGACATCCTCTTCCATGGAGGGTGCACCCAGATCCCCGGGGAAGGTGGTAAAAAATGAAGGATGAAGATCCTACCAGACAAAAAATTTGTTTAATAACGCCCCCTTCTCCTTTTTTACTTGATGAAAGAGTTTTTCTTTATTTGGGGATTTTAAAGGTTGCAAGTAGCCTAGAATCAGAAAGTCAAAACAATCTATGAAAGTAGCATTGATAACCCCCTATAAAAAAAAAGATGGGCTGATACCTGTCATAGTAGAAGGATTGTACGATCACGGTGTTGAAGTGATAGCTAGCGATCCTGGAAATGGCGTCCGACCTGAGGATGTTAGATCTGAAGGTGAGTTTGTCTCGTACGCAAGGGCCGCAGATTTTATCTTTGTCCTCTGGGGAAAGGGGCCTGATAGTAGGTGGCCTGGATCTTATGTAAATAGGTTTCCAAAGTACCACCTCTTGGATGAAATAAATAGACCTGGTAAGACTATCTACGTTGATGGTAGTGAATGGACACATACAGGTCATCCTGAGACTTTTGAAATGGTCGACAACCCTTTTTCTGGAGGCAGGAAAATCCCAATTCAAGCTCTGGAAGCTAAGCTTGATCCTTCCCGATACAGAGGGGAACCTTGGATCAACGAAGGAATGTTAAAGAAGTGTAAGTGGTACTTTAAAAGGGAGTGTTATCCACAGGACGTGGAAAGAGGAATAATTCCTCTCACGTTCGGGTGTGAAAAAAAGTTCTTTGGAGAGATGAACCATCCAAAGAAGACAGATATCATATGTTCCTTCGGTCAAATTTATACCGGACTGAGAGTAGAGGTCCAAGCTATCTGTGAAAATCTTAAGTCTGAAGGCTTTAGTGTTAAAGTGGTCAAAGGTTTAAATTATCAGGATTACCTAAAGGAGATCTCCTCAGCTTATATTTCAGTATCAGCTTGGGGAGGTGGAAACTGCTGCATGAGAATGTGGGAATCGATGGCCAACAAAACATGCTGCTTTGTTCAGAAGCCTCAAATTGTATTTCCTAACATCCCTCAGGATGGAAGACACTATGTTGAATACTCGACACCTAAAGAATTTGAGATCAAGATAAGGGAGTACTTGAAGAATAAAGAAAAATGTGTTCAAGTTGGAAGAAACGGGTATGACTTCGTTAAAGATAATCACACGGGGATTTCAAGGGTCAAGTATATTTTTAACATTATAAAAACATAATTAGAATTGGTATGGAGAAAAAATGAGAATACTTTTAGTAACAATAGATCACTTGGCGCATTTGAATATTTTTCCAATGGGAGTGGCTTATATCGCCGCCGCGGCGCTGCAGGATGGTCATGAAGTTAAAATTTATAATCAAGAACTTTATCATTATCCGGATTCACATATACAACAATATCTTGATGAGAACGAACCATATGATGTTATTGGTGTGGGAATTTACGGATATCAGATGTTTAAAAAATCAATTGAAGTTTGCAAATATATAAATAGAGCCAAAAATAGACCAATTGTGGTTTTGGGATCAAACGGTCCAAGCGCGTGTCCTGAATATTTTTTGCAGCAAACACAAGCTGATTATATTGTTAAAGGTGAGGGAGAAGCATCCTGGCGCAACCTTCTTAAAACTATAGAAGAAAAAGGTAAAATAAAAGATTGCTTGGGAATAGCTTGGATGACCAAGCTTGGCCTAAGAGAAAATCCAACATCACCTTTAATTAGACCGGTTGATTCTGTGCCATTTCCCGCCTGGGACCTTTTTCCCATGGATGCTTATTTTTTGCACAAACACCCGTCGGCGAAGCACACAGATAGATGCATGCCGGTTCTTTATTCTAGAGGGTGTCCACAGAATTGTAATTTTTGTTTTAGGCTTTACGATAGTTACAGGCTGCGAAGTTTTGACAACCTATTTGAAGAGATTAGAGAACTAAAGCGAAGATGGAATGTGACACATATTGATTTTGTTGATGAAAATATTATGATTTCTCCAAAAGCGGCGCATAGGTTTGGGGAGGCAATGCTTAAGGCGGATCTTGGGGTTACTTGGAATTGCCATGGTAATACACCCGCGGCTGTGCCAGAGGCCCTAGAAGTTATGAAAGCTGCAGGACTTACTCATATCAACTTCGGGATAGAATCTTTAGACCCAGTTGTTATAAAAAATATGAATAAAAGACAAACAGTGGAGGACGCATATATGGCGATTGAGAACTGTAATAAACTTGGAATAGAACAGGGTTTAAATATAATATGGGGGAATATCGGAGATACAGAAGAGTCACTAAGACTGGGAACAGAGTTCCTTATTAAATATAACAATACTCACAACGTGAGAACAGTTAAGCCGGTAACTCCCTATCCCGGAACGCCCTTGTATTACCATGCTCTAAAAGAGGGGCTCCTTGAAGGTCCTGCCGATTTTTACAATAAATATCAAAATTCTGACAGAATGACTTGTAACTTTACTGACATAGAAGACGGTAAATTTTATGAACTGTTGTATAAAGCAAATTCTAAAATTATGAGGAAATATCATAAAAAGGCCGGAGAAGAAGCAGATGAGGCGTTTAAAGAAGCTTATTTTAACTATGATCCCGCCAAGGGCTTTAGAGGTCCCAGGCACAGATAGGGACCGTCCATGGACTTAAGGCAACTAACAGAAGAATACATAAAATATTTTAGTCAAAAGAATTTGTCTAAAATTATTCAACTATTTCATAGTCCAGAATGCTATCTTTCTGATCCAGACAATGTGTTCTATGGAGCCGAGGAAATTGAAAGAGAGATTTGTAGATTATTTGAGTTTGATATTCTCTTTGAACCACAAAGCATACATGTTTGTGAAGCCAGCAACACTAGCTTCGTTGAATTTAAAATTCAAATAGATGATATTTTTCTAGAGGGGATGGACATTATTGAGTGGAAGTCTGATAAAATTTGTGCTTTGCGTGCTTATGTCGTTCCATCAAATGATAAAAAGATACATGGTGATAAAACAACTTAAAGGACACTCTGGGTGTAAAATAGTTTTGTATGAAAAAGATAATAGCAAATTTGTTCGCAAGGTTTCTTCATCTCCGTCTTATAACGAGAGGTTGAAGCGACAAATGTACAAGCAGGCAAATTTTGAATCTTCTCACATAAAGGCACCAAAAATTTTAAATTCAGGCGAAGAAAAAGATTTATTTTTTTTTGATATGGAGTATGTCGGAGGAGTAACGTTCAGCAACTATATTTCCTCTACGACAATTCAAAATTCTGACCTCATAATGGAGAAATTGTTGCACCTTACCGATCAAAACAATGACGGCAATGATGATTTCACAAGTGCCATTCATGATAAACTACAATACATTACGGATAAAGTTTCGTTTAGCGGAGAGCCTTACAAAAGCTATTGCTTAGATTTTGATTGGACTAGTATTAGTACAGGGTTTTGTCATGGAGACTTGACGTTTGAAAATATTTTGATCTACAAGTCGCAGATTTATTTAATCGATTTTCTAGACTCTTTCGTGGATACGAAATACATGGATATCAGTAAGTTATTACAAGACGTAATGCTTATGTGGTCTTGGCGCGACAGTGAAAAATTTCCACTCGTTAAAAACATTTACATGTATGATAAGATTATGTCCGGACTTGATGATAATGAAAAGGAAATTGTACAACGATTTCTAGTCTTGAACATGCTGAGAATACTTCCATACGCTAATGAACAGTCCCACGCAGTGGTAAAGAATTCGTTAAACTTTTTAAAAGAAAAATTTGAAATATGACTACATTTACTGTGCCGCCGGCTGGAAAATCAAGCCGTTTTCCATCTTGTCGGGTCATTTTGTCCTCGCGCAACCACAGCTTGAAGGGCTATATTGAATGAAGCCGATTACTTATGCATTCCTTGAAACAACAAATTATTGTAACCTATCTTGTTCTTTCTGTAATAGAGAAGAAGTTATAGGGCCGCTTAAACACATGGCTCTTCCAAATTGGCGCATTTTACTGGATAAGATTAAACACCACCCAGTTAAAGAAGCAAAGCTTATGGGCATGGGGGAGCCGTTTTTACATCCTCAATTTGACAGGGTTACGGAAATGTTTAAGGAAACGTTTCCTGAGTGTTTTTTAATAGTTGCTACAAATTGTCAATATTCGATCAACCACAATAGTAAAATGAGAGATAAGTTTGAAAAATCTCTGAGGTACATTGATCTCTTATACTTGTCAATTGATGGCTTTGAAGACAACTATGAACAAGATCGAGCACCGGCCAAGTGGAACAGGTTGTTAAAATTTTTAGATGATTTACAAGATATTAATAGAGATAAATGTCGTATAGTTATAAACTATGTTGTTAATAAATATAATATTTTTGACATTCCAAAAATAGAGAAGTTTTTAGATGAATATTCTCTAGTAGAACTTCGATTAAACATGGCCCAGAGTTGGGATCCTAGCTCTACCATAGCGGACAACGAGAGACAGTGGGGATATTCTGATAAACAATTGGATTATCTGAGGGAGAACTACAACCACCTAATAAAAGGGAGGTCAGAGTGGGAATATGAAGATTGTTTTTGGGTTAACGAGGCGCTTTACACAACCGTGGAGGGTAACATAAAGATGTGTTGCTTGAATACCGGCGCCACCCCTTTCGGTAATATATTTATTCATGACTTAGATGATGTACGCAACTCTAAAGAATTTCAAGATGTAAAAATTGGTTGTAATTTAAATAGGCCACAAGATCATTGTAAAAATTGCTCATATAAAGAACTCTCACCTTTACTAAAGGAATTAGGAGTGAAATCACAATCAGAGAGGGTGATTTGAAATATGACTACACTTATTGTGCCGGCCGCTGGAAAATCAAGCCGTTTTCCGAATATGAAAATCAAGTGGTTGCTAACACATCCAACGGGCGACACTATGATTCAGAAAGTTTTAGATGCTCTGAAATATAAAGAATTTGATAGAGTGGTCATTACAATATTACGAGATCACTGTGAAAAATACGAAGCAGATACAATTCTTCACCAGATGTTTGGGGACACAATTGAAACACTCATTTTAGAAGAGCCAACAAATGGACCCGCAGAAACTGTTTATAAGACGATTGTAGAGATGAACATTAAAGACGATGTCGTGATAAAGGATTCAGATGCTCTAGTTGCTTTTAACAACCCTATGCCAGAACACAATTTTATCACAGGATTAACAATTAATAGTCAATCTCCCATTACGCATATTCAATCAAAGAGCTTCATTATTAAGAACGATGATGATATTATTCTTGACATTATAGAAAAAGAGATTGTATCAAATATTATATGCGTAGGGGTGTGGAAAGTAGGCTCACAACAGTTTACAGGCGCTTATGAGAAAATTGTTAATAGTAGCATTTTTAGAAGTGACAGAGAAATATATGTGAGCCACATCATTTCACACCTAATAGTACAGCAAAATGTTGTTTTTGAGTTTATTGAAGCGGGAGAGTATATTAATTGGGGCGCCCTCCCAGCATGGCGCCGAGAGCTAAAGAAGTACAACACGTACATATTTGATATTGACGGTGTTCTTTTAAAGAATTGTGGCAAGTATGGAGAAAAAAACTGGAGCAACACGTTTGAGCCAATTGAGAAAAACATGCAAGTGTTGGAAGAATTATCTAAAAATGGTAATCAAATTATTTTTATGACCTCCAGACCGGATGAACATGTTGATAAATTTATTTCTTATATTACATCGCGAGGCATCAAATACAAGTCAATTATTACTGAGTGTAATCATTCCAAAAGAGTGATTATTAATGATTTTGCCAATACAAATCCTTATCCATCGTGCGAGGCCTTATCAATAAAGAGGAATGATAGCCTAGGTGCGTATTTAAAATAATTTTAAAAACAGATACATCCATATCTACCTTGTTAAAATCAAAAAGGTAGATATGGATGTTTATGTTTTAACCTCTGACAAAACTTTGTTTTTAATGGAGATCTTTCAGTATCTTTTTAACAAGTACTGGGGAAGTCACCAGCAGGTTAAAGTATTGGGATACAAGCCCCCAGAAGACTTTAGTTTTTATGATAATTTTTCTTTTATCTCCCAGGGAAAAGATGTCGGGCCGGATACGTTTACCAATGAAAAGAAGATCTTCTTTGAAAAAACAAAGGAAGACTTTTTCATCATGCTCTGGGATGACCTTCCACCGATCTCCCCGGTGGACTTTCAGATCCTGGATTACCTAAAGGGTCAAATAAGGTCAAGTCCAGACGTTGGAAAGATTTCTTTGACAGGAAGCCCGGAAAATGATTGTAAATCATATAAAACTTTAAAAGAATCAGACAGGTTTGATCTTATTGAAATTCCACAAGATGATCAGTGGAAGCTTTCCGTCATGAACTCCATATGGAGAAAAGATTATTTTTTGCAATACTGTCTTCCGTACCACAACCCGTGGAAGTTTGAAATTGAGTGCTCAAAATTATCACATTTTGATGGAGTAAGAGTTTTAGCTTCTAGCAAAAAATATGCAATGGACATAGCTCAACTACATAGAAGAGGATCAGTTGCTGTCGGTCCACGACACTATTGGTTTAAAAGACTTTATGGTCCCGCGGGAATCATGTCTCCCGAGGACCTGGATTTTTGTTCTGATGTTTTAAGAAAATGTGGAAAAATTTAGATGAAACGTGTTTATTCCAACGTTGATCAAGGAGCTTTGCTACTTACCATTTGTCATTTTAGTGACATAACTGAAAGTAGAAAAGATCTAAGCCCTGAGTCCGAGTGTCTTCAAGCAGCTGCTAAAAAGATACCACCTGGAACCAAGTTTAGGCCACATAGACACAACGAGGTAGTCAGAAACACAAGACATACCCAGGAAGCCTGGGTTGTTTTACAAGGAAGGGTTCTTGCAAAATTTTACGACCTTGACGACCAGATCATCTTAGAGGAGGAGCTTTCAGCTGGATCCTGTGCAATTGTTTATCGTGCTGGTCACGGATTTGAAGTTCTAGAGGATGAAACGGTTCTCTATGAGTTTAAGTCCGGACCCTATTTTGGATCTGAGACCGACAAAGAGTTCATTGATTAAGAGGGTGGTTACGAAAAAATGAAAGTCAAGCAATTTGAACCACTAATTGGAGAAGAAGAATACAAGTCTATAAAAGACTGTTTTGATAATAATTGGATTACCGAGGGACCAAAATCCAAAGAGTTTTTAGAGGAACTGTGTCACCTTATTGGGGTTAAATACGCGGTCTTCGCACCTAATGGAACCTTAGCCCTTTACCTAGGACTAAGATCAATTGGAATTCGGCCCGGTGACGAGGTAATTGTTCCAAACTTTACGTTTATTGCATCTGCAAACGCGGTCGAAATGGCAGGAGGGACCCCTATTTTAGTTGATGCTAACAAAAACATGCAGATAGACATAGAGAAATGTGAGAATCTAGTTTCTAATAAGACTAAGGCTATTATGCCCGTCCACATTTACGGAATGTCATCTAACATGGATGACGTTATGAAGTTTGCTAATCGGCATGATCTAAAAGTGATTGAAGATGCCGCTCAGTCAATAGGGGTGAAGTGGAAAGAAAAGCACTGTGGGAGCTTTGGAGACGTTGGATGCTTTTCTTTCTTTGCTGACAAGACAATCACGACCGGCGAGGGTGGACTAGTCACCACAGATGACGAATCTGTCTATAAAAAACTTCTGTATTTGAGGAACCAAGGAAGACTTAACAGGGGAACTTTCATCCATCCAGAGTTTGGTGCTAACTTTAGGATTACCGATATACAGGCCGCAATAGGGTTAACCCAGTTAAAAAAGCTAGATTACATATTGAAAAGAAAACAGTGGATTTTGCATACTTACAAAGATTTTTTAAGTGATGTCGACAATGTTAAGATTCTAGGTCCTTTAGAAGGATCTAATCACGTTCCGTTTCGAGTTTGTCTAATATCAAACTTTTTATCTGAAGGCTTGATGGATCACATGAAGAAAAACGAGATTGAAACTAGAAGTTTTTTCTATCCGATCCATAAGCAACCACACTATAAAGACAGAAC
>NZER01000186.1 GCA_002690445.1 Candidatus Pacearchaeota archaeon
GCAGAGTGAGCAAATTAATTCAATTAATAATAACTAATAGTAATATCTATAAACATGGAAAAGACAGTAGATACATTAGTACCAGGAGAAGTCCTTCTAGTAGCTGTAAAAGCAGTGAAAGGAAACAAGTATCAGATGGAATTCGCTGAGATAATTTCAAATCCTAGCGTAGCATCCTCTGATCCTTTAACTGCAATGTTCAATCAGGGAGATCCCCGATTTTCAACGAGAGCTCGTAGAGCTTGGAGATCAGGTGAGAAATCTGCTATTGAGCAGTTATTAGGAATAGAACTCGGCAGTATAGCTGAGGGCCAGAGTAAAGAACTCAATATCCTAAACCCTAAGGTGAATGGAAAGAGTTTGAAGATTCAGGTCATTGAAACAACAGATGCTGATGATTATCAGAAAGATAATGTTGAGACCACTGCTAAGAAAGCAGGATCTGAGGGAGATTTTCTATTCTACGGAGGTAAGCATATCTATAGTAATACTAAGATTGTTTTTACCGAAGGTGGAGATGCTGAGCATACATTTTTGCAAGCAGATCCTCCTATTGAGGAGGCTACACCAGCACCTGCCCCTGCGTCAGCTGAGGAATTATCAGCTTAAAGGAGTAGATCAGTAGTAATTTTAAATGAGGAAAGTGGTAAACATACCGCTTTTCTCATTTTTTTTCCACAGGGGGTACGTCAAATAGTGAGTAATAATAAATAAATAATAGTGAAAAAGATGAGTAGAGAAAGATTGTATGGGTTTGTTTTTCATTATAATCCTATGACTAAAATGTGGAGTTCAATACCCAGAGATAGTTATGTAGATTATTGGAATGGAAAATGTGTAAACTGTTTAAAAAATAGAAGTTTTAAAAATTTAATAAAAGGAATAATAAGATGAGTGAATTTTATCAAACACTAATGGGTAGAAAGTTTTATGAAGCAGATGTGCCCAGAATAGTTAAAGCTCTTGAAAGAATAGCAGAAGCTTTAGAAAAACAAGAGATAACAGAAGAAAAGTTAGAAGCAAGAGATAAACAAAGAAGAGTAGCAAGAATGCAAGAAGAAATGGAACAACCAGAAGACTCTATAGATCATGAATGGGAGAATGATGTAAGAAGAGGTAGATAATATATTTAAAATGATATACTTAGTAACAAATCAAAAGAATCTGTTTAGTTATATAACAGAGGATATAGCATTTGCAAGTTGTCAGGAATTAAAAGATTACTTCAAGGATAAAGATGAAGTAGAATTTGATACTGAGACCAATGGATTTGATCCTTGGGTGTGTAAGTTAATATCTGCACAATTTGGAGATTCTGAGAATCAATTTGTAGTTGATTCTGCAAGTGTAGATGTAAGAGAATTCAAAGAGCTGCTTGAGAGTAAGCTAATACTTATGCAAAATGCAAAGTTTGATTTGAAATTCTTATATCATAAGAGGATAATTCCTACTCGTATTTATGACACTTTCTTAGCAGAGAGTGTTTTAAATATGGGAAGGAGAACTGTTAAGAAGAGCCTGGATGTCTTAGTAAATAGATATTGTAAGGTAATAATGAGTAAGGAAGTGAGAGGCCTTATTCATAAAGAAGGTTTGAGCGTACAAGTAATTAGATATGCTGCAGGAGATGTAAAGTATTTGGGTAGAATAAAAGAACTTCAGATGATTAAGCTGAAAGAACTAGACCTGGTGCCCTCCCTTGCTCTTGACAACAAGTTTGTCAGAGTTCTGGCTTATGTTGAGTATTGTGGGTTTAAACTAAATAAAGAGAGATGGACAAAGAAAGTAGAGGAGGATAAGAATGTTGTCTTTGAATGTGAGGAGAGATTAAATAAGTGGGTGATTGAAAATAACGAGTATAAGTATATGAATACTCAGTTAGAGCTATTTAATGATAAAATATCATGTAATATAAATTGGAATAGTGAAAAGCAAGTTATCCCCTTGTTTAAAGAACTTGGTGTAAATACTGAGATAAAGGATAAGGACACTGGAAAGATGAAGAATAGCGTAGATGCAAGAGTATTACAGACTCAAGTAGATAAGCATGAGATGGTGCCACTATATGTGGAGTATAAGAAAGCCAGCAAATTAGTATCTGCATTTGGAGAGAATGTATTAAATCAAATCCACGTTATTACTAGTAGGATTCATACCACTTATAGGCAAATTCTGGATACTGGAAGAATGTCTTGTGGTGGTAAGAATAGTAAGACTACGCCTCCTACAGATTATATCAATCTTCAGCAAATCCCTAGAGATGCAAGGCATAGGGAGTGTTTTATAGCTGAGAAGGACTGTACTCTTATTGTAGCAGATTATGCAGGTCAGGAATCTGTTGTATTTGCTAATAAGTGTAAGGACAATGATATACTTAAGTTCTATCAGGAAGGACTAGGAGATATGCATTCATTTGTAGCTTCTAAGATATATCCTGAATTAGAAGGATTGGAGTTAGATAGGATTAAGAAGGAGTTTAAGAGAGAAAGACAGAATGCTAAGGCTGCTGGGTTTGCAATTCAGTATGGTGGTGTAGGAGCCACAATAGCTAATAATCTAGGATTGCCAATAGAAGAAGGAGATAAAATCTATGATTCTTATTTTAAGGCATTTCCTGGCGTTAAGAGCTATTTTGTTACATGTAAGGCAGATGCATTGAGAAGAGGGTATATATTGCTTAATACTATCTCTAATCGCAAGTCTTTCATTGAATTTTTTGATGATTATGTCAAATTAAGAGATGAGATAAACAACAATGGATTCTGGGATGAGTATAACTCTCATAAGAGAGGTAATACATCTCAATTTATATTGCATTATAAGCCTACTGTAAGAGAATATTTCAAGAAGAAGGGAATGATTGAGAGGAAATCTCTTAATTATCCTGTTCAAGGGACTGCTGCAGAGATAACTAAATTTGCAGGAGTGCTATTTTTTAACTATCTTGAGAAGAATAATCTCCTCTTTAAATATGTAAGGATATGCAATATCATTCATGATGAAATAGTCGTGGAATGTAAGAAAGATATTGCAGAAAAGATGGCAGCTAAGCTAAAGGAGTGTATGGAAAAGGCAGGAGAACCATTTTGTCCAACTATTCCTCTTAAGGCAGAGCCTTGTATAACGGAGTTTTGGAATCATTAAATAAATAATTATGACGATAGAAGATGTAATGTATAAAATAAGAAAAGAAGGCAAATTGATTGCTGAATTTATGGAATGGGAATACGATGAAGATAATGATTGGTATTCTACACCTCATAGAGTATGTTTGGATAAAGTAGATTATTTATACAGATCTGACTATGACAATGAAGTACCTGCTGAGCTTTTTGAGTTCATCACCTCTTGGGATTGGCTTATGCCTGTAATAAGGCGCATTATTGATGAATTAAATTATGAATTACCAGAAGATTCTAACTTAATTGGAGATATTATGTATGGATTAGTAGATATAAATATGAATGAAACTTATAAAGCAGTAATTAAATTTATTAAATGGTATAACAATGATAACAAAAGAAAATAGATATTATGTATTTGGAAAAGTAGCTACTGATATAGTAGCAGAAGGGGATTTAAAAGATCCTGAATTTAGAGTAGCAAAAAAAGTAAAAGAGACTACTGATTCTTATGAAATATATGAGTTTGATATGACTAATCCTAATCCAGATCTTTTATTAGAGCATTATGATGGATGGGATGGGCATTATAGAATTAATGTAGTATTATATGAACTATTAAAAAAATAAATAATTATGGGTAAAATGAAAGAACTAGCTATTGATATAGCTAACACAGATAGAGAATTAGAAAAAGCATTAGGGATGTCTATTGAAGAATTAGAAGCTAGTGTGAATAGAAATGTAACTACTGATTTTGCAACAATACATAAAGCAGTAGTGGATGCAGTAAATATAGGCATGGATCTTAGTAAAGAACATTCTTCAACAGGTATAGTTCGTATGCATATAGAGATTGCAAAAATAATGAAGAGATTTCCTACTTTGGGAGAGAAGTTAGATAATGTATAATCCTTTAGATTTCAGACTTACTATATCTGAAAGTGATATAGAGGGATTAGGATTATTTGCTATAGCAGATATTCCAGAAGATATATGTCTTGGAATATCTCATATTGAAAATGAAAGGTTTAAAGATGGTTATATGAGAACTCCTTTAGGAGGCTTTTATAACCATTCTAATAGCCCTAATTGTAAAAAGATACAGACAGGCCCTGTTTATAGTTTATGGACTTTAAAAGCCATTAAAAAGGGGGAAGAGATAACTGTAGCTTACACATTGTATAAATTAAATAATAAATAATTATGACACAGATACCTAATACACATATAACTTGTTTTGAGGACGACAATGAAGTTCTTGATTTAATAAAAACACTTCCTCATAAAGGAAAATATACATTAGAAATTCTTGATATGGAGGGAGATGCTGCACATCTTTTCCCCATAGGTATAACATTAACTTTATTGTTAAAATTTGCTAAAGAAGGGGACAGTGGATTAATGTGTTTTCAATGCCCTTGGGAGTATAAAAAGGAATTGCGAACACTTGTAATTACTCTTTCAAAAATGCCTGGGGTTATATTTCATGCACATCCTAAAATATATAAGCATGTAATGGACCAACTTGAGTCAATGATTCAATCAGATGAATTTATAATAGGTGCTTCAGAAGAGGAACTTAATAAATTTATGAAGGATATGTCATTAGCATTAGAAGATCCAGAAAATGTACAGAAGATAAAAAATTTCAGGGATGGAAAATGGACTGTAACTCATGTAGATGATTTATAATTTAAAACTTTAAATGAATAAAAATATAAAAAGTAATAAATAGTTATGGATACTAAAAAGAAGATGCGAGAACATAACCAAAAGTATTACAAAGAACACAAGGAGCAAATAAAGGCACATCAGAGAGAATATAATAGAACTCATAAAGAACAGATAAAGGCACATAGAGAAAACACTAAAGAGAGCATAAAGGAATATCAGAAAGAATATGAAGAGAGTTATAAGGCTAGAAGACGTGAACTTCGTAAAAAAGGAAGTGAAGAGCTAAGTGATTCTTATATAAAACAACTATTAAGAATGTTTGGAATAGATAATAAATTTATATCTTCTAAAGTAATAGATTTAAAGAGAAGACAAATAATTTTTTATAGGAAATCAAATAATAAAATAAAACGAGAGAAGAGTAATTAAATTAATTGTTAACCATTAAAAATTGAAAAGAAAATGGCAAAAACAACAAAAATAGCTGTAAGGAAGGCAAAAACAGCTGCTAAAAAAGTTACTTCGGTAATAAAAAAGAAGCCTAAGGTAGGAGTATTAAGTATCCGTTCTAAGAATATAGGGGATTTAAGAGATAAGTGTGTTAATTACGCAGATCTTGAACATGCTGCTTATTTGGAAAGTGGAGACGCAGAAGCAGGTAAAGCTGCTCAAAATGGAATTAAAGGGGCCCTTAATGCAATTAAGGCTCAGTTAGCTTATCAAAAGATCACAGGAAGGGTTAAAAGAATTCCTTTTTGTGAGGAGTAGTTAATCATTTAAACTAATAATCATGGAAACTTTAACAACTGCTAGAGGCAGGGTACAATCAGAAGCTTTAAATGCCTGGATCAAGCTTGGTCAAAAGGGTACTATTGAAGTAATTACAGGTTTAGGTAAGACCAAAATAGCTATGTCAGCTATTAAACTATTGCCTAAAGACTCTAAGATCCTGTTTCTAGCAGAAGTTAAAGACAGGGAATTAGAATTAGAGAGAGAACAAGAGAAATGGGGAGTTAAGGATTGGGATATTACATTTTCCTGCTATCAATCTGCATATAAGTGGAAAGATACAGAGTGGGACTTTGTGATAGCTGATGAAATCCATGACTCACTAACTCCAGTATATTCTAGATTTTATCGTAATAATAAATATGATAGTATCATGGGATTATCAGCAACTATAGATGAGAAAGCTGTAGTTGAGGAGATAA
>NZER01000187.1 GCA_002690445.1 Candidatus Pacearchaeota archaeon
AGGTGACACTGGCCCACAAGGCGCACAGGGCGACGCAGGTGACACTGGCCCACAAGGCGCACAGGGCGACGCAGGTGACACTGGCCCACAAGGCACTCAAGGAGATGACGGTCCGCAAGGCCCACAAGGCGCACAAGGCGCACAAGGCGATCAAGGTGACACTGGCCCACAAGGACCGCAAGGACCGCAAGGAATTGGCCCACAGGGCGCGCAGGGCGCGGCTAGTACTGTTCCCGGACCTCAAGGACCGCAGGGAGTAGGACCGCAAGGACCGCAAGGACCGCAAGGCACGCAGGGTGACGATGGACCACAAGGCGCACAGGGCGAAACCGGTCCACAAGGAACAGCAGCATCATGTGGATCAGGCACAGAAATACAATGGAGAGATTCTTCTTCAGGTGCAATGGCTTGCCATGCAAATTATTACTTTTATGAAAGTAGCGTTAATAGACCCCACAGTGAAGCCGGGTTTGGTGCCATTATGGATACTACACCCTATTATGGATATATGTGGTGGAATCAGAAAACAGTTTCTTCTGCGTTAAGAGCTTGGCACATAGGCATGACAGAAGCTGAGGGTGGATTTGACACTAAGCAGGACAATTTATATTTAGCATTCTATAACGGGTCAAGTGACACTTGGAAAGATATGTTTACTTTCACGTCGTCAGGGCGACTTGGAATTGGACCGCAAGGCTATACTTCAGGAGCAGTCTCCGGCCCATCATATCCACTTGATGTAGATGGTGAAGCGCGCATTCAGGAAGGCGTATGGATTAACCATTTAAAAATAGGTCTTCAACCAATCAGCGCTACAGGAAGTACAGGAGCAAATGCTATTGATGCGTGGAATGGAAATTTAGAACTTATGGCACTAGACTCAGATGATTGTAATATTTGCCACGGAGGAGGAGACGTTGGGATAGGCGTAGCAGCGTCAGCACCCCCCGGCGGATCCACCGCCAAACTCACAGTAAATGGAAGAATTTATGCTTATGGTGCTAATGGTAAACTTTATGTCAATAATCCAACGTCATCAAGCACTTCCACCAATTTTGTCAAATGGAATTCTACTACGAAAGAATTTGAATATGGTACAGGATCAGGAGGACCACAGGGCGGGCAGGGCGATACTGGCCCACAGGGCGCACAGGGCGACGCAGGTGACACTGGCCCACAAGGCCCACAAGGCGCACAGGGCGACGCAGGTGACACTGGCCCACAAGGACCACAGGGCGCACAGGGGGCATCAGGAACTGGCCCACAAGGCGCACAAGGCGCACAAGGCACTGCGGGTGATACTGGGCCTCAAGGACCGCAGGGCTCAACAGGAGTCACGGGAACTTCAGGAGCGAAATACGCCATAGTACCAAGCAAGGACGAGGGTTCTTACGTCGGTCTGACATGTGTAGAAATGCCAGAAACAAGATTTGACGATGTTGTAATTGTTCGTCCGGATGGGGAAAGAAAATTTTCAATACCTCTTGATGAAGAATACATATTTGTATGTGAGCAAGGCACCATAAAACCTGTAAGTTACGTACCGTCTGAACCTTGCGTCTGTGGCATAAAAATTGAATACAAATCCTTGCCTAGCCGAGAGATGACCGTGGCTTTCGTTACTGTAGAAATTGAAGGTGATATACCTCAAGAAATTATAATTAAATTCTCTGGAGTAAGGAAAGGAAAAGGTGGATTAAGATTCGAGCGATTTACAGCGGAACAAGCTAAGGCGAATTCTCAATTCTGGACTAGTTGGAAAAATGACAAATAAGAGGAGTTGGTTTTGTGAGCGGCGCGGAATATTTACTTATAACCGAAAGAATAAATTCAGCTTTAAATTCAATCAATGGCTTTATTTGTTCTAGACCCTGCTGTTTTGAACACAACTCAATTCCGAGTGATCCACCGCAAGGACATCACACATATATAGGATTTGCAAAACATATATGGGATGGTGAAAAATTTACAGAAGAACAAATATTAAACTACGAAAACGATACAAAACATGGAGTAATTCATGGAGTATTATGTTATGTTATAGCTTGTATAATTAATTCAGATATAGCAGAAAACTTAAACAGAAGAATAGAAAATAAAAATTTATGCAAAATTAAAAAAAGCAGAAAATTGTCAGATTCTCCGCTTGAGCTTTTAGGAAAAGATTTGGGAGATTATTCAGAAGAAGAATTAAAAATTTCTTTAGAGTGCTACAATAACCCCTCGAAAGAAGAAAAATTATTAACTTCATGTCTTATTCATGATTTTCTAAGATGTTCTTTTGGGACTGAGGACCATGACAAAAACTTAATAAAATATTTTCCACAGGTTGATAGTACCGCGCTTTCTCATTCTTCCCCTAACTCGGATATAGAGAAACACTCTTTAATTAGGGGCGATAGATTAGAGTTGTTAAGATTTGATAACGCAGAAGAATGGATCAATAAAGAAAAAATCTTGGAGAACTATTCAGAACTCCAATTAAATTTAATTAAAATTTTTTATAATACAGTAAGGCCTGTTCTAGAAAAAAGCCATAAACATAGAAATGAAAGATGGATCAGACACGGGTTAGAACGCCACATATCTTCTTATAAATTTGAAAATTATTATCCGTCAACTACGATTGACATAACAAATGAAGAAAATCTAAAAGATGTTGTTTTAACATCGCTCGAACGAAGCGAACAATATTGGTCTGTAGAATTATCGAAAGGATCAATGGGAGATTGTATCGTGGGGCAAAAGGCTGCAAAAGATAATTTCGAAGCATTCTGGCAAGAGCCAAATACTTTTTTTTCTTGGGAATTGGTTCAAGGAAAAATTCCGTTAATGGAACACAGAGTAAAAACAGGTAAAAATTTAGTAGCTAATACCTTAAGGGATCATTTTTTTGCGTCGGGCACTCTTCCGATTTCTGACTGGGTCTTTACTCATAAAAATATAAATTCTAAAATGATTGAAATCTTATTGAAAAATAATGTTTATTTTTGTCACGAGAACATAGTCGGGAAGTTCCTTAAAACTTGCGAGAAAGTAATAGATGTATTCTATGGAATAAAAATGAAATTATGAAATCTCCTGCCTCAAAAAAGTTTTTTATATTTACAGATACAAGGACGGGAAGTTCTTGTCTCTTTAATATATTAGCAAAGGCTTATTTTCTTGAATTTCGCAGGGACGTTATCCTGAGAGGGATTGCAGAGCCTTTTCACCCAAGGGTGATTTCTTATTTTTATAAGAAAGAGATCTATAACGCCTTATATCCCGTTGAACCTAATTTTGAAGAAAATCCTAGAAAATGGACAGACGAAGGTCGACTCCTCAAAGAGGAGTGGCCCGTGGTAAATAATGTGTTTAACAAGAGCTTTGAAATGAGCCATGGGATAAAACACATTTGGAATCATTTGTGCCCAGAACAAAATTATTTATTACTTGAGAAGGCTTTATCTAGGGGTTATAAAATTATATTCCTGTACAGAGAAGGGGTTGTTAAAAAATGTTTGTCTCATACCCTATCCGAGCAATCAAAAGAATGGAGGTGGCATAAAAAAAAGCCGGAATTCAAAAATATTAATTTAGAAAGACTCAACCGATTAGTTGAAAGGTACACCAAAAGCAAAGAAGAATATGAAGCCTTTCTTTCCGGGCACGAATATTACCCCGTGTCTTATGAAGGTTTTTTAGGGCTAGATAGCTATAGACAAAAAATAGAAAGAGTTTTTGATATATTGGAATTTTGTGAGATCAAAATAGAAAACACCCCGATCAGTCTTTGTAAAAAAATAATAGGCAAAAACAGGAAAATGACCACAAAAGAAATTTTACGATTGATTCCGAACCTAAAAGAGGTGTGTGAATTTGCAAAAAATAAATATAACGAAGACATAATGAGCTCCTGAATCTATCTAGAGTGTAACACCCAGTGAGATGAAAATTGTAGATATAGCAGACGAGGTTTATAGGGAATTGGCGGCACCGACGAGTTTAAGTATTCCGGCAGTCGCTTACTGGTTGAGGTCAAATATTGGAGCGTTAAATAATTACATTAACACTTCTTACGTTATAAACGCAACCACATTTGAAATAGAACAGACAGACAGAAGTGATGTTACTTCTGAAATTAGCGAAGAAGCCAAAGCAATACTTAAAAAAATGTACATGGTCCACCATTACGATAAAGAAATAAGGACCAATATTGGAGCTGCATCGACAGATACAGTTATTGAAGTAAGTGATGCGGGATCAAGGGTCAGAAAAATAAACAAAAATGAAGTAATGAAAACTCTCGCTAATATAAAAAAACAAGAACATGACGAGCTACAAAGACTAATTGCAGCCTTCAAAATCAAAGGCAGTGCACCTAGGCAAGTTACGGGAGATGACACAGTAGAAGGTAACTACAACAAAGACAGGACTGACGTAACTTATAACAGATCAAAAAGTAATTATTAAGAATGGCAAGCCTGATATCAGCCACGGAGAAGGAATCTTTAACGGGTATTTTCGGAGACATTTTCGATACCTTTAAAAGAACGATAGTTGTACATAAAGAACCCGTAAGGAAGGTGCAGCAAATTAATTTAACAAATATTTTTGGATATGGCGAACCATCAAACCAAACAAATTTTGAATACGTAGAACAATACCAAGAGATAGACGCTGTAGTAAGATATAAATCTAACCATGGCTTTCAAGATATCGAAGATTCAAATATGCAATATATAGATGGAGACGCAAGTATAAAAGTAAACCAAACAGGTAAAGATTATATAAAATCTGGAAAAACAGAAAAAATAATAGTAGATGGGAAAACATTCAACGTGAATGGGGAAGAAATCGTACAAAGATTTTTAGATAGCGAATATTACATTTTTAATTTAAAACTTACATCATAAAATGGCTGGGCGTTTCAATAAAAGAGCAATAATGAGGAAGGTCTCAAGATCTAAGAAGTTTATGAAGGCCGCTCGTGACAAAGTCCAGAAAACTTTTCAGAGAGCCAAGGCATTGATGATAGGCGAATTTGAATCCCATCCGATAACCCAAGAATTACAAAATGGAGCATCCGCAAGGAACCTCAGCAATACTTTAACTGGTTATGGAAATTTATTTACTTTCATAGGGTTCCCCAGTGGGTATGACCCAATTTCTCCAGTTAGAAATTTACTTATATTTTCTACAAATTTAAAAATGGGGAGGCCCCAAATGAAAGGAGGAAGACTACGCATCTCTACAAGAATAACTATTCCTCCGAGTGCAGCTTTCGGCGCTGTTGCTAGAATGCCATGGGAAGGAGGAAGAAATTGGATCCATGGAATAGAAAATGGAATATCTGGTTTTGGATATTATATGTATATGACTACTCAAGCAAGTCGGTCAGGTGGGGGCATTCAAGCTGACCACCAAATAAGAGCAGGAAATTTCAGGCCAACCCCATATCTGTCACAAATAATCATGAAATTTATAGCAAGGGTTAGAAGGTAATGAAATATCAATATGAAAATCAGGTAATGAGTAGTCTTCTTTTATTTGTTGATCACGAGATCACAAACAAGGGGGAGGCTTATTCTAATTATTCTAGCTATTTTTACCCAGCAAATAATATCTATAACGGATATTATACCTACGCTGCTCCATTCAAGCAATTGGTTGTTGACGACTCAATTACTGGACCGACAGTAATGAAAAGCATCCATATAGACGGTAGTCCTATAGCTATAGGAGCTGGTGGATTAGCAGGGATTAATCACTACGAGGGAGAACTATACTTTACAAGCGAAGTAGGAGGAACAATTAGTGGAAGTTATGCAGTAAAGGATTTCAATGTATATTTAACAAATGAGCCTGAGGAAAAAATACTTTTTGAAGAAAAATATCATATTAATACAAAAACAACGCAAGTTTTAAGCGGCTTACATTCCAATCTGCAAACTTATCCCGCCATTTACTTGAAGAATTTCGGGGGAGATAATAAAAGTTTCGCTTTTGGGGGTATAAATCAAACTACCACACAGGTAAGGGCCGTAATATTAGCTGATTCTTCATTTGCCTTGGATGCAGTATGTAGCATCCTAAAAGATACACATATGAAACAAGTCCCGATAATAGAGGAACTACCATTTAGCGCCATGAATGCTTATACAGGTAGTTCTTTCAACTATACTGGCCTTGCCACGGGACTGGGACCTAGGATAGAAAAAGTCTACATTTCTAAGGACGTAACGAGGGGCATTGGCTCAAATCCTAGTGTTTTTTCGGCTTTTGTTGACTTTGATATTAGGCTGGTCAGAGCCCAGAGCTATTCATAAAGATAATGGAAAATTCATTTCACAAAGAGCAAAAAAAATTGTAAGAAAAGATAGAGAAATAAAGTTTCTCAAATTAACCTAGAACATGTAATTACAAAAAAGGAGAATATAATATGCCATCAAGAACAATTTATGTAGACTCAGAAGTACTGATCACGCCACCGGGGACTGCCACCCGGAGCGTAGAAGCTGTAACGAGCGCAACCTACACAACTGACACACCTAGGGAGCAGGTTTCTGCTTTCGGTAAGGATGGTCAGGTAGCAACCGTTCAGAACGAATCGACAACAAGCACTATTGAAATCGTATTTCACCCGCTGGAGACAGGGACGGGGACATCTGGTTTTGAGCCAAACGATCTTTGCGCCATCATGATTGATGCAGGTAAAGCTACGCCAATTGGAACAATAATTGACGTAAGAGGAATTGGTAAGCTCTCGGACGCCATTTGCACATCCGTTACTGCTGAAGGTTCAGTGGGCGGACTTCCTACAATTACGTTATCGTTTGACGGTACAGCTGCTACAGCAACTGCCATCGACCCCGGGGAAACCGGCACCTCGTACGGTATTGCTACCGCAGAAAACGTAGTACTTATGGTTGGATCCAGTTCTGGTAATGTAAACGCTTACGCGCAGACTGCGTCGTTCAACTGGGAAATGCCCGTTGAGAGACTCAACAGACTTGGCGACAGCGTAGGCTCAGCCACAACTTACGGAACCCCGCCGGGAACCTCGAGTGTTTCTGTTGAAGGTACGGATGACGCTGGAGCTATTGTTGAAGTAGCTTTCGGTAAGTTCCAATTCAGCATGCCTCATTCCGCGCAGGTATCTAACGTAACAAACAACTTGGCCGTCGGCGAAATCGGAGCGACCTACAATACAACCACAGAGGGAACAGCCCAAGGTTGTAGAGTTAGGGATCAAAGCCCCGATAACCCGTGGAACCGTGGTGACTAATACTGATTATCACATCTTATTAACACAAACCCCGAATTATTTCGGGGTTTTTTTTATTTCCCAATGGGTGGAAAAAGCGTGTACAACTATTAAAGGAAAAAGGTTAATTATGAAGGAAGTATTATCAAGGGAAAAGACGAACTTTGTAGATGATAAGGTTGTCAAAACAAAAAAGTTCGATTTCACTCAAAACGAAAAGCAAGAGGCAGAAGATCTCAAAAATCTCCTAATATACCAAATCAAACGGTATGTGACGAAGCTCTACAAAAATCACCTTACAAATTTAGAAGATATAAGGCAGGAGCATCTGGCTTGCTTACATAAAGTCGGCGGCTTAGTTGACGAGGACTTCATAAAAATGATTCATTTTTTTGATAGCCAAAAAGCGGGTTACCTTAGGAAAAAGACCCTAGATTCAGGTAACGAAACAATTCGAGATGTAGAAAATTTATTGGAAAATTTTGAATTTAAATTAAAAAAGTAGTAGTATAAAAGGATAAAGGATTTTTATGAAATGGTTATATACATTCCAAGTAAATAGAGATATCGAGGTTGAAGAAACCACAGAAAAGAAAAACGACAAGGGTGAAGAGATTAAGGAAACTAAGACGATCAAAAAGACTCGCCCCGTACAAGTCAAAATTAGAAAGCCCTCCAGAAGAATGTTTGACGATGGTGAACTCTATTACGGGGTAAAACTTTCCGAAGGAATTAAGGCCGGACTTCTTACTAGAGCTCAATTAGCAAAAAGATACGAAGACGACGGGGGCTCCCTAAGTGATTCTGAAAAAGAAAGATATTCAGAAGTTTATCTTGCTCTTTTCGAAAAAGAAAATCAGCTGCAAAGATATCAACTAAATTTAGAAAAGATGTCAGACGAGGAAAAAAAGGATAAAATCAGCGCTCTTCTTATTGAAATGTCTGACCTAAGAAGAGAGCTTCAGGAATTTGAAGCTTCTCAGTCTGCGCTTTTTGACCAAACAGCAGAAAATAGAGCAAAAAATAAAACAATTATGTGGTGGGTTTTACAGCTTGCTAACGTAGAGAAAACTTGCGGTGAATGGAAAGATTATCACTGGTACAACAAAGAACTTAAGGGAGACGAAAAGCCAGAAGAACCAGATATGGAAGCGTTATTTATCGGAGAAGACTTAGATCAAAAACTTTCGAAATACGATGAACTAGAAGAATCAGAAGATCTTTTTTGGAATGAAACTATAAAAAAATTAGCTTATTTTATAAGCTATTGGTACTCCGGGCAAGCAGAAACCGAAGAAGACTTCCAGAGAGTAGAGGAGTTCTTGACTACTCAGGAAGAGGACGAAGGCGAAGGCAAAACGGAAGGTGAAGCAGAAGGCGAAACCAAAGCAGAAGATAAAACGGAAGATAAAGCCGAAAGCACCAAGGACACAGAGGAAAAAAACCCTAAAAACGAGCCTAAGAAAGAAGTGCTTGTTAAGCCCGAGAAGACAGAAGAGAAGGCTAAGGGGGACGCGGCTGACAAAAAAGAAGAGCCAGCTAAACAAAAAAACCAACCAGCATAGATAAAATGTGTCCGCTGAAGTTGATCAAGAAAAGACTTGTAGAAAAATCTACAAGGAGATACTAAAAGGATGCTCCCCTTATAAGAAAGATTCCGGGGAATTCTGTTATTTAAAACATTTCAAGGAAGAAGACTTCGGTCTTCTTGATACAGAATTTTTTGTCTTCTTTGAAGAGGCGATTTCAAAAGGTATCACCCCAGATAAAGACCAGTTAAAGGTTCTTATTGATCAGGAGCATTGGAGTGAGAAAAAAGAAGAAGAAATTTCAGATGTCAAAGGCTCAATAAAAGAGGCGGAAGAAAATTTAAAAAGAATAGTTGATGTAAAACAACTAAAAGGAAGACGAAAATTTGTACACGAGTTAGAAGACAAATTATACGCTCTTCAAAAAGAACGCTCAGAACTCATAGGGATGACCTGTGAAGTATACGCCAGCAAAAAAATAAACGAAAAAATTATTTATTATTCTTTTTTTAAGGACGAAGACCTTCGAGAAAGGTCATTCTCAGAAGAAGAATTTGCAGGGTTTTCCCAAGCGGATCTACAAAAAAAAATACAAATCTACAACGAAGTTACTAACTTTCTTACGGTTAAATGGATAAAGAAAATTGCTGCCTTACCATTTTTTTTAAACCCTTTCTTTCTTGCAAAAGAAGACTCATTCGCCTTTTTTGGTGAACCCTTGATAAACCTTACAATTTATCAAACAGACTTGTTTTCTAGAGGTAAATACTACAAATCAATCTTGTCAGAATCAGAAGGAAAAGAACCGCCAAATGAATTTTATCAAGACTTGGATAAACTTACAGAGTGGTACGATAGGCAATATAGCATAATACAAAGTAAGAGAAGACAAGAGATAGCAGAAGCAAAGCAGGCGGCAGCAAAAAATAAACACGGCTCGAGAAAAACACGAATGAGGTAAGAAGTTTAAGTGTAATTATAGTAGCAGGATTTTTGGAAAATGGCAGACATTAGGTTATTAATCACGGGCGATACTAAACCGCTCGAGAGGAAAATTAGAAATATCACCAGAAGGTCCTACCGCCTAGGGGGGTTGGATTCTAAGGGGTTTTCTGCGCCTTTAGGGAGAATCAAGGGTCAGCTCGGCGAATTTGATAAATCTTTAGAAGCTTCAAATGCTCGTGTTATAGCTTTCGGAGCCTCTGCTGGAGCAATTTACGCACTTGCAGAAGCACTTCGACAAACAGTTACTTCTACGGTAGAGGTAGAAAAATCTCTAGCAGATATTAATGTTATTCTGGGAACAAGCACGGCAAACATGGAAAAATTTGGAAACAAATTATTTGCCATTGCTGGAAACACAGCGCAAGGATTTAAAGAGACAGCAGAAGCAGCGGGAGAATTAGCGAGACAAGGCTTGGGGGTATCGGAAACCCTGAAGAGAACAAGCGACGCAATGATCCTTGCTAGAATTTCTGGTCTAGAGGTAGTGGCATCTGTTAACGCAATAACTGCAGCTATAAACGGTTTTTCAAGTGCGGCGCTTAATTCTACAGAAATAATTAATAAAATGATTGCTGTTGACGCTTCCTTTGCGGTAAGCTCAGCTGACCTAGCAGAAGCAATTAAAAGAGTAGGAAGTACGGCCGAAAGCGCTGGCGTAAGTATTGATGAATTACTTGCAATTGTAACCTCTGCGCAACAAATTACCGCTCGTGGAGGCTCAGTAATCGGTAACTCATTTAAATCAATCTTTACAAGAATTCAAAGACCTAGGGTAATTGAATCTTTGGAGCAATTAGGGGTAGCAACAAAAGATGTTCAAGGCGAAAACTTATCGGCAATACAAGTATTATCTAATTTGGCGAAAGCATATGATAGCCTTACTAGTTCTCAAAGGGCTCAAATTGCAGAACTTGTTGGTGGAGTATTCCAAGTTAACGTATTAAAAGCTGCGCTATCCGATTTAGGAAAAGAATTTTCAATTTATGGGAACGCTCTAAATATTTCTCAGAACGCCACGGCAGAAGCCACAAGAAGAAACGAAGAATTAAACAGAACACTTTCCGCGAACCTTAACAAGACAGTCCAAAACCTAAAGAAAGCTGCATCTGAAATTGGTGGATCAGCATTGGCTCCAGCTATACAGTCAATATTTGAGGGAATGAATGCCGCGTTACAGGGGGTAGGAGAAAAAGATGCTGAGGGTGTGGGAGAAAAAGTAGGCAAAGGAATTGTTACTGGAATCGGAAATTTCCTACAGGGTCCGGGCTTGATGTTGGCTGGCGTAACCTTATTCAAACTTTTCCAAAGACTGGGAAGATTTATTAGCGATGCTTTCACTTCAATTTCTGGGTTAAATACTGCAGCGGGACAACAAGCCGCAATACAAGAAAGAATTTTTAAACATCTTTCTCAAGAACCTCAATTACTGCAAGCAATAAAAAATGGCGCATTAAGTGTAAAAGATGCTCACACTTTGATTCTAAATCAAATCAGGGCAGAGACCGAAGCAATGATACAGCAAGAAGCTGTCGCGACAAGGCTAGCAAGCTCATTGAGAAGAGGCGGAGTGAGAGTTGGAGGAGACAAAGGCGCCGGTGCTGGTTCACTAATTGCTCCAAGAAGAGCCGAAGGTTTTATACCAAACTTCATACAAAACGTTACGAATACTTCCTCCGGGCAAGCTGAGGTACGCTCTGCCCAAGGCCTCGGCGCAAGTGGAAAAATAGAAGCCATATTATCTAAGCCGAGTGAGACAATAGGAGGAAAAAGATTTGTATATAACTCCCAAGAAAAAGTTTATTCTCCTCAAAAACAAATTGCCATGGGCTTACCGAGGCCAAAGGGAGGAGACGCGATGGTCTGGAGGGACTATGGACCGAAAACACAAGCCAGAGAATTATCAGATAAATTAAGTTTAAATTATGATGGTTTTGTTCCTACTTTCATTAAGACTGGTGGAGGGATATCTCGAGATTTTAGTAAAGAATTAAACCGAAATTATAATATGACGCGCATCGTTGAATCAAAATCAAAAGAATCAAAAAAATCTACTGCATCAGATCAATCTAAAAAAAGAGATGAATCCTTGTCCATTCTAAAAAGATTAGTAAGGGATAGACATGATAGAGATCCAATTAAAGCTCTAAAATCAATACTTAATCTGTCGCCCGAGGTACTTAAGTCACAAGGGTTTATTCCAAACTTTAGTTCAGCAATTGATTTCCTCCCAAATTTTGTCGGCGACGGAAGTTTCATTCCCAACTTCAAAAAAGAGAAAGTAGTTCAACCAGTAACCGTACCGTTAGGCCCGAAAAGAGCAGACGCAGTTGGGGGGCAATTTGTAGCCCCAAAGACGGATGCGTTTGATACATTACAAGCGCGGGTACGAGTTACCCCGATATCAAGTTACGGTAACATAAATGATAAAGCAAAAACTCTCGCTTCGGCACAGGTAGCTTCTGGCGGAAAATTAACTGGAGGGGGAGGCAAAAGCCTACAAGAAGTTAGAGACTTTGTGGCAAAAGACCCAAGATACAAAGGAAGAATTCTAGGTGGCATGAAGAAAATGAGCGATGGATCATGGACGAAAAAGCAAACAGAAGAGTACGCAAGAAGACAATATCTAGGTGCCGCAGGAGAAGTAGAAGCAATAAAAACAATAGGAGGTAGAAAAATAAAAGGAAATGAATTTTTTGATATCACCAAGGGCAAGGGTAAAGATAAAATGCTTTATGAATCAAGAACTATGAAGCCCGGAATCCTGAACCCTCAAGCGATTCTAAGAAAGTCAAGCAATGAATTTTTAAGAGCTTCCAAAAGTTATCAAGATAATAAAGCGCAAGGGATTTCGACAGGAACGAGAGGGCTTACGTTGCCGTCAGATGCAGTTAAGTCATTCGTCAATAAATCAAAATCATTCAGCACAACCCCGGTGGGCCCCGTTGTAGGAGCAGATAAACTTCCTTCAGGTCGACCCAAAAAAGAACTAGACAAAGATCAAGTTCAGCAAGGAATGATTGATGTTGCTCAAGGAAAAAAGAGCATAAAGGATCTATCAAAAGAAATCGGAACTGCCCCGAATACTATATACAAGTTCGCAGATGAAAATATGATTTTAAGGTCTCAAGAGATACGGGGAGGAGTTTTTCAAGAGGGGTTAATGCCCGGAACAAAAGAAGGCCTTAGCAAACGTACCCTTAACGCATTTAAAGACATGGGATGGAATATAGCTTCCGAAGGCTTTGTTCCAAATTTTGGAGAATTCTTTACTCATCATCCATTTGATGATGTGCAACGAAAATACATTATGGACTCAATAGACAGGGGCCATAAGGTACATGTATTAAATCGGGATCTAACTAGAGCACCCGTAACGCAAGCTGGGATAGATATAACTCCACCCGCATCTGGACCAGAAAGAGGACGAACTACTGAACGACAAATTGCTGGAAGACTTGGCCTTCCATACCCTAACGAGCCAGCGGTTAACATACTTGCGGGAGAAAAACCTAATCTTCACCAAAGAAGAAATATAGAATGGCAGAATGATTTAGCAAGAGCTGGAGAAAACAAAGCTATTGATTTAAAAAATTTAACAAGCTCCCAGAAAAAAAATATGCTTGCTATATCTAGCGAAGCAATAATAAATCCCATAACCAAGGATTTAAGTTACAAAGGGTACGGGGGTAAAATAGGAGGCATAGCCAAGGACATAGAAATAAGAACGCCGGGCGCATTGAATGAGGCAACGAAGCCAAGGAAAGGAGGGGCAACTAAAATTGATCTTAAAAAAGCAAGGGACGTGCTTGGAAAACATTTTGCACAAAATAACGCAGAAGCTAATCGAAGAAACGCGTTTGTTGACTTCTCCACTTCTGGTGGGCGCTCTTTACCCGCTTCAGAGGCTCAACTTCTAGAAAATTATAATAAATTTTTAAAAGACTACGGTTTAGATAAAAGAACTAGCTTCACGCAAGAAGAAGTAAAAGCAAAAGTCGCAGAACACAAGAAAAATAAATGGACAAGACCGGGTCGCGCCAAAGGCTTCGTTCCAAATTTCCCGCTACCTACTGGTGTTAAACATCCATCTACCTCCGTATTTGATCCAGTAAAGACAAGAGAAAAACTCGGGTTCCCGCTGAGTATTCCAGCTCGGAAGGCCAAGAAAGAAGACCCAAAACTTTATGAGAAACTGGTAGGTATGGCCAAGAAGGGAGATTCAGTCCCCACGTCTATGGTTGCCCGGCCAGTACACGAATCATTTACCAAAATGATTGAACGAGAATCAAAATTGAAAAAAGGTTTGTTTGAGGGCTATGCGAAAACAACAGGCGGATGGGAAAAAACAATGGCTGAAGGCTTCGTTCCAAACTTTGCAAGATATGAGGGTAAAGAAGGGAGCATCCACAAAACTAAAGTATCTCAAGGAGGCAAACGTAAGCCGGATGATCGGCCAATAATAAAACGAGGTCAGGAGTATCATAAGCTTCCTAGATTAAATAAGGATGATTTTAAACAGTTAATGTCTTCGATAAGGAAGTTCAGGGGAGGTGGCTATGGCCCGCAAGTTCATTATAAGAAAGATCCGCCAAGGCTAGAAGGTCACGTAAAGGAATTTAAGGCCTATATGGATGATCTACAATTAGGAGCTAGTCCGAGCCTTATGAAAAGAGCGGGTTTAACTGAAGGTTTCATTCCAAACTTTGCAACAGGAGGCGGAATGGCTTTAGATTTTGATGAGGTAATAAAATACACCCGCGCAGCTCAAGAAAAACTTGGATATACTTTTAGGGAAACTTTTTTTGGACCAGATCGTAAAGAAATATTGAAAAAAGTTTTTGCTGCCTCGGAGACCACAGGAGCTGGTCATAAAGTAATAGATCAAATTGCAAGCGGGAAACTTGATCCTCAGAAGGTTCACGTCGTGAGTGCCGCCCCGGGTAGACAAGCAGGAATATCCAAACTTCTTGGTATTCCGGAAGAAAATGTAATAAGTCTCCGAGACTCGGCAGTAAGAAAAAAATATAATTTAGATGAAGTTCTAGGTAAGGGCCCTAGGGGAGGAGCAATAAAATTAAGCGTAGGGGAAGAAAAAGCTCGCATTATTAAATCGCTAGGTTCCGCAGCTTTCATCGATGATAATTTAAAAAATGTAGAAGCAGTCCAAAAAGCTATTCCCCGTATCAAAGCAAGGCAATATAAAGAAGGCAAATTAATAACACCGGAAAGCGAAACATACAAAACAGGATTAGAAAAAAGATTGCCAAGGAGAGGTCGTCCGGACGGTTTTATTCCTAAGTTTCATACGGGCGGGAAAGTTCCAAACTTTGGTAAGAGTGATATTCCTGCGTTCCTTGCCCCGGGTGAATTTGTCATGCAGAAGAGCGCGGTGGATTCAATCGGCGCGGGGAATCTTGAAGCAATGAACCAAGGTAACATTCCGAATTTCGGAATAGCTGACTCAGTGTGGAGGGGATTAGCTGGTGATACATTCTATGAATCAACAAAGAAGGGGCTTGA
>NZER01000188.1 GCA_002690445.1 Candidatus Pacearchaeota archaeon
CACGCCAGAAGGCGGCGCTATGGTCGAGCCGCAAACGCAAAGCGAACCTCATTCGGAAGAGGCTGGAGTCGGGGCAACCATACCGCGAGGCGGATGGGACGATCTGGTTTTTCGTCGCCGATCTGACGGCCCAGTGGGGCCAGGTCATAGTCTCCACATGGGCCGGCGAGGTTAAAACCGACGAGAGGATATATCCCAACATCGACGCCGCTCTGGAAGCGGAGATCTAAAGGACTCCCCGCCCACCAAGCCCTCGGCCTTGCCGGGGGCTTTTTCTTTGTCTCCACGCTTAATTTTTATACCTTTTTTAGAAACCCGTCGCTCTGAGAGCCACACACAGGCGTTTTTCTCGTCGGGGTGGTACTTTACTACCTCTGTACTATTTTCTACACCATGCTTTGCTAGGGGTAGTGGGGTTGACGGCCAAAGGGACGGGAGCCTGCTTGACACCAGAAGCCCCCGGCGAACCGAGGGCTCCTGGTAGAGGAGGTGAGAAGAATGCCGCTGATGGCCCTGTAGGCCCGATTAACGGGGTCAGAAACCTAGGGCCGTGGTTGACCTCACCCACCGCCGCAATCGCCACCGTAACTCCCCCGCTGATGGCTGTCTGAATATTATAGCACGCCGCCGACGGCCTAGACGTGGGCGTGGTCTTCCAGATGCCGGACCAGATTAGCACGCAGGTCGCGAACGTCACTCTTGAGGTCTAGCAGGTCGTCCCGCACCGCATCCAGTCTGGCGACCACGATAGGAGGACAGGCCGACGGGCAACGGCTGGCTCCGTTCTGCCTGTCCCTCCGGCGCGTGAGCAACCAGAGAGCCGCCAGCACGATGACGCCCGCCGGGCCGATGGCCGCGACCACCGCTTGGACAACATCTCCGTCCATATCGCCCCGTTATTCGTTTTCCAGCACCTTGAGTGATACGCCACCCAAGAACCCGAACACGCCCCCGATGACGGCCGTCAACACCTCTATCGCGCCTAACCGGAAGCCCAACCAGGCGGCGAAACAGCTAAACACGGTCGCGCAGATAATCGCTGCAAGTATCTGGGGACGCAATCGCGATACCATCTAGCCTCCGCTAGCGTCCAATGTTCTTGCCACATCCTCTAGCGTGGCTCCCAATGCGCTATCATATGCAGTTAAGATGGCATACATTTTTGAGTTTTGAGAGGTGTGGATTGGTGAGAATACGTTATCTTCAATCGAGTCTACCAATATGTCTACGACCTGTTGATGCCATATGTTGAAATCTGCTATAAACTCGTCCGAAATGCCCTGCCGTCGTGCGTCTGCGATATACGATACGACAGTATCATTCAGGTTTTTAGATGCAACCGCATGGAACTGGTCATCACTCAGATTATTGAAGTCGGTAAGTCGAACCATGTCCTCTAACGCATCATGGAAAGCAGTGAATTTAATCGTCAAAAACAGCCTAGCCTCGTCAGAGACTTGCGTCTGAGGGATAATCAGATCGACCCAGGTGTCCGCATGTGTGAATAGCGAGTGGCCCAGCAGGGTCTCCTGGTCGATGATGCCTGCCGCCAACCTACGCTCCTCGGTGGCCCGCCCCTGCTGGCCCTGGTAGTAAGTCACGGCCAGCGGCCCTAGAATGCCAGTGATGAACGCCACGGCGATGGCTCCGATAATTGCTGGGCTCTTCATGGTAGCTCTTCGGGCCACGCAGTTTTTAGAGCCCCGGGCGTAGTGTACTGCTCCAAGTCGCATGTCTGTGGGACATCCCTGAGGCCCTGCTTCAGGTCAGCAATTCGTTGCTGTTCCACTGTGTCCCCGGCCTCAAGAGCTTTTAGATATGGCACATCCAGCTTCGCCAGCCCCGCGTCCCGTGCCTTCCGTATGTGGGCCATCTGGATAGTCCGGGCCTTGGGCATATTGATGGCCGGACCATTTTGCCACTCCCCAGCATCAAAGAAGTAGTCCCACTCGGGCGGGAAGTCGGCCTTGTCTACTATATAAACATCTGCATCTGGCGCAATCAGACCCACTTCGATGTTCCGTTGGATGATGTGTTCCAGCAGTTCTTCCTCAGTATCAAACACGATGTTGCTGGACCCATAGGGAGGGATGAACTCCCGCAGGTTGTGGAAGTCGCGGTCAGGGTCGGTATTCAGTGACAAGATACGTTTCATGTTATTGATTCCCGAAGGCGATAACGTGATGATTGGAATCTACTGAGGCGGTAGGATCAGGGTCGCCAGGAGCGTTCGTCCCATATCGCAGGGACCCTGTCTGTGGGTCACGGTGGTGGGTGAGCGCAATAGTTCCCAGGTCGGTGCTCTCACTTGTAACGGTCGCAGCGTAGTTGGCGTTGGCAAAGGATACATCCCAAGTCACTGTATAATCGCCCGTGGCATTCCGTGCGAGACTCGCCACATTCAGGCTATCATCCCCGAGCGTGTCGCCGGGGTTGGTGGTGGTTGTCGTTGTGTAGTATCCGGCGACACCGGCACCAATATAGGCTTTCAACCGGCTGGCGGCTGTCTTCCGGTTGGTGCCCCCGGCCCCATCATCGACGATAAACAGGTCAGTACCAACAATGCCAGCGCCAATGTCTGTACCACCGTCAATGTCCAAGTTAGCAATAGCGAAGGCACCAGTAGCAGCGCCCACATAGGTCTTGAACCGGCTGGCCTCAGCCTTGCGGTTGGTTCCCCCAGCGCCATCGTCAATAATAAGTAGGTCGGCGTCAACGATAGCCGCACCGATGTCGGTGCCACCGTCAATGTCCAAGGCCGGGAGTGTCACCTGCCCGCCTCGATTCGCCGCTGTGTGGGTGTGGTTCGCGTTAGTCCATCCGGTGGCGGCAATTGTCGGAGCCGTCAGCGTCTTATTCGCTAGAGTTTGGGCTAAGGTTGTTACGACCAGCGTATCAGTGCCGGTTATCAGTGGCAGATTGAGGATGCGCTCTGCGGCGATGGCCGCCGGAGTGATGACGTAGTTAAACGCATCGTCCGACCCCCGAATGTTCAGCAGGTTGACTTCCATCTCTTGGATTTGGATGGCATCGTCGTACTTTAACCGTTGCTTAGAAGCCCCACTGACAATTTCGACATCAAACTGGCCCTCTGTACCGTGGCTGACGGTCCAGAGACCCGCCGAATCGGTCGTGGTGGTGGCTCTAACAGGCGTTGTAGTGTTTCGGTCATATAAGTTGGCCGTCGCGCCTGTTACGGCGTCACCAAGATCGTCATAGACAAATCCTTGGAATAAGAGGGCCATGTTACCTCCCCAACCGGCTCAAATCCTGGTATCGCAGCGCGGCCCGGACAAAGCGGCGCGCGTCACGCAGGATGTCAGTTTCGTCAATGAAAATCAACGTGACCCCCTGGCCTGCCAGTTGCGCTCTCGCCATTCTATCATTCCTTAGTGGCGCAGGCCCCGCATGGTAGTAATCTCCTTGGACGTTAATCGCTAGATCAGGAGGGTCTACGAATAGGAAGTCCACCACCATTCCACCCTTCTGCAAGCGCCCACCTTGGAAAGCGGATTGATAGGTGAAGTCTATGTCGGGCCGTTTCCCCAGCCGCAACAACTCCCGAAATACCAAGAACTCAGGCAGAGAACCAGGCCAACCTGCTGGTGCCGTCCGATCTAGTATGCCGTCTAGCGTCATCGTTCCGTCAGCGTAAGTTGCATTTCGCCTCTTTGGTCATGCCCGGTATGCTGGAACTCCGCTGAAGGCCCGACATCAACGTAGAAGGTCGAGCCGCCAGTTTCATCGTCGCGGAACAGGAACGGCACCAAAGTCGTGCTCGCAATCGCAGTTTCCGCAGCCGCTCGTAGAATCTCCGGTTGGTCACCGTGGGAGTTCTCTTTGGCCAGGTCCAAGACAACGTTGAACCCCCACTTCACAGGCAGTTTCTTCCGGTATACCAACGTTAGGTTGACCAGTTGGGGCGTGAGGGTGTTTGTTGAGCCTCGGGCTAGATTGACCTTGAATTTGATCCACTCGAAGCCGATTCCCACGGGATTCGCAGTAGTCGGCAAAGTGAAGGTGGTGATGCCATCTGTTGTGATGGTCGTGAGAGCTGTGAACGATTCGATCAGGTTTATCGCCCACGAAATGATTACCGTCTCGGTTGCTGATAGGTCAAGCGTGTCTCCCTTGAGCTGAAGCCCCAACTTATCCACTTCCATCTGGCCGATGTTGTACCACGAGGTCTCGTGCTCGGCGCTCGAAGCGTAAGGCAGGTCGCTGATCTCGTTTGGGTTGACAATCTGAGAGGGGATCTGCATGTAGTAGATGATCCCACCGAGTCCCCACCAAAGGCGATATTTACCGTAGGCATTGCTGACTATGCAAAACGTGATAGCGCGGTCGGTAGACCCACTGAGCCACTTCACTTCCCAACCACGGTCATCCCACCCGAGCAGCGAAGAGAACCCGGTATTGGGGGGTAGGACAACCCCGTGGTGATTCCCCGCACCTCTGGTGGCAAATAGCGTCCGCGTGCTTTGGTCGAATGCGGTTGTCGCGTCGTTCACCGCAATGAGGTCGTTGTGAGTGGAAACAAGTTGCCGGATGGTCCCACCCTTGCCAGACGGCACCCCATCGTCCCGGTCAGGCCCTACCACGGTCACGACAGCCGAGTTGGTCCCGTTAATGAACTTGGTGATCCCGAGCCCTGCCGGGATATAGGCGGAGTCCCGCCATTGGATTGCTCCCCGGCTTCCGTCTGGGTGGACGGGCTGCTGTACGCCATCGACGCGAACCCACTTTTTGTTGGCTGAGTCGTGACTAAAGAGCCCTACCTTGGTCCCGGCGTACAAGATGACATCACCCGCAGCGTTACGCGCTTGGAAAAGGGCTGTTGCGTATCCGTCAGGCAAGGGGAGTTGAGCGTCCGTGGTCTCTGTCCCAATACTGCTAGCCAACCAGAGGAGTCCTGTGTTGTCGATCCCCCACAGTTTATCATCCCAAAACTCAAGGTATTTGGTGTCCGTTGTGTCGTCGGTCCAGGTCGCGCCATCGAAGTAGGTATATCCACCTGTGTGGGCAAAAGCGAGATATACTGTCCCGCCAATCCGGATGTCACTAATTGCATCCGTGGCCACAGCGGGGAGGGTATGTAGGCTACTGCCCCAAGAATCGGCCCCGTTGTCATACTTTCTGACCGATGTCCCGAATGCGGCGTATACTTCATCGGCGAGCGTAGCAATTGCCCCAATGGTGAAGCTGCCACTAACGCCTGACGCAGCAGTAGCCACAGGTAGATTGGGCAACGTGAGGGACTTGTACCGCAGCGAGGCCGTCGAGAACCAAGGACGGTCCTGCGGGCTGACGCTCGTATCTTTGAACAACCCGACCCCACCGCCCCAGTCAGAAATAGCTAACGGCGAGGCGTTGGGGTTGCTATCACGGGTGGTATCACCCACCACCACCTTACCAGGATAGATGGACGCGAGAAACTTCTGCACGGGGCGTTTAACCGGGTAAAACACCCCGTTAAGCAGGATTTCGTTTTCACTAACAACTGTGTCGGCCATCAGGAAATGACCCTCGTGTTCTGCGGCAGATGGTGTGCCGCCTTGGCCTGCTGCGCCAGGAGTTCCCAATCATCAGCCCTGCGGCGCCGATCATCAGGGTCCGTCCCCCTACCCCCGGCTTTGGCTCGAAGTGCCAGCGCCGTGGCCCGACAGATCACGTACCAATCGCTCACCTCGCAGACCGTAGCATCGGCGTTCAGGAGAGCGGGCTTATCACCGCCCACCAACTTCAGTAGTGCATACCCGACCGCCGTCCGGCCCGAGGGCGTTAGCACCAAGTCACGAGCATTCTTATCTATCGACCACAGGTGTTTTGGGATTGTCGCCCAGTCCTCCGAACCGTCAAGTGTGGCCCGCACCTCACCTAGCCAAATCGTATTGGCTCCGTTGTTCGCGTTGTATTCTAAAGCAACTGAGATGATAGCGGTGGTTTCCGAGGCATCGAAGGAACTCACAGCCTCGCTCATAGCTACTCGGACCCATGTTTCTTCTTGAGCCGAGAGCGCCGGGATAGCAATAATCTTGTCACTATCAGCACCATTGGCTGTGGCGGAAAGCCTCAAGACCAAATCGCTAGCCGCTACAGCGGTACGGACTTTGATAGGGAATTCAATATGCGTGAAATCCGAGAGGTCAACAGAGCTAATTGCATGGCTTGCTAAATCTCCAGCGCTTACCGTTCCAGCCACCACAAACTTGGTGGAGGTACGTCCGAGCAGTAAGTCTTCCGTGTCTTGGGTAATCGTGAAATCCGCATCCACTGACTCGTCCCACACTACACCAGCGGGGAGCACCTGCTGCGCGGTCACGTTAATCCGGAAGTCAATACGATTGAGCATCGCAAACTCGCTCGGAATGTCGAACCGGGTCCGCCTACCGTCAGCGTGGAGAGTTAGGCTCTCCTCCGGGTCATAGGCCAACCCGGTGATCTCCCGGATGGCCTGATTAATATAGTCGTGGATATCCTTCGGGTTCCATATCTTCCACAGTTCTGCCGTGTCACCCGAAACTGTCGAGGTAACGGCAGGGAAGAGGGTCAAGGTTGTACGGCTAGACGATACGCTGGACGCTGTCACGCGGGCCTGGACCTCATCGTTGGGCGTATCCGTCCCAAGCCACTGAGAGCCCTTATGCTCGGTGGTGGTAGTGCCCTCCAGGTCATCGGTCAGAAAAGTGGTTGTGGACCCACTGGCACCCGCCGTGATGCGCGTGACGGCATTGATATTCCGCCCCACGGCAACTCGGATAACCTCACGTGTCGCGGCCTGGTTCACCATCAGATAGTCCTCTCAATCTCATGGTGGGTTACGAGCGTTGCTCGAAAGGTATCAACCAAGAGGCCCATAATAGGCCGGGTGTTAAATGGTTTGCACGACACCAGGTTGAACATCAAGGCGTTCCTTTCGGGCCAGGTATGAAGGGCGATGTGGGACTCAATGATGACGCAAGTGATACTCACGCCAGGGCCCGCCTGCATCTCGTTAGGTAGTTCGATCTGAAACCGCTCCAACTCAGTCATGCCAGCCACTTGTACTACCTGGTCCATGAAAGCAGAACAAGTGGCTAGGCTGTTCAATCCATGAGCAGCACGAGCATCGATGCAGAGTTCGAGGCCCGTCACGTAAACAGGGCCTCCCAATCAACGTCGCCCCCGCCAGTGTCGGCATCGAGAAGGCAGCTACTCATTCTAATATTCGATCTGAATGGAAATCCTCATATCGGTCGCCGCCGTGTAGGTGGGAGTTCCACGAGTCACGCACTGGAAGTACAAAACCCCAGCCGGTGCCCAATAAGGCAGTCCCTCAAAGGCAGCAGGGGTCTGACCAATGGAGTTATCGTTGAAAGCCTTGTAGGTATCAACCAGAATAGCACCCACGCAGGTATCAAGTTCAGCATCGGTGGGATCAAAGGCAGCATTGGCCGCCGTGCCAGTGATGTCAGCGGAGAAAAGGACGAGGTCTAAGGAGACCGATTCTTTATCACGGTCGATAACGATGACCGACCGGATAACCCCATGGGCGGGGACGCTGGCGAAGGAGCTTTTTACGCCAAGAGCGTCACCAGAGGCGTAGATGTCGGTATCAACACCAATGTCTGTAATTGCGGATCGCCACGTCTTAATCAATGCGGGACACCTCCTCTCGGCCAGCTATCCGGCTCAACCGTGCATGTTCTAAGTCGCTAGCCTAGTTCTTAACCTGATGCCTCTTATGCCGCTTCCCGATGCCGGAAGTCAACTGATGGGTCAGTTGGCATTTCCTACAGACGTACACGGAAGAGCCGTCTTCGCCCGGTGGCTTGCTCTTTGCCACTCGAGGTGCGGCAGGTTCTTCTGCTGGAGGAGCATCCCTAGGCTGCTCCCAAACCGAAGGGGCAGGATCAGGGATAGGGTCAGGCGCAAGTTCTACTCCAGCTAGTTTTGCTAGAATACTGCGGTTGATATTCCGATCTTCGATCTGAGATAGGCGCTCTACCTCAGCACGAGCTTCATTCATCTGACGGAAGGTCGCAGGGTGTTTCTTCCGTAAGTGTTCCCGCGCTTCCATGTCGTTAGGCAGGTTGATCCGGCTACACTCAGGATAGCCGATCTCGTCGTAGTACCGCCTCTCTGGGCGACTCGCATGTAGCGGGCAGGTTGCTCCCCCGTACCACGGCTTTTCCACAGGCTGCCGTGCGGTCCAAGCGGGCTGGCCAGGGCGCCGAGGATGATCGGCTGGGAACACCTCTCGTAACTTAGTCCGAATACTGTTCATGTTGAAACGCGAAGGCTCGTGGGTGTCTGCATTCCACATGATGACGTACCCAGCGGACTTCACGCTCGTCTTCCTGATCTCCACGCCATCATCGCCCATGGAGATGCCTTCAAGCCCGCCGGGCTCTGGCGCCGACCGCATCATGCGCTCCATCTCGATTAATTGAGCGTCGTCCGCTATTTGTGTGTCAGTGGCCATCCGTTCCTCTCAATCCTCAGCATGGGGCTAGACATCGACAGGTGTCGCTTGTCCCTAAAATACTGGTCGACCCCGTCGTGGTAGCCCTGCACCAAGTCTTCGTGTTCCAGCCCTAATATGCGCTCCATATCTACCTCACGGAGTCTGTCTACCAAGTCCCTGAGTTCAGCAATGCTATGGCTCCAATCAGCGGGTTGGTCGTTGGCGAAGGCAGCCGATTGGACGTTCTTTGGGCCGCTGGCCCAGAGACTTGCCAGCCCCATATCCTCAATGTACTGACACTTGCCTTGCCCCTCTCGCCATACAATGATGATCTGATACCGATGCAGCAGACCACCCATGGCAGGTGCGAGAATCAATTCCAGCAAGAGGTAGGCTTTCTCGTCGCCATCCACCTCATACACCGATGGGAGGGCCTGGAACCCCGTGTCGGGGTGTGGGAAGGGCTCAACGCTTAACTTCAGTTGGCACCTCTTCCGGAGTCTTCTTCGAGTTGGTTGCGAGATTCTTCTCCAGCGCGGCAATCTTTGCCTGTGCTGCGGCTAGCTCGGCCCGGAGCATCCGTATCTCTACCGTCTGCTCTCCGACCATCGCCAGCACTTCATTAAGTTGGACCTCCATGATTACGCAGTAACCAACTTGGCTTCCAGGGCCGTGATCCGGTTGTACAGTTGGTGCATGGCGGACCAAGTGAACCACTGAGCCGCGTCGAGCCGGATGCCCACCCAGTTCTTATCCTCTTCCCCCGGCAGGTCGCCGGGCGTCACTTCCATGACCCCCAACTTGGCCAGGTGCCGGACGGCAGGCTCGTTCCCCGTCAACCGCTCCCCTACCAGCCCCGCCAAGACCGGCGCTAGGGCCGCCACGTCGTCGTGCCACTCAACTAGCCCACAGCAGGCGAACATCTCCCCGCCGTGCTGCCCACACGTCCCACAAACGTAGTCGAACGTCCCGGTGGGGTGGGCGGCGTTGTAGGTGATGACGGGCGGAGTGGCGTCAGTAATCCGAACCGCGTCCCCATCGGCGGAACCTAGAGTCGCGTCCATTGCAATCACCCCGGTATTGGCCGAGGTATCAATGCCTATAGTTATCTCGTGCCCGCTGGTCTCCAGCGCGGAGAATAACGCATCCAATGTAGCCGATGAGCCCCCAGCCGCCACTCGGATACGCGCCCCAGCGCCAGAGTCGTCAGAGGTGTTCGTCACGTCAAGGCTGGTTACAGCACCGGAGTTCGCCGCACTGTGAGCAATCGCTGAAGCCGCAACTGTAAAGTGGCTAGTCCCCGCAATTTGCAGGGCCAGCGTGGTGCCGCCGACCACGTCTGCATAGGCAGTCGTCCCGTCATGGCCTCCAAGCCGGAGATAATCCGTGATGGGCGTGGTAACACTGTGCAGATACAGGGTCGGGTGAGATTGCGCGGCTATATTCCAGTCGGAATTAACATCCCCAGACTGGCAGACATGCAGTTGCCGGGCATGAGTGTTCGTGCTCTCCCCAGGCAGGACGATCTCCAGAACGTCGCCAGTTTGGGAATGGGTGGGGTCCCCTGTGCCACGGTGGAACCCGCGACGGAATAGTGGGTTTGCCATTAGTTCCTCCTACTTGGCCGCTAAGGCGGCACTTGACAAGTTAGGCTTACCTCGCCTACGGCGATACCAATTGCTTGAATAGTTCTTTTGGCACGCCCGGCACCGCTGACTACCTCGATACACATACGTATTCTCTAGCGTTAATTCGTGGCCGTTCCCACAGTGGGTACGATGCTTTGGTTGTTTCTGCTTGCGTGAATACCTCAGTTTGTGCTGGTGGCTACAGATACGACATTGTCTGCTGTTTTTCCCCTGCCAGTAATAGGTATTCTCCTCGTTGTATTCATGGCCTTGTGGGCAATGTGTCTTACGCGACTGGCCACTAACTGCTCGGCCCTTACCATGCATATCTTGCATGTTATCTGCTGGCGTACCAACGACCAAATGATTTGGATTACAGCATGGCGGGTTGTCACAGCGATGCATGACATAATGACCGTCAGGGATTGAACCAGCAAACACCTCATAAACGAAGCGGTGGGCCATCCTAGTTCCAAGACCTTGCCAGTCAAGATATCGATATCCCTCTGGATTAGATTTACCCCCTGGTATGGTCCAGCACTTATCCCCAAATGTGCCACCAGCATCTTCTAGCCAAAGCTCCTGAAGGAGCATCCGGCCTGTTTCTCGTAAATGTCCATCCTTGAAAAGAGACTTCGCACCAAAGGCTTTGATGTTGTTCATAATCCACCCCAACGTAGTATCTGAGGTGG
Source organism: Candidatus Pacearchaeota archaeon (assembly GCA_002690445.1). The sequence goes on from NZER01000188.1 coordinate 10,767, forward strand.
ATTATACCATAGTCACTGCTACACTGTCCAATCTCTGTTGGCCTCAACCAAAAGGTAGTCACAATGCACGATTGCAAACTCAGTGGTGTTGGCCGCAGCCGCGAGACATACTGCGAAGTTGGTAGTGGTCGAAACCGCACCAACCACGGTCTGAAGTAGAACGCCGTCGATGTACCAACGAACCGTCCCGTTGGGGGCTACTTCCAAGCGAAGCACCTGCCACTCACCCGCCACCGCGTCGTCGTTAAGGTCAACGGACGTAGTGGTGGTCGAGGCAGTTGCACTACCACCGTTGTGGATACCGTGCCAGTCTTCGTCGTCGGTCAGTTCATCGCTCAGGTAGAACCCGGCCAGCTCCGCAGGTATCGTCAGGGTTGTCCCAGAAGCGTTGATGACTATATCCTCAAGCTGCTCATCCTGTGTCAAGATGCTAGTCAGTCCGAAGAATATCTCCTTGGTGTCCAAGTCTGGCAGTTGTACACGAGCTTCCAAAACGATCGGAGCCATCAAGGCAACATCGAAGGCAATGCCAGTACCGATAAAGGTGGTGTCGGCGTCAGTGTTCCCAGACGTGATTGCAACGGCACCCGAAAGCAAGTTAGCGGTCGCAACGCCAGCATCAGCATCTTCGTGACCCTCGCCACCTACGTAAAAATCACCTACGTTGACGGCATCAAGGGTGGTTGCAAGTGCTTCACCGCCGAAGAAATCGTTGAATAGTCTGATTTGCCCTGGCCCTGATTCAGCCATGATTGTTCTCCTTCTTGAGCTTTAGCTCTAAGTTGCGTATCCTTGCCCTATAGGGCGATACGACCTGTGATATGTTCTCCGTGTTCCTGGGGATAGCCGCTAGGTTCTCTATCCGGATATCCCCTGGGTCACCATTTAGGTTGTGGACCACCCACCCCTTCGGTATCGGGCCATGCACTGCCGCCCATGTCTCACGCCGAGGGTTCATACGTTACCGCCCCATACGAGACGGGCCGTTATGGCCTAACTCGTAGGTACAGTCGCATCGGTCTGAAGCTCGTACCCCCAATTGCCTGAACTCCTCTCGCCCCAGATGTACTCGTCGTAGTGGTACATGATGGTGGCGCCGCCGCCGATGTCCTCGCGTCTCACCGCCACCGCCCGGGGGCTACGCCCCTGCACCAGAACGAGAGCCATCTTGGAGTAGACCCCGCCTTTCGCCACGTTGGACGTAATGGTGATCTCGTTGTTCTCGTGGACGGAGACGTTGCCTATCATCCCTTTGAAACCGTTCTTGTACGCATCCATGGTGGGACCAGCGGTAATGTTGTACGTGCCTACAGGAGCCGTCATCTCGTCGGTAAGGTCCTTAATCTGGAAGGCGTGCAACTGGGCGTGGAGTGGGCTGGGGCCTGACTCAGTCGTATTGCCGGTAATCCTGACGGACGCCGCCATGATATGACCGTAGGTCAGTGTCCCCGAACCACCCAATGACGTGGTGAACCCGTCGATGGCGGTAATGCCGTCCTGGAGTTTCTTCCGCGTCATCGCGTTTTGGGCCAACTTGCCCAGTTTGGCAGCACCGTGGGCCACGATCCGATCTCCCACTCGGTCGGTAATGAGCGTTTCAATCCCAATCACCGTAGGGGTTAAGGGGAAGTCGGTATCCGAGAGTTGCTGCGGATTGTCCAGGATGGTATCCTCTGTGATCGCCTGGGCTGTGATTTTGGCGTAGGATACCTCGTGCCAAGTTAAGCCCATCCCTTTCCCAAGGGTCTGCCTATCCACCGTGGACATCATCTCGCCTTCATCCTCGCGTACCAGACGAGACTGCCCAATGATGGTGGGGAGTGAGTCCTGCAAGGAATCAGTGGTGGTTCTTCCGACTGCCATCTCGTTATCCTCCTAGATTAAAGTGCGCCACTAGCCTGTAAGGTTTCTCTGTGTTTAGCCGTAAGGTTGGCCGCATCCAGGGTCCCATTGCCGATGGCAGTTAGAATCTCATCGGAGGTTACCGGCCCGCCACCAGACTTGCTACCAGACTGGTTGTAGTGCTGGGCCGGGATGCGCCCTTTCTTCAGTTCTGCGATCTCCTTTTTCAAGACATCCATCTCGCGCGCTTGCGGCCCCAATTGTTGAGCAGCCGCCTCCATCTCGGCAGCCGTGTTGTAGGGCATCAGAGATGTTATCGGAACCCCATGCTCTCGTGACAGACGATCCGCTAAATGGGCCTTCCGCTCGACAAGCAACTGGTATTCAGAGATGGCCGCATCACCCAACGCACGCGAGTGGGCCTTTGCCTGCTCATCGTCCCAGCCAGCGGCAACGAGCTTAGTAGTATATCCTTGTTCGTATTCCCGGACATGGTTGACGATTTGTTGGGATTCGACAGCCTGTTGCCGCTGGTCAGCCTCCAAGCGTAACCGTGTATTCTCAGCTTTGAGCGCCGCAGCCCCGTCAAGCACCGGGGGGGCACCGGGCTCTTTTTCTTCAGTGGGAGGCCTCTCAGTGGGAGCTTCCTCGGCGGAAGGCGCCTCAGCGGATACCTCCGGTTCAGCCAGCGTGGCCTCAGTAAGCTTCTCCTCCTCAGTAGGCGGCAGGAGATTTTCGTGCTCTAAAGCTAACGCTGTCTGGTCATCTATGGTTTGTTGCGTCGTCATCGTCCTCCAAAAAGAAAAGCCCCACTCCCGCTTGGGAATGGGGCCTGTGATCCAGGTCTCCCTATGTATCTACATCCTAGAGTCGTTCAGAATATTTGTCAAGCACAGGGCCGCAAAGCCGCCCGTATTCTGTGATTTTCCACGACATGATGCGGCCCTCTTTCACATCAAGAATCACGTTGCCCGTCTTGTTCGCC
>NZER01000189.1 GCA_002690445.1 Candidatus Pacearchaeota archaeon
GGAAGGAATCAATTTGTGGCCTGGCATGCTGGTTTATCCTTTCATTTCTAGGCGTAAAAGCGACAAATACGCTGTCGGACTGATACGCGATTTCTCGGTTTTTACTTGGCTGTGATGTGGTTGAGCTGGTCTGCTACTCGTTGAGTTCATGCTGTGCTCCGTTAGCGAGGGGGTGATGTTCGAACCACGTTACGGCGACAGCGAGGGCTGACCAAGCGTGTCGGCTTACTCCGTAGAGTGGTCCGGGTTGCTTCTTTGTTCCCACTTGCGGCGTGGCTCCTCCGCCTGTCGCTGGGAAACGATCGAGCAAAGCGCGGCGGATGTTAGCGTCTTTCGCCTTAGCATCTTTACAGAGGCTCCAGACGATGCCTGGGATCGACCCTGCGGACTTACGGTAAACGAGTGTGTGTGGAACGGGTGATGCTTGGATGAAGCGGCCGATCCACAAGACCGTTTGAAACGTCTCTCTGCCGACCGGCATCCCGTAGCTGGCGACCATCTCAACCGCCAAGTGATCGTAGTCGTGTTCGAGAACGCACTCCAGCACGGCGTCGTTGTGCATGTCGCTGTTCGCATGAGTCACTCGCGTTCCGTCGTAGGTGACGAGCCCGCTGTGAGTCGTGCCGGGATCAATCGCCAGGAGTCTCATTTGCCGCATCCTTTTGGCAGTCGTCGATGAAACTTTCTGCGACGAGCGCGTCCCGCATGAGGATCAACTTCCCACGGATCAGAATGGAACGCTCCTTGCGTCCTTCAACCTGCGCCCTCGCTTTGGTGCTGTTCTGGTCGATCATCTCACCTATCAGCCGTTCCTTGTCAGGGTCCGATCCGATCATCATCGCCTTGATCGCTGTGTGAGAGAAGAACTCGTGGAACCCCAACTGCTCCCACTCCTCCACGGCTTCTATCAGTAGTTCGACATCTTGTTTTGTTAGTTTCTCGACGGCCATCCTCGTCTCCTATTCAAAAAGGTCCCCGGTCCGGTCCCAGTCCCCCATCCTATCGGAATCTTGTAAAATCTCGGCGTCCGGCGGCGGAGGCTCCCAGCGACCGTAGTCCGAGAAACGCACGCTCGCGGGATTCCAATTCATCTGGACGCTACCCGTTTCTCCGTGCCGGTGCTTGGCGATGATCAACTCCGTCTCACCCTTCTCTTGGTGGATGAACATCACCACGTCCGCGTCCTGTTCAATCGACCCTGACTCCCTCAGGTGGCTGAGCCGGGGACGAGCGCCGTCAGCCTCTCGGTTGAGTTGACAGAGCGCCAACACGGGAACCGACAACTCCTTCGCTAACGCTTTCAGATCCGCGCTGACCTGAGACACTTGCTCGTGGCGCGGTCGCCGCCAATCGGTCGGCCTAACCAAGCCGATGTAGTCCACGACGATCATCCGTAACGGGTCCTGTGCATGTTGCAATCTGGACATGGCACGGATGTCTAGGATGTTTGCGCGAGGTGGCGAATACAGGGATAGTGGGACGCCATCCAAGTCTGTCTTCGCCGCGCGAATCAATTTGATGTCGTCCGTGCTGAGATTGCACGCCCGGATGTCTCGTGAATCCAGGCGTGTCGCGGCGGCTATCACTCGGGTCACCAGCTCTCGGTTTGTCATCTCCAGCGAGACGAACAGGACCGGTCGCATTTGCCGCGCCGTGTAGTCGGCGATCTGGAGGGCGAGCGCTGTCTTTCCGACGCCGGGTCGAGCCGCCAAGATGGTCAGCTCCCCGTCCATGAAGTTCCCTGCCGCTTCATCGATGCTGATCATGCCGCTGGGGACTCCCCGACCGGCCGAAGCCGTCCGTGCGGCGTCCAGAGTGTCTACCAGCTCAGAGGCCCCCAGAGCGATTCTAACGGCCTCCGTGTCCAAGTTGACTCCCACGTCGTCTAAACGCGCCCGGAGCCACTGAGCGACCTCCTGAGGCTCTCCTGCGGGGTCTGAGGCTTTAGCCCTCGCCTCATCGGCGATGATCACCATCCGGCGGAGCATCGCCGATCGCTTCACCTGGGAGGCGTAGTAGGCCGCGTTCGCGGAGGTTCCTTTGCCAGCCAGAGCACCCAAAGTTTGGGGGTCAATCTCGACGCCTTGGCTGCGGAGACTCGTCAGGAGTGCAACCGGGTCTCAGATCGGCCGACCCGCCTCTCGCAGGACAACCATCGCCTTGAACAGGTCTTGGTGGATTTTGACCGAGAAATACTGGGGATTGAGCGAGTGCATCGTGATGTCGAGCTGCTCGGGATCGACGATGACGGAGGCGAGGTATGCTTCTTCGACATTGCTTGAATCCAGTGGGAGTTCAGACATCCAAGTCCCTCCGTGGCCTGGGTTTCAGACGCTTGTACTCGGGCTCCGGTTGGCCGTTCCCGCCGCTGAACAGGTCCCCCTCCCACGCCGTCGGCTCATCGAAATAGCCCTCTTGGTTCAGCCACGGAAGCGGCCCTCGAACAAACTTCGAACGGCCTTGGTTGCTCCGGGCGTACTCCGCAGCTCGGAGGATGAGCCACTCGGCGGCGTCATCGCGATCCAGGGAAGCCACAGCCCGCTGGAACTTTTGGAAGGACTGCGGCTTCTTCGTTTTTCTCCCGCCGGGGAAAGCTTTCCAGAACGACTCGAATTGGTCCGTGTAGACCATTCGGGTCATTCGGGTCTTTTGGGGTGGGTCTTTTGAATGTCCCCCTGGGGACTTTAGGGGTTTATTACTCTTCTCTTCTCTTCTCTTCTCTGGTACCACTTTTTGTGTGACACCCGTCACGCTCTGACCGTGACAATTTCGTGACCGTTTTTTCCTCTGACGCTCGGCGTTAAGTACCCTGGTCTTAGCACTTTGTGACAAGTGCCTTTCAAACTTAGGTATACGTACTGTTGCACCTTGACCCGTTTTTGATCCTGGGTCATCCACCTCCAACCACCCGACCTTTTGGAGGAGCGCGCAAAAGCCCGGTACATTTAACACACTATCTATTGACACAATCGTGACACCCGTCACGCTTCCATCGTGACAATTGCGTGACGCCCACGCCCAGAACCTAACACAGTACCCCACAACATGTTCGGGTCTAGTTCCTAGCTCAGCGGCCATTTGTAGGACAGCAGGGTCTTCGTGGAGATCTTCTCTGACTTTTATCCAGTCGCCAGCCATCGGCGAACCTCCATGTCAACGTAAAAAGCCGCTCTTCCTGGCCCTGCTAGGAGATGGAAGAGCGGCTCGTGTGCACCTTAGGTGCGCGATATGTATTGTGGAGTAGCAGGGCCACAAGTGCGGAGAATCTACTCCCCCTGCTGAACCTCGTCAACCTCAGAATCTTCGATTTCAGGGAACCCGTTGGTGGCCAAGTACTTCCAGCACGCATCCCAGCCAGCTTCGAAGACGCTGGCCGACCCGTACTTGTACCCGTCTCGAAAGTCAGCGAGAGCCTTGTCGCGGGCCTCGCCGAACACGTCTCCAGGCGTCATTTCTGGCCTCCAAATCGTTGTTCGATGGCGATAAACACAGCCTCTTTCACATCTTGGACATCGTCGAAGTCGCTGAGAGCCTTCGTTGATTCAGATTGGATCGACTCCAGCTGTTCCCGGCTCTCGGCGTTCACCACCTGGAGCAGGAAGTCTTCTCGGCTGCCCTTCTCCGGTGCCGCCGGGGACTTCGCTTCGCTCTCCAGCGCTTGGGTGATCCCAGCCAGTGACGACTCCTCGATCACCGTCTTGGGTGCGACGAATGTCGTGTCTTGTGTCGGCCCAACTTCGTCCCGCATTGCGAATTGCTGGATCTCTACTGAGACCGGCAGTTCACCTCTGGCGATCATGTCGCGGATCAGCGTCTTTCGAGCCATCTCCGGCCAGTTGGTGTGCCAAGCCGAGTCCCTCTTCGGCGGCGCATCTTTGTCCCAGGCTGGAGCCTCTTCGGCCTGTCGCCACGCCTTGGAGTACCGCCTCTTGTGGACATCGACGGCTTCCCGAGCCCACACCGAAATCTGCTCGCCGCCGTTCGTCAGTTTGACCACGACGTAAACGTGGGTGGCCTTCGTGTGATCCACCATCTCGATTCCGTCTGGACCCTTCACAACGGGTGGCCCGGCGTCCGATGGTTGGTGGCGAACGAAGGCGTTACTCCCCAATTGGTACTCAAACAAGGGGTCATTCTCGTAGGCGACCCCGGACGAGATCGACTGTACGGCCCCACTGTTGCGGACTAGCTTAGTAAGCCCACGGAACCCTGGAATGAGAGTTGCCTCTCTTATGCTGACCCAGTTTCCGTTAATCTTTCGGCGGTTCTTAAACGGAACGAGGTAGGCGTGGCCGAGAACTCCGTCAATCTCCAGCCCAACTTGGCTCGCTTCCACGATCGCCGCCAGCAGGCTCTCTTGAGTGCACTCAGCCAGTGCCGGGTTCCGGCGGATGGTCGTCATCGTTACCCGGAGGAACCGTTCCGGCGTTAGGTGTTTCGGCAACGCCGCCAGCATCGTCTCCTGGTTCTTCTTGATCAGATTGTGTAGCGATGCTACCGATTCGGGCGGGTTCTGTAGGCTCAGTTCTGTGTTCGCCATCGAGGTCTCCTGTGATGTAAGAGAGGTCCGTTTCTATGTTCTCGACGGTCAGGTTCGCCGGGATATTCTTCGTCCGCCGCAGTACCCGGAAGGTTGACGGCGGCAACCATCCTGACTCCTGGAGCAGCTGGAGCATAGCTTCGGCACCAGCTTGGTTCTCCGTCCCACACTGAGCGATCAACTGCTCCCTCACGGAGTCGTGCAGCTCCGGCACGGTGTTCTTGCGGGACTGAGTCTTCAATGTGACCGCCGTTCCGTCGCCGATCAAGCCGTACGCAGCATCACCCAGCACAGCTCGCAGCTTGTTCTCCAGCTCAGCGATCACTTCCTTGGTGTTCTTCTGTACCCGCTTCGCCGCGTCCAACGCATCAGCGAACGTCGATGTGTTCTTGGGCAGCATGATCCCCTTCGCGTTGTCCTTCGGGTGGAGTGTCGCCAGTGCCCTCTTCGTTGCGATTGACGGCCAGTCGATTCCGGGCGGCCTCTGTGATTTCACGCACTCCCAGAACTCGATCAGCCGTGGCATGACCGCATCCCAGAACCGATCGTCACGTTCGTACTCTCGAATCTGCAGGTTGCTGGATCCATCCCAGCCGACGAGGTAGCCTTTGTCGGCCCCAGTCACTTGCATCTGCTGTTGGAGCTGGATCTGGTGCTTGACTGGTGAGTCTCCGTCGCGCCACTCAGGGGACTGCGAACGGTCGAACAGCTTGGCCTCGACAGGGGTGATCCCCTGAGCGATTCCATCGCAAGTCGCGCCGATCCAGGGGTAGTCTGGGTGGTAGCGTATGGTCATCCCCCCAGGAGTTACCTGGATCTCAGTCTCGGCTTCGAACATCTTCAGGATGAACTCTTCCGCGAACCGACCACGCCTTAGACGCTTGACTGTGTCGGGGTCGAGAGTCTCTTCCAGTTCGTCCCCGTAGACCTTGGAGTACCAGACCGACCAAGCCCCCGATCCAGCGTATCCCTCCCCAACGATCGCTGGAGTTTCGCTGGCCCCAATGACTTTCTTGCGAGCCGCCAGCCAAGTCCGTAGGCTCCTGTAGCTCCGTTTCTTCATCCGGTCCCTCGCTTTCTGACGGAAGAGTACCCGACTAGTTTGACACGTTAGGTCAATCCGCCGAATTTCCAGGTAGGTAGACTTTTTGCTACGATGTTTCCGGTTCCCACCAAAAACAGGAGATAGTCATGGCCTCTGTTGTATACACCGAATTCAAACGAGCCAACGCCGCCGCTGAGATCGACCTAAACGCTGATGATATCCGAGTCGCGCTGCTCATGACGAACACGACAGCCGACACCGAGGAAGACACCGCGCTGATGAACGCCTTCACTACGATCGATGAGTGTGACGCCACTGGGTACGCAAGAGTCGCCCTGACGGGTGAGGCTGTCACCGCCGACAACACCAACGATCGGGCGGAGTTCGATGCGGATGACGCATCCTTCACGGGACTGAGCGGAGACGCCACCCGAGATATCCAGGGTGTGCTGGTGTACAAGCACGTCACCAACGACACGGACTCCATCCCGATCTGCTTCGTGGACTTCTCGGCTGATGTGACGAAGTTCGCCACTCAGATCGACATTCCGTGGAACGCTGAAGGCATCCTCCAGCTGACGTAGGGTGACCCATGCTTATTGTTCCTGGTGCAGGCGCAGCGGACGCTAACACCTACCTGATTGATGACTCTCGTCAGGTCACCGCTTCGCAGATCACCTTCTCCAGCGCTGGTGGCCTAACGGCGACGGGTGCTCTCACCTTGACTCCTACTGGTGGTGACATCGAGGTCCCTGAGGGTGATGTCCACATCGACGCAGGCCGCTTGGAGTGCAAGGAGGATGGCTACACCGGCGTTTATATGAGGGCGTGGGGAACTGCCGTTTATCCTTACATCTGGGCTGGCAGGGGGCGTGGTACTGAGGCGGCGCAGACAGCAGTCCAAGACAACGACGTACTCTTCGAAGTGGAGGCTGCTGGGGCGGTAAACTCCTCATCGATTATACCCGGCGGCGAGCTGTTCTTCTACGCGGATGAGAACTGGAATGCGACATCGGCTGGAACACGGTTCGAGATACTCGTCACCCCCACAGGAACGACATCCCGCGCGACTCGGCTAACCGCCGATACTGACGGCGTGATCATCGGGGGAACAGGCCGGTTGAGGGCGCCCGTTGGGACGACGGCTCAGCGCCCCACCGCTTCCAACGGTGACATCCGATACAACTCGACTACCAGCCGGATGGAGCAGTACGCTGGTGGGGCGTGGGATGACATCGGTGATGCGGTTACTGGGACGCTGTCCGACGACTGTATCCTGCGGTACGAGGGAAGCACCGACACAATCGAGAACACTTCGATCTCGACTGACGGCGGCGGGATTGTCACTCTGACGCACGCCAGCCAACCCAAGTTCGTCGTTGTGGACTCGACAAACTCGGTAACGGTCTTCATGCAGGCCGGTAACACCACTGGGAACTACGGGACGAGCAGCAACCACGACGTTCTGTTCTACGCGAATAACACGCTGGCTGGGACGTTGTCGGCGGCGGGCGACTGGACTCTCGATAACGTCACGTA
>NZER01000190.1 GCA_002690445.1 Candidatus Pacearchaeota archaeon
AAACGTTGTCGTATAAAAGATGGTGATGTTATAGAGGTATTATCTGTTCCTCCTAAGAAATACCATAAAAATACTTTAAATTGTTCTCTAGGGATTAAATCTTATATGATAGTGGGTAAATATGATGACCTATTTCCATCTCCTTATCTATTTACTGATGACTATGGTAGATCAATTGAACAAAAGTATAGATTATATATACTCGTTGTAAATGAAAAAGATAAGGAGAAATTTCTATCAGGCGATAAAGATATAATTGGTGTTGGTGGAGGTCATAGAAGATACTTTAAAGGACTATTTACACAACTTAATATAAAGGTATAAAATGACTAAACTACAAAAAGCAAAACTAGAAATAGGTGGTCTATCTAGAACATCTAAGATGCCATGTTTTAGTTGGGGTATACCTACTGACTATTGTAGACGAGGTAAAGAACTTCATCTAAAAGATAAGAAGAGTATATGTGGTAGTTGCTATGCTATGAAAGGTGCTTATCTATGGAAGCCTACAGAAGTTGCCTATGAACGTAGATATCAAGCATGGAAGAATCTACCAAGACAGAAATGGGTAGACTATATGGTCACTATATTTAATAGTAAAGCCATTAGAAATAGAGGTCACTTCAGATGGTTTGATAGTGGAGATTTACAAAGTATATCTATGCTAGAAGATATAATTCTAATAGCAATGAAAACTCCATATATAAAGCATTGGTTGGCGACTAGGGAATATGATATAGTTTATAAAGTACAAAAAGATGGTGCATGGATACCTGATAATTTAGTTATAAGGTTATCTCATGATCATGTAGATGAACTTGACAAACTTAATATATCAGCTGATAATCATCAATCTGTAAGTATAAGCGATAGGTCTATAAAATTAGACAAAAAACAATTTACTTGTCCTTCACTTCTACAAGATAATAGTTGTGGAGATTGTCGTGCCTGTTGGAACTCTAGGGTTAAACAGGTTGCATATATAAAACACTAAAAAAAGAAAGGATAATCTATGAAGATAGAATATCATGATAGATACATAGGTGTAGATAAACTAGATACATCTATAATAGACAGGTTCTTTAATGACAGAGTACCTACAGGTGGTTTCTATAGAGCAATATTAGCAAATGATTTGTTCTCAGCAGTAGATAGAGCAGATGATATCAATATAAATCTTATACCACAAATAGTTAAGTATATAAATAACAATGTACCTATGTCTTGCTATGGTAGTTATGCCAAAGTTGATAAGTGGTTATTTGGAGGAAAGAATGATTGATTATATACTTAATCCATATCTATTAGTAAATGTGCTTTGGATGATTTCATCTATAATTATAGCATATATACTTACAAGAAAGTTAAGATGATAGATACATTACAGTATCTCGTAGCAAAAGTATCATTAGAAACATCTATATTCTTTTGGTGCTTATATATAGTTACTGCTATAATGATAGCATTAATTATAACAGGAGGATTATTTAAAGATGACTAATAATATCTGTAAACATAATAATACTCAGTAAAATCAATAACAAAGGAAAGGTAAAGTATAATGGCTAATATAATAGAAGGCAAAGATAATATAAATATGTTTAGACTTATAACTATGAAACATGCTTTAAAATTAGAAATAGATGGTATGACTCGTAGAGGAAGGTCTGTTTATTCTATAATTAAAGATGAGTTTAAATTAAAAGGTTCTAAGAAAAAAGTCTTAGAGCAATTTTCTAACATAATAGATGAAAGGAAGAAAGGTGATAATAAGTAAAGAACAGGCAAAAGATATTATATATAATCAACGTGGTAAAATCTTTGGTGCTACCTTTATAAAGAAAGATGGTAGTATTAGAGATATGAACTGTAGAACAGGTGTAGCAAAGTATCTAAAAGGTGGTCATAAACTATATAACTATGGAAATCTTATATGTGTATTTGACCTAAAGAATAAAGGATATCGAACAATTAATATAGATACTTTACGATCACTTAGAATAAAAGGTGATACATTCTATGTTGAATAATCTAGCAACTGCGAGTGATAATCTATGTAAAGATAAACCTTTTAGATTTTACTATCATTATAATAAAATAGTATCTAAAAAAGAAGGTAGATCATTTCTAACATTACATTATAACAATAAATGTTTATTGGTAAATAAGATTATATGCAATGTATCTACAGAAACTCACAATAGAAAACAACAACCTCATTGCATAGTTAGAGGATGGTCAAGAAGTGTATCTATAAAAACTAGACTTTTATATCATCATGACTTTGTAATGGCTAAAATAGAAAGTTATTAGATGGTTATTAGAATAAATCTTGGACTAACTGTAGATGTAAGTACCCCACCTGAAACTAACAACCTAGAACATGATAATCTAGAAGAGCAGATATTTGAATCTATGAAAGGCAAAGGAGATGAAAGATTAGGTACAAATATGTATGCAAATATAGGTTATTATGTAGCCAACAAGTTAGAAGAGAATCTACATAATCAGGGATTAGATTATAATATATATGCACATAGTGTGCATATAAAAGAAGAAAGGTAAATAGATGAAAACCAATGAAATAAAAAAGGGCATGAAGATACAAACAAACCAACTTGGTATGCTTGTAAATGGTGAAATGCTAGATAATAAAAAAGGTAATATTAGAATGATATCTACCAAAGGTACAGAAGCAGGTTTCTTTGATAGTATGGGTTCTGTATATGCTTATCAGATTATTCTAGTAGAAGTAGATGGTGAATGGATAAGAGTAGAACATACTGATAAACAGTTGAAACTAAAACAAACTGTAGATGTACTCTATGCAGGGTAAGCCATATATTAAAAGATGTCCATGTAGATGTGAAAAGCATGAAGGTAAAAACTTATCAGATATTATGGGTTATTTTGTTGCCTATGTCTGTGAGTGTTGCGAAGATGATATAAAAGATAAGTATCATCCATCTACATGGAATGACTCTACTGAATATAAACAAAGATCATTAGAATTTGGAGAAAGATTAGAACCTGACGATCTTTAATTAAGTTGTCTACATAAAGTGAGAGTTGGTAGATAAAACTATCGACTCTCATTTATTTTTTTTTGAAATTTTTTTGAAATTTTTAATATTTTTTTAATTTTTTTGGTGTTTTTGGTGGGATTTTTACTAGGCATTTTTTTCCCTATTGGTTATATTTTAAGCCTCACCAAAATTGACTTTGGATTATATTTTAAGGCTCACAGAATTTGCTTGTTTGGATGCTCTGAAAACCCTTAAAATAGGGTTAATGGCAGGAAAAAATAAATCATATTTGGGGTTAATTGAAAAAGTATTTGAAGAGTATATTTTTGACCTCAGAGATAAAAATGATAAACTTCAAGATCATTCAAATTATGTTTATAGAGCAAGTTCAAGTGGAATGTGTATACGAAAAAACTTCTATTCATCTATGACAGATACAGAAGAAGTTAAGAAACCTGATAGAAGAACTTATAGATTATTTAGATTGGGAGATCAGGTTCATCAAGACATTCAAAGTGCATTTGAACAGGCTGTAAATAAAAACAAAGAATACAAAGTATAACACTATATAATATATAATATATATATAATATATATAATATATATAATAAGAGAGGTTTCATGAATTTTAAAATCAATCAGGTTTTTTCTGAATTAGTTGTTGATCTCCATCCTAAATATCCAATCAAGGGTCATGCTGACCTTGTATTGAAAGTTGATGTTGATGGTGAAGAGAAAATTTTACTGATTGATATTAAGACAATTAATGCTTTTTCGTATTCTAAGAAGTTTGGTCGTAAGCCTGATGCAAATGCTCAAGAGCATCATAAATTCCAAGTAGGAACGTATGCTATGGGGGTAGAAAGCATGTTTGGAAGATGTGATGGTATTTTTATACTTTATTATAAAAAAGATAATTCATTTTTAAAGTTGGAAGAGGTTGACAGTTCTTATATTGACAAGGCTAGGGGTTATTGGGATAAGGTTTTGTTAGAGGAAAAGGATGGTTTACCTAGAATTAAAGAAGGTTATTCTCCTGTATATGCTTGGGAGTGTAAATATTGTGCCTTTGAAGAACAATGCATAGAAGATAATAAGAAAGGGAAGTAGGTGAATATAAATGATATAAAAAACATGATGAGAAGATTTGATGATATGATTAATGCCTTTTTAGACATAGCCAAATCTTTAAAAAGTATAGCAAATACTTTAGATTGGATTGAATCGAACAATTGTAGGTATAACCATGAGAAAGGAAAATGATGGTTAGTTACTCAGTATATAAAAGACTTGCTGAAGAATATGTGTCTCTCAGAAATAAAAAGCTACCATTCACTTATAAAAAGTATAGATATGAATTGAAAGATATCATACGAATGCTTAGAGATAATTCTGAGAATGTTATTAATAAAAATGGGAAATATGAACTTAATATAAAGTTATTTCCTGAACTTAGAAAGGGAAAATGATGGAAACGTCAATTATGAAATTAAAGAAAGATGCTTATAGAGGTATTATAGATAAGCATGATTTTATATCACAATCCAAAACTCCAAGTGTTTATATAGAAAATAAACAGGGTTTTGATTATGTAGATGAAGCATATATGCGACATGTATTAAATAAGAATTTCCCCATATGGTCATGGGAAATAAAAAGTTATGAGTTGTTAGGAGATCATTCAATTATTGTTCAAGGTAGATTAACGATTGAGGAATCAGGAGTAGTAAGATATTTTGATGCAGTAGCATCTCATAGGATAGCCAAGAATAGACAATCAGGAGATTATGTAGATATAGGTAATGATATGAAATCTGCAAATACTGATTGTTTTAAAGTGGCAGTAAACAGATTATGCAACATTGCTGACGATGTATATAGAAAACAGATTAAAGATATTACTTTAGATTCAAAGGATATCTCTAAACTTGATGACTATTGTAAAAAACTATGTCAAGTTGGTTTAGATGATGTAGCAGATAAAGTTCAGCAAAGCATAGACGATAGTAAGATAAACAAATCTAACTTGTCCTCATCTTTAATCAAGTTAGATTCATTAATAGATAAACAAACAAAGGAGAAATAAATGGCTGATTTAAGCACATTTGATTTAGATGACAATATCGTTGTTGGTATATATGATCCTCTAGAAGACGTAAAGAAAGAGGTACTTGTACCTAAACAACTGTATCCTGCTCATATTGTTGAGGTTAATCGTAGAGAAGTTATGGTTAAGAATAAATATAAAGCATTAGTATATAACTGCAGAGTTGAAGTTGCAAGTGAATGTGCTGATAAAACTTATACTGCTAAAGATGGTAGAATCATTAATGGTGAAAACTATGTTGGTAGATTGGTGAAGATGAAAGGTATCTTTATGTTTTTAAGTCCTCAAAATGGTGATTCTTTTAAAGCAAATACAGGTGCTAACAAAGAATATTTAGATTTCTGTAATGCTATAGGACATGAGCCTGAAAAAATTAGTGTAGATGTAAATGGTGAAAAGAGAGAAGTTATTCAATTCCCTGTTCTATCTGATGATGATATAAAAGGCAAACCTCTTATGGCTTTCGTAGATGATTATAAATGGAAGAACAGAGATGGTGAATGGGTTACAACATCTAATGTCAAAGGTTGGCAATCTTGGAAAGATGGTGGATTGAAGATAGATGACAACAATGATGATATTCCATTTTAATAGTGTAAAGTGAGATAGGCTATCGTTAAAGGGGGGTGGGTTTCTAAACCTTTCTTTACCTGCTCCCTGATAGTCATTAATATGAATGAAATAATAAAAATTGGAAAAGAATATTTTACCTGTGATCAATGCAAGACAACAAAACATAGTGCAAAGTATAGGTGGAAAACTATTATAACGAAGAATACATATTATTTATGTAATTGGTGTTGTGCTAGAGAATTTAAAAAAATAAAAAAAGAGTTAGACGAAAAATATGAAGATAATAAATTGTGAAAAATGTTTTACATCATTACCTGTTAAATCAGGATCATACTGTAGCATCATGTGTAATGAATGTGGATGGACTCCTGATTGTGATGATGGACAAAAAATAGATGTATATCATCATCCTTTAGGTGTAGGTTTCGCACAAAAGGACTACAAAAATGTCAAAGAGAAGACAACAGGATCAACCTGCAAGAAAGAAGAATGATAAAAAAACTGCATTAAGAAGAAATAAATTTCTTGGAATGTCATATAGTACAGCATTTCATAGATTGAGAAAAAGTATTATGCTTATGCTTTTAAGAAGATTAGATGCAAATTGGTGTTATAGATGTGGTGGTGAAATAAAAACAGAAAGAGAGTTAAGCATAGATCATAAAAAGAGTTGGTTTAATGTTAGTGTTGAGTTGTTTTGGGATTTAGACAATATTGCATTCAGCCATCTAAGTTGTAACAGTAGAAATAAACCAATAAAGGAAAACAATGTTAATAGCAAAAATAAAAGTAGATAGCAGAGGTAGAATCCAACTACCTGCATGTTTCGTAAAGGCAAATGGTTGGGATGAGAGTGGATATATAATGTTAAAAAACCATACTCACAGGGATAAAGTGGTTCTAGAGTATGTAAGGTTTGATGAAAATGCAGAAACTATTGAAGATAGAATGAGAGTAGATCATACTCCACCTAAACAGGAGGTAACAATAAATGATGTCATACAGGCTGTACGACCATAATGCAAATATAAGTTCTAATTATTATGTTTTTTGGCAAATAATAGAAAAAGAAGAAAGGGTGTATGTCTACAAAATTACCACCACATTCAAAAGAGGCTGAACTTTCTGTATTAGGTAGTATGATAGCAGAGTCATCCTGTATACCTGTAGTGAAATCAATCATCGATTCCTCTATGTTATACAACACATCAAGTAAAAAGATATTTGAACTTATATGTGATATGTATGATGATGATATTGCTATAGATTTAGTATCAGTATGCTCTGCTCTTACTCCAAGCATGAAAGAATCAGGTATAACCTCATATTTTATATCAGGATTAACAACAGATGCTATTAGTTTTAACCATGAATATCATTCTAATATTATAAGAGATAAATATCTTCTCAGGAATATTATAGATAAAAGCAGAAGAATAGCAAATGCATCATATGACAGTATGAAAGATGCTATGAATATGCTTACAGATACCCATCAGGAAATAGGGTTTCTAATGAATAAGCATTCATTCAAGTCTGAATCTATAGAAACTTTAGTAGATAAAACTGTTGACAATATTGCTAACTCAAAAAATAATTTAATTTCAACAGGTTTTCTATGTATAGATAATCTATGTGGTGGCATGACCAAAGGCGAAATTACTATTATAGGTGGAAGACCATCTCATGGTAAAACTACACTTGTTGTAAATATGGTAAAAGCATGTGTAGATCAAGGTTTAAAGGTTATGGTTTTTAATAGAGAAATGACTAATGTTGAAATGATTAAAAAACTCTTAATATTAGAGAGTGGAAAACTATCATATCTTAAAATCAGAAGAGGAATGATAGGTGATCTCAACGAGAGTACAGAACTTAATAAAACTATGGATAGTATAAAGTCCAAGTATAATAAAGATGTATTTCAAATGTTCGATAATATTCAGACGTTAGAAAAAGCAAGTGTTGAGATCCAAAAATTTAAACCTGATATTATATTTGATGACTTTATTCAACTAATAAGACCAAAAAATCCTTCAAAAGATAGAAGATTCCAAATAGAAGAAATAGTTCATACTTATAAATGGTTATCTAAATCTGTAAATGCAGTAGCAGTTCTAGTATCTCAACTTAATAGAGGTGTAGAATATAGAACAGGAGCAGATGCTAAACCTAAGATGTCTGATCTAGCTGAATCAGGCTCAATAGAACAATCTGCAGAAAATGTTATATTTGTATATTATCCTTATAAAGTATCTCTTAATGAGGATAAAGATAGTAAAAATAAACTAGAGTTAATTGGTAGTAAAGTAAGGTATGGAGTATCAGGAACATCAGACGTAGGATTTGATGGTGACAAAGTAAAAATATATCAATCAGAAGATCATTATAGGAAGGCAGGTTATGGAAAGTAGAAGTACAGCAGATTGGAGAAAGAAACAATATTGGTTAGAGCAAACATGGGGATGGTATGCTATCCCATTTATGACACATACACCTAGAAACAATGTAGATAAAAGTTTCAAAGATCAATGTTCGTTAAGGCATTGCCCTGAATGTAATATAGTTTATGAATCTACATATGTTGGTGGTAAAAAGAAATATTATAAAGTATATATTAGAGATGGTTTTTCAAAAAGACAAAAAAAATTAGTATGCCCTTCATGTAAAGGTAGAAATGTTAAGTTTGCATATGAATAAAAAGGAGAAAGAATGGTAGGATATTATATAGCAATTATGGTTGGATTTATAGCAGGTTATTTTATAGCATGTTTAATGTATATGTCAAAAAGGAATAGTGATATATAAATGAAAAATATTTATATTGGCATAGATGTAGGTAAAAGTGGTGGAATGGGTGTTATCATAGAAAATGGTAAAAAGTCCTGTAGGAGAGCCATTAGATATGTCCCTGATCATAATATACTTAGAGATACATTAGAGAGTTTGATAGATAGTCATAGCTACCCACAAATCTATTGTTTAATAGAGAAAGTTCATTCAATGCCAAAGCAGGGAGTTAAGTCTACATTTTCTTTTGGTGAAAACTATGGATTTTGGAAAGGGTTATTATGTGGATTAGATATATATTATAAAGAGATTACTCCACAAGCATGGATGAAGTATTTTAAAATACCAAAGTTTCAAAGTAAAAAAGAACGAAAAAACTATATAAAAGTCTTGGCACATGAAAAGTTCCCATCTATTAAAATGAATCTTTATGTTGCTGATGCTTGTATGATAGCACAATACTGCAAGGAGAATTTCTATGACATTTAAAGAAAGGGGTAAAATAGGAGATAATGCTGAAAGCAGAGCAGAATCCTATTTTAGTAAAGCAGGTCATTTTATAGCTAGATATGGAATGGATGCTAAAGATATTAAGAATGCTTATAGTCATTGGGGATCAATACCAAGTTTAGTTACAGGAACACCTGATTTTATTCTTGTGGCTAAAGATAAGTCTTATTTCTTAGAAGTTAAAGCATGTGGGCAATTTTTAAAATTTAAACTTCATGATATTGATATTTATAAAGAGTGGAACGAGGGTATTTTTCCTGATATGAAATTATTATTATTCGTATATTCAGGCTATTATAATGAACATTATATCTTAACATTTGATAAAATATTAAAGTTGGTTAAGGAAAATAATTATCGTATAGAGAGATATGAAAATAATAATAGACCATATTACGAAATACCTTTGGAGGATTTAGAGTTATGAAAAAAAAGATAGATGCTGAATTAATAACAAATGTTGGTTTACTGAGAGCAAGAGTTATAGAAAGAAATGAACAAATACTTAAATTATATAAGATACAACTTCAAGACGTAGCTGATCTACATAGTATTATGTGTGATTATAAATTAGAAAACACAATGGAAGAATGGTATTTAGATATAATTGATCTTATGTCTAGTGTAGGTATTGAGGGAAGTAATGATAGATTCAAAACCACTTGAAAAATATTACCATACTTCCCTTATACCAAATTTGGTATCATGTAAGTTTGGAGCAGTTTCAGTAAAAGTAAACTTATTACTTGT
>NZER01000191.1 GCA_002690445.1 Candidatus Pacearchaeota archaeon
TATCCTGATCGTTCCAATCATTAAAGGTAGGCATCGTGGGTGACTCGGCTAAGTCACGCTTTCTCCACGAAGCTAATCCACTGTCATGCGTACTGTTCGGCCCTAATGTTCCTCTTTTATTAGATAATTCAATAAGACTTGACCACGTAGTGCGTCCAACTACTCTCTCCGTAATACTTTCGTCCACCTTAAACATTGAGTCACTATCAGGAGAAAATGTAATCCACTCCCGACCATCCCAAAACTGCCACTCCATAGCAGTGTAGTTACTCTCATGGATCGTAGTACCACTCTGTCGAAAGGTATATTCAATTCCATCGAACTTAGAATTCGATCCGATATAGAGAGCATCGTGATCAGTACCAGAATTCCATGCTAATGACGTACTAGAATTAAGCAAGGCTCGTGGCGTGGGAAACCATTGGTCTCCATCTTGTAGCCCCGAAGTATAATCTACCCAATATGTAGAAGGATATGATTTAGGATTAGCGAGATTATTCGCATCTTGTGAAGTCGTACCACCTCCTGAGACAGCAAAATTATTGTAATAAAAGAGCATTAAATCTTGCTGGGCATCTTCTGATGCTATCTCAGTAATTGCCTCCAACACAGTTTTAGTACCACGATAATCATAATTACTGGTATTAGAACTGTTTCTATCGATACCATAATTACCTTTCTCTGCATATCTTTTAGTTATTTTCTCAAGATAATTACCGGGATCTTGTAACATTCTAGGCACAAGAGACCGCTCTATATCACCACCAGACTCAGGTCGCTCTGCCTCGTTCTCTAATAACTGTGCGATTAACCAGTTACGAGTCTTTGCTGTATAAGAACCGTCAGACCCCTGTCCCTCAACTACCTTTTCTGATAAATCCCCCAAAAAATCTCTACAGGTAAGAAGTATCTTTCCACCTTCAAAATGTGGATCAATGTTTAATATACGTCCAAGAAAAGTAACAACACCGAAATTGTCCAAAAGACGGACACGTTGCATTACGAAATAACGCCGCTCTTTTGCCCCTAAGGGATTAGTAATACATACCTGAGCGATTCGACTGCGGTTGCCCAGACTATCGACCATAGTCCAGTAATGCATGCCTGCATCCGTCGTCCACGCCTCAGTTGTCGTGGAATCCATCTCATGTTTGGTTGAATATTGAAAACGTGCCATAAGTTAAATACCGGGAAGCCAGCTCCAGAATCCACCATCTTCCTTCTCTATTCCTGCTGAAGTCGAGGTGTTTCTGAATGTAGTTTCATTTTTAAAAACAGTGAAATCAAAAGTAAATTTCCATATATCAGGACTCCCTGCATCGAGAGTGAAATTAAGATTGGTGATAACTCCTCGATACCGTCGCCGTCCTCTATAGGTAAACTGATAATCAAACACTTCATTTACATGATTGAGTTCTGTCCCGAAGTCAGAACGTAGTAAGCTGCCTCCTCGAATATCATCACTGGGTTCGTCACCGAATCTCCACATGTCCAGAGCTTTTATTTGATAACTATGTTGACTTGGATTATCTATACCATGAATCGAGTTTGGAGTAATAGCAAAAGTATCTCCCGCATCTCCGAAATCATTATCGGTATACATAGGACCGATAGTCAGTGCTACAAATCTATTAGGATTACTCATCGATTGTTCTGAACCAGAAGTTGCAGTAGCCGGACTAGCAATCGCGCCCCACTGCCCTCTAGCGATATCCATAAGCTGTTGTTTACGTATTGGTCGCTCACCTGTAGCTTGTGTAGATTGTCGCTCGCTAGAAGTAGTGTCGCGATTATTTAAAGCGTTGGTATTATCATTATCATTTACCCATCCCTGAACAGTAATTGTTTCTCGCATCGCACCAATATCAATAGCTAAAGCTGATAACTGTGCTGCGTCTTGGTAAAACTGACTACCGTCCACCGACGTCGCTGGAAGAGTAGTAACAGTACTTACTGTGTCCCATGAATGTGTCAAAGAATCGACATCAAGAACATATTCATAAGCATATGTATAGACATTGGTGGTACTTCCACCAGAACTAGACCATATAGATCCTTTTTGATGTGCAGAATCAGGATCATTAGCTCCTTCTTGAATAGTTCCCGAACTACCAAATGAACTTAAAGAACCAGACTTATCTCCCGGTTTATTAGGATAGATACAATAACTAGCAGCAGTATCATCATCAGGATTACTACCTTGTAAAACAGCATCGTGAACCGCATCTTGCCAATGATTAGCAAAGGCCCGCACCCCCGTTATCGTATAGTTATACGGACTTGAATCAGCAGTACCTGTTCCCTGATAACGTAAATCTAAAGTTGCAGTATTCGCGGCATTAAAGAAAGGTCTTGGTAATCCTGTGCTACGAAATCGATTCTTAGTACTCATCTGCTCAGCCGTTCGAGTAAGACCACTAACTGTTAATGTACCAGTACCAAATCCTCCACCCGAACCTGTTGCAGTATTTGCAGCCTGTAGCACACCGCTATTATTGAATACTCTAGGGTCTGCATCGTAAACAAACATCTGTCTAACAGGACCATCAGAAGACTTATAAGACCACCACGGTTCGCCTCCCATTACTTTATAAGCATTTTCCACTGCATCGGATACGTGGTCACGATAATATGTGTCACCAAGTGTTGTTATACGACCTGTGCTCGCATGTCCCCCATCTTGTGGAGCATACGCACTAGTTCCAGTCTGTGATGCAGACAACCACGAACTCGGTCCATAAGGAAAATTATGATCCCATGCAGGAGCAAGAAGGATTTTCATAGTAACGGCTTGCTGTGCAGAATGCGTTGGAGTAGGCATTACTCATCTTCTCCTTCTTGCCCTTTTATAAACTGTGCATCATAAATACCTAGACCAACAGCCCGTTTCTCATTAGCAATAACCTGAAAAGTCATATTCCATTGCCAAAAATCAGGACGTCCCGGTGACGCAGAAAAAGAAATAGACTTTATCAAGCCACGATAGATACGATATGCACCATCTGGCTCAACATCGCCTTTGTTTCCGATACCATTAGAGGCTGCATCGCCTGCAGTCGATGTGTGGTATCCCTGTCCCATTATGGTCAAGCATGGATAAGAGCGCGGATTAAATGGTCCTGCATGCCTACCCCCCCATTCCGCTTTAACCCCTTGCTGGAAAGCTCCAAGATCTCCTGCAGTCTCAGAATCTATAGGAGCAGTATTTCGAATCTTAAGATACTGAGTACGAGCGATGTTCAAAAGTACCTGACGACGAGGATTTGCAGCGGTAACTCCGCCCCGATCTATTAAAACTCCAGTTAACTTGATCTCCTCTGTCCGCATGCCAACACTAAATCCCAACATATCCAATTGTTCAGGACTTCCCGTATTACCATCCGTACCCCAATCAGTCCCAAATAGAGGACTAACAGAAGACATATCGTTGTAACCATGACTAATATTCTGACATCTTAGTTGAAAGGCAGTAGTTGTAGGACGTCTATCTACGGTAAATCCCTCTACATTCAACAATCCTGTAATTGAAGGATCTGCTATACCATAGCCTCCTATCTGTCCGGCGGTCCCTATCGAATCCGGCCCTTCATTGGGACCCGATCGATCTTCCCAAGAATTAGGAGATATCTCATCCCATCGAAGAGTAGATCTAGTAGGATTTAACTTTCCAGTATACATAGACTGGGAATCATTCATAACTAAGAAATTACCGACAAATATCTTCCTTCCCGCTTCATCCGTACCTGCTTTAAATCCTATACGCTTATTGTCTTTGTTCTTCAAAGTTCCAGAACCCAAATAAGTATGAGGCAGTCCATAGACCTTGCGTGTGTCATCATCAGTTAAAGCAGTGCCGCCAGTCGTATTGTTGTGCGTCATGATGGAGTCACTAGCGGCTTGAATGGTGATAGTAGTCTGAGGATCTGTGGTCATGTGCTACACCGAATTAAAAAATGCAGCATCCTCAATCATCTGCATGCGTTCAAGATTAGCTACCACATCTCCAACATTGCCCGTTGTATGAACGGTAATATTGGTAGGACGATTAACCATATTAGTACTGCCGCCGCCACCGCCTCTGCTATGGAACTCCATCGAATCCAATGCCTGTCCACCCGGTGTACTGGCTCGCCAGTCTGATCCTAGATGAGTAGGAAGTACTGTCTCTCCACCATGCGCAGCAATTAAACGTAATGCTCCAACAGGGCCGGGAACAACACCTCCTGTTTGATACCAGAATCCACTAGCACCGGGATTATCCCAACCGGGTGTATTCCAACTGGGAGAGACTATTGGTGGAGGCACAACTGGTAGTGGCGGAGGGGATACTACCCCCGTCCCGCCTTTGTTTGCAGTATTACTGTATCCAGCCGCCGCACCACTACCGCTACTTCTACTGCCACTTGTACTCGAACCACTAGTAAAATTACCACCACTTTCTGGATCAGCGCCAGCACCGCCTGCAGGTTCAGTATTCTCAACCACGAGCCAATTTGTTCCGTCCCAAACCTCTTTTGGTGTGCCGGGTGGAGGATTAAATTTTTTATTTTTTACCCATTGGTAAGGCGTGTACGGCTTAATGAAACGCTGATTGCCTCTTCCATCTTTTTCTGCAATCCACTCAATACCTTGGCTTTTTGCCACTTCATTATTAATTCGGACAAAACCACCTTTAGTCGGATCTGCTGTTAGCCCGGCAGCGGAGATGGATTGAGCAGGTGGGCCTCCAGTGTCGTCGCCACCGCCATAAAAGGGGTCGCCTCCGCCGCCACCGCCTCCGCCGCCTCCGCCGCCTGCGGGCGCAGACCCGCCTGCTGAACCGACATCGGCTACTGCATCGTTAATACCAGCCTCTAGATCCGATCCTTCAAAACCACCACCTTGAGTTATCCCTGAAACGGCACCACCGCCTCCAATCAAAGGTATTGCTAGGTTGGCTAGACTAGAAAGAGGTGTCCATGATTTCGCACTCCAACCAAACGCAATAGGACCTACGTCTACGCCTGTCCACTCTGGTAATCCGGGCGCTTTTAACCGCTTTTTTTCCATAAGTTCAAAGTCCAGAGCAGGAATTTCCAGTTTCCAGCCAGCTAACGCTGTTATGAAGCTGTTCCATACTCCAAGAATATTATTTATTCCATTCTGTAGCGTCTCGCCAAAACCAGTCGTGATTTCGGGAGGTTTTTTTATCTCTACAGTCTCATCATCCGGCACATCAGGAGCCGTCACACCACTATCACCTCCGGGAAACCAACCCATAATCATGTCTTTGAATCGAAAAATATACCCAACAGAATGATCCCACATCCAACCAAGAACGCCCCCACCTCCTTTGCCAAACACACCCTTTAAGTCCGTCTTAGCGTCTTTTAGTGCATTCGTTATAATTGAACCGTCGATTTCACCTTCATCTTCTCCGTCTTCGGGAGCATTGGCTTCCTTCGGAAGCTTCCCTCCTAGAAAATCCATAATCCAAGTGCCGAAACGGACAATATATCCAACAGAATGGTCCCACATCCAACCAAGAAAGCCTTCGCCAGTGCCACTAAAATTACCTAATAAAGCAGTTTTCTGTTTCTTTAACTCACCAGTTACTAATGAATCGTCAGGAGTACCTTCCTCTTTCTCTTCCTCGTCACCAAAACCGAACCAGCCTGCTATCGCTGATCCCCAGTTCTTTAGACGACCAATCGACTGTTTCCATAACCATCCTTTGACGCCGCCACCGGGAGTTTCATTAAATTCGCCCCAAACTAACTTCTTCGCGTCTTCTTTGGCAGTCTCTACTTCTGCCTCTCCTCCCGCCTCTTCTCCTTCTCCATCGTTCTCACCAAAAAGACCATCCCACCATCCCGATAGTTTGCCCCACGCCCAATCGAAAATAGCCTTCGGACTGAATTTACCAAAAAATTCACCTATTCTAGCTAAAATACCCGGAGTATCTTGATCAACTTGATCATTTACTCCCCCTGCTTCATCACTCATTCGTTGATATATGCTTAACGTACTGTCTACCGTATCCGGAACAATACTGTTCGCATACATCTCACTGTAGAAACGTTTTGTTTCGTTTTCTATTTTTTGTCCCTGTTCGTTAGCAGAATTCTGTACATTCTCAGCATTTGTCCTAGCATTCGAAGTTACGCTCGCATAAAACTCTCCATTAGCCTCTGCGATACTTTTATAGCCATCAAAATCCTCAGGCAATGGTAAGCCCACGCCTTGTTCGTAGACGTGCCATTTCAGAATTCGCTTATGCGTATCGTCCGCTACCCTTAGTCTCTCGTTAGTGATTGCCTCTATAGCCTGTGACTCTTCTTCAGCAGCAGCTCTTGTCGTCTCAACAACTTTCTCCATTTCAGCTTGGTCTTTATCAAAGAATTCTTCTTTGACAAATTTATATTCCGCATATACAGGAACAAAGTCACCAGCGGTAACATCACCGCCTGTTGCTGCCTTGATAGCAGCGCCCCCTGCCGTACCTATCATGGCAGCGGCTATACCGCCGATAATAGCTCCCGGAATTGCACCAACGCCTCCAAAAGCAGCACCGCCTGCCGCTCCTACCGCCATGCCTGCAAGTATTCGACTACCACCCATCACAGCAAGACGAGCACCCAATCCTCCAGCCAGTCTTCCAGCCACACGCCCTCCTGCCATTCCAGCCACTCTTCCGCCCGCTCGTCCCATCAATCCTCTAGCTCCTCCCATTGCGCCTCTTAACATACCGCCTCCGGGAATGAGACCCCCTCCTAGAGCCATCATTCGTCCTCCACCACGAGCCAACATTCCTCCACCACGAGCCAACATACCGGGCTGATTAACAATACGAGTACTAACGCCACCGCCACCCATTAGAGCACTTGTTGCCCCACCGCCTGCACTTCCGCCTGCGGATACAACCCTTGTACTGCTTCGCAAGGCCATGCTCGCACCACGTCCACCCATCATCGCCCTACCTCCCCTCAGAATTCCTCGTCCTCCCCATCTAAGCCCTTTCATAGTCGTGCGGCCCAATCCTCCTCTAGTAAGTTGATTAATCTTGCCAAAAGACCATGCAGCAAACCACAAGGTAAGAAGAGTCATTACACCGCCAGTCCAAGGAATGATCTTACCTATAGTCGTTACTAGTTTTGCTACAAAAACAAGAACACTGCTCAATTGTTTCGCAATTTGAGGACCTTCTGCTAGTAACCATTGGAGACCCTTCATCATATAAGGCATCATAGGCATCAACATCATGTCTACAAGCATGCCCATAGTCTTGAAAAA
>NZER01000192.1 GCA_002690445.1 Candidatus Pacearchaeota archaeon
CAGCGTCACTAAGAGGCGAATCTGCTCTAGCTGGCCGAACGCAACCAACATCATTAGAACAACAACCTAAAAGAGATATATGGGGAGCAGCTGCTGCTGGTAAATACCCTGAATGGTATGCTCCAGCGGAAGACGAATCACCAGCCACAGGTCTAATAAATGCTATTGGTGTAGGCATGTGGAGTCTTGTTGACACTGGATTATTTGGCGTTCCCGGAGCTCTTGTAAAGGAAGAAGAATTTCTAGACTTTGAAGACCCAGTTGCCAAATGGACTGGTGCTATTGGAGGTTTCGCAGGATTTGTTGCAGGAGCTCCATTAAAAGTAGGTGCTAAAGTTGCTCAAAAGGCCCTTCCATTATTAGCTAGGAAGAAGTTAAAAGACTTAGGAAAGAAAAGTGCTGATGAAGTAGTCAGGGGCATGAAGGAGGCTGCTAAGACAGGTGGCCTTAGTAGGAAAGCAACAAGGGAAGTAACAAAAGGATATAGAAGTCTTGTAAGGCAAGCTCAGGTTGACCCAAGAATGAGGGGATTGAGGTTTGAACAAGCAACCAGAACATATTTAGCTGATTATGCTGAGAACGCAGTTGGTAGAGGTCTTATGACCCAAACTGAGGGAGTTGCTTTACAAACAATGTTTAAAAACAATATATTTAAAAGACCAATACAGGACTTCATTGGATTAATGGGAGCTAGAGGTTTATCTCAAACAAATCCAAGGCTTGCCAGAGTTATAGGACACACTCTAAATGATTCCATAATGTTCGGAGCTATTGATACAATATTTGAAGCAGTATCAATGGTGGAAGATGGTGACTATGATTTTACTGCACCTCTTTGGGGAGTTGGGACTGGAGCTGCTTTTGGACAGTTAAGTTGGTTGAAACCAAGAGGTAAAGCGGCTTCATTTAAGAAAGATTTCATGTCAGGTGTAAAGGATGCTTTTGCTAGAAAACCTTATCAAGATATGAGCAGGGAACAGCTTAAAGCCAAAGCTAAGTTTTTGGGTGAAAACCTAAAAAATAATAATGAGACTTCTAATATAGTATTTTCATATGCAGGTAAAAAAGATCAAAGTATAAATCTGAGGTCTGATGGACTGTGGGATGAAATGAAAAGGATTTGGGGAGACAAGGCCGATGATGCATTGGTTGCTGTTTTAGAAAGAGAAAAGAATAAGTTTGGTAAAAAGATGATGAGATATGCCATCAACGAGGAAGCCGGTAATCTAATGATGAACTGGAGAAGGATGATGTTGGGTGGTGTTTTATTTAATGCTCATACAATATATGATACATGGGCTCATGAAGCAGAACCGGGTATTAATGATGTACTACCAAGTTTCTTGATTGGAGCATTTGTCCAAAGGCGTTCAAACCCTGAAAAGTTTGATCTCAGACCAAATAGGATGAATAGATTAAGGGGTAACCTTATGATATTAGGAGCTGATCCTGCTCAGCTTGCTACGATCCCTACATTTGATTTCAATTATAGTAGATTTGAAAGCATATTTAATAATACAAAGTATGAATCAGTTCTTGAATTAGTAAGAGATTTGGAGATTGGTGGTGACAATGAGACAGTTTCAAAGGATTTACCTGAAGGCGTTGCTAGTGCAAGAATGAAGCCAAATTTATTGTTTGATGAACTTCACCAACAATTAAGACCTTTCTTTCCAAATATTAAACAGCTAGACCAAATATCATCGGAAGATGCTAAAAGAGTGGCTGATGCATTGATAAAGATTGACTCCAGTTATGGAGATGAAAAAGGTAGAAGGAAAGCTAAAGAGAGAGACTTGCTTGAAATTCAGAAAAACTTTGAAGATTCGTTCCCTGAGTTAATTGAAAGTATTAATGACCCAGAAAATGTTTTAGGGATAACTCCTGAAACAAAGGCGGATGGTTCAAGAATATTATTTGTTCCAAATAGTGTCGGTGTTAGTGAAGAATTAAAACAAAGAGCAAAAAAGGGTCAGCTTCTTAATTCTAGAGGAGAACCTTTATTTGGATTGGACGCTGAAGGTAATCCAGTAAAGGGAGATGAAGCTCTTGATTTATTGCATAATAAAGTGGATGGTTTTCAAACTGCTTTGACATCAGCCGATCAATTACTCTTAGTTGAAAAGGATACCAATCCAAAAACTAGCTCGAAGACAATTGATTCTGAATCATTATTAGTAGATATAGTAGAGAAGGTTACTTCTTTTGAACAAACCGTAGAAAGTAATTTCCCTAATAACGCAGCTCTTGCTGAGAGGTTTTCAATTGCTGATTCTTATTTTGAGTATGCAGAACTACTACAAAGAAACCATGCTTTAAGAATGGGAAATTCTGTCATAGATACCTTTTCAAGAAAAGATGATGCTCTCATTGGTCTTATGGAGAGGGCAGGTGTTATGTATAGCCCTGAATTAATTGCCAAGACTTATATAATTGATGATATAAGCAAAGTAGATATAACAGGATCAGAAGACGCAGCTCAATTATCAAAAGACAGAAGGTTCTTGTCTAGAGTTTTACAATTACAACGAGCTGCTAGCATTGGTCGTCAGTTTGATATATGGGAGATACCTGACACTCCAGAAGGCAGATTAAAAGTAGATATTAAAGATATTAATCAACTGAGAAAGTATCTCATAGGTAAGGGTATAAAATTAGATAATATACCTACTTTTATGCAATCAAGATTGATTGGTCAGGCTATTAATGAAAGAGTAAAAGATACGAGGCTGACGGAGAATCAAGTTGAGTCTTTATGGAACTTAACTGGAGTTGAAGGAGCTAGTTTTGGAGTAGCGGTTGAAGGTAAGCCTTCAGGCTTTACAGTAAAATTGGTAGATGATACAAGGGTAAAAAACCACCAAGATTCTAATATGCCTAGACTTGCTAGAGAATATAATGAAATAGTAAGAAAGATGATTGATGACAGTAATGGATTAGTTACTCCTGTGGCAGAAAAGATGTTGGTAACTGACATGACATACATGAAAGTGCTTCACTCATCTGTTGCTGAAGCTGGTTATGCTGATTCATCTCAGAGTGCAAGAGCTATAATAGCAGACTTTATGACACAACTCGGAGCTACCGAAAAAGGGTGGAGCGCATTTAGGGAACAACTAAGAAGGTTTCAAAATGAAAATCCGACCAATTCAGCTGTGATGATAAATTGGCTTACCAAGGCTGGTGTTCTTGAACCAATAGATAAAGCAAAGGGCATCGACTGGAATCTCAAGAATTTTAATCAAGAAATAAGAGAGAAGCTTTCAAGGTATATGGACGCTCATGGTTTTGATGCTAAGTATGTTGAAAGAGTATATGTTGAGTCAGAACAGAAGGGTAGGGATAATTTATTAGAGGATTCCCTAGAGAGAGCATCTGAAAAACCTATTGATCTGGCTACTTTTCACAAGAGATACAGGATTGATGGTGAAGATTTAACAAAAGTAACGCCAGAAGAAGCGAAGCTATTATTTGATGTTGTTATTTATTATGATCAGCCAAACAGGATTCTTAACGCAAATATAATAAACAAATTGCTTGGTAGAATACACGTTGACGTTAGAGGTGATGGAAGTTTCCAACCTTTTGATGGGTTATCTCAAGGTGAAAAGGATTGGATTAAGCCAGATGTTGTTGGTGATATGATAAAGCTACTTGGCTCTCAAAGAGCTCAGGTTAAATTAGATGTAA
The DNA here is from genome assembly GCA_002690445.1 of Candidatus Pacearchaeota archaeon. Next base: position 3,691 of record NZER01000192.1, read on the forward strand.
TAAAGTGGAATGGTAGTGATGTAGTAAAAGAATCAGAAGTAATTCAATTTTCTAGGTTACATGAGTCTATGAATAATCTAGAGCTTCCATATTTTATTATAGATGGAAGATTTCTGGTTGATACTTTATCAGCAGATGGTAGATATATTGTTCAAAGAGAGGTTAATATATTCCACGATTCAGAAGCTTTAAACTCATTAGAACAGAAACGTATAAGAGATATTCGTGAAGATTTTGAATCTTATATTAAATCATTACCGGGAGTATTTGATCCAAAAAGTACAGATTATAGAGACCTTGTTGGCGTTGATGGTGAACAAGGTTTAAGAATAATCGAAATTGCTCCTGGAATGGATCCGATTGCTGTAGCTACAAAAGACTTATCTAATATTAACCAACCATTTAGAGAGTTGATTGACGAGTACGCAGATAGACCGGCATTAGATCACGATGGTAGAAGATTGCTTACAGATATTAGAACAAAGATAGATGAAAACCAGACCATTACAACAGATGAATATGATCATATGCTAACTACATTATTAATGAAAGATATGCTGACTGGTAGTGACGGTGATAGAACATTTATTGAGTTGTTAAATGGAGCAGACTCCTTCAAAAAAATGAGCAGGGTAAAGCTTTTTAATACCAAGAAATATGTAAGATATGATAAAGATTTTATATTAGATGTTGCTGAAATTTATGAGGGAGACCCAACAATTGGTAATCCACTTAGAAGAATAGCTAGAAACGATGGATATGGTGTTGCTATATGGAACGATTCAGTGCATGCTCAAATAAGACCAGAGGTAGAAAAAGCTCTTAGGGCAGCTGGTTTGGAAGGTACTTGGATATGGGATAATGTTATAGGAACCGCTCATGATAAAGTATCTGGTTTTGACAGCATTGGATTTGTTTCAAGAGATCAATTAAGATTAATGCATGCCATGGCTGGTAATGATCCATATTCATTCAATCCTATAAAACCTGTTATATCATCAGGCGGAGCTGACTCACCATTACTTTTAGGTAAATCATTATTTATTTATAGTCCAGAGCTTGATGGATTTTTTAGAGGAAATAAAGATGCTGATATATTATTAGCAAGAACTGGAGCAAAGGTATATAATCCAGTTGGTGATCAAGTAGATACAAGCACCGTAAATGTTGGGTGGGCTGAATTAAATAACCAGACAAATGTTCCACTTAGGAAAATATCAATTGAATCACTGGGTATAATGCAGAATAAAAATCCAGAGTTTTTTGAAGCCAAGCTTTCTCAGGCTGATGCGAACTACATGAATACCAGTGAGTCTGCTAGTATGTTTGAATCAGAATTTTCTAAGAGGTTGGAGACCAATTTAGATTCAATGGCTAATTTAGTAAAAGACCCAATTTCTTTGAAGCAATGGGTAATTGAACAGCTAGGGGATGAGGGAACTATTGCAGATGCCATGTCTGGAGAATCATCTATTAATACTTTGAATAATTTAATTACATTTGCTATGCATACTAGAGATGCTAATCCAATGAGCTATAGTGATAGAATTGTTAAAAATAAACTATATCAAATATTTATGGACAGTGTGATAAATGGACAAAGGTCTGCCACTAATCAGTTTAACAGGGAAGATTCACATAGGTACGGTGGCAACGCTGTATTGATACCCGGCGCAATATATGGATTAAAGCCTACTCTTGTTGATAATAATGGTAAGATGATAATGCGTGGTGAGGTTATGTTGCCTAAATATACCGAAGATTTAACTATGAAAGAGCTTGATAAAGAAGGCTTTGAAATGAGATTCGTAAGAGGATCAGAAGTTTTAACTGGAGATCAAATCTTTGGTAAAGAACATTGGGATATATTAATTGGTAGGGATGTCGAAAGCGGTGCAGGCATAGGAGAAGTTAAGGAAGCTTTAGAGTATATGGTTAGTCAAGGTGAGGTTGCTGAAGGAACATCAATTGGTATTATGGTGAGAAGGAATCCAAGAACAAGACCAAATGATTTTGCTTTAATGTCATTGAAGGGATTCTTAAAAGAACAATATGGTAATTCTGTGGCTGTTAACTCACTTGACGTTGCTAATGTAATGGAAGGTGACTATGATTTTGATAAGGCTGATTTCTTCTTTTCACATAGAAAAAATATGTGGGATCATGTTCAAAGAGCTTCTGAGTTTTTTGTTCAAGGTCAAGACCCAACTGAATATATGGAAGATATACCTTGGAAACTTGGCATGGCTGCGGGGAAGGCTAAAATTAATAAGCATGAAATGATTGCTTCATCTAATGTGTATAAAGCAGGTATTGGACTTGTACAGAAAGTTCCAAGGATGTTAAGTTACTTAGGAAATGTCGGAGCTGATGGCACAAAGAATTCTGATATAATGGGATTTAATGAACAAAGGCCTAATGAAAAATTTACAAACCCTAAGATTATATTAGATGGTATTTCTGATAGAGGTAAGGCAGAGGAAGCAGAGTTTAAACTTGTTTTAGACTACGACAATTTAGACTTTTTCATGCGGTCAGCCTTAGAGACTCAGTATATAATTGATGCTAAAGGCAAATTAAATAAAGAGATTGCTCAAAGTATTAGATCGTGGAGGTCTGAGTTTATTTTCCCTACAAAGGAAGATTCTTTTGTTCCCGGTGAAGCAAAGAATAAAGGTATAGGCTTTATAAATGATATGAGAAGTAGTGGTAACCATCAGGGGAAAAGGGTAAGAATTTTTAGAAAGATTGTTAAGAAGAAGGACGGCACGTGGGATGAAGTTAATTTAAGTGAACTAGATATGGCTATTGTAAACCAAATGCTATATGAATATGGTAATTTTCTTGGAGTTACTAGGGACTCAGTGTATGAGAATACTGGCAGACAAAAGAAGACTGAATACGTTGATGCCTTTAATGGGGCTGACAGGTTTATGAGTTTTAATAAGGGTTTAAATAATAACTTATATTATAAGTTGAGAAATAGAACTGGTAGCAATGTTGGTAAAGAGAATTCACCTTGGAAGAACGATCCAGATTTTAATTCTTATTTTGATGTAAAGGAGAAGGATTTCAAGAGAAAACCTGATGGTAAGAAGATATTTTATTCGGCTCCCACTGCTAAATTATTGCATGATGACTCCATAGGAAACGCTGCAGCTATAGCAGCTGGCACCAGAGGCTCTCCTATTGATAGAATAATGATGAGGTTTAGAGATGTTGATCCACTTAATACATCTAGGACAAAAGTTGTTGGCACTGCTATAAATGATATAGTAGATGACTGGTATAATCAATTACTGGGCGGTGGTTCTTCAATGGATGCAAGTGATGCTGATATTATTAATCAGAGATTTGTTGATAGGGCAGATAAGCTAACAAAGGGTGTTGTAAAGGGAGTAAGAGATTATAATAGGAAATCACAGTTGATACGAAACGTAAAGAAAAAGATTGTTCTTATTCGAGACAGTAAAATGAGATATGATGCGAAGAAAAAGACAATGGACAATCTTAATTCACTTATCAACAAGGTGGAATCTGAAATTGGCCCTGGTTTCTTAGGAAAGAAATATTTAAAAAGTAGGACAAATAAGAACCTTCCTGAAATTGAGTTTGTTTTAGCTGACGAAAAGAATATGATTGATGGTACTATTTATTATAGCACAATGGACGCGGTGAGGAACTCCCTGCCATGGGATTGGCAATTAAAGCCAGCCGGTAAAAAAGATTTAGACTTTATTAGGACGATTAGAAAGTTATTTTATGGAAACAGAACTAGAAAGAAAGACTTTCTGGATTTTGGTGGAAGACAGTTATTAACAGGTGACGAGCTAGAATTACTAGATAATTTTCCTGACATGAATACATACTATCAGATAGAAACTGAAGCTTTGGCTAAAGGATTTAAAGACCATGGCCCTTCCTTTCTCTATCAATTTATGCAACCAGCTCAGAACAGGAAAGCTGTTGGGGTGTTTAATAACAGACCAGTCAGTGTTCCTTATGAAGCTCAAGAAACATTTGACCCATCTTCTAGGTATAGAAGGGGAATGAGGCTTCTCACAGGTGTTGCATACGGTACAGTAAAAACAGATGCTGAAACTATGCGGTTAGCTAGAGAAGAATTATCCATGTTACAGTTTATTGAATCTCAGAATGAAAGGTTCTTTAACAAACGTATTGAAAGAAGGGGTTTGATAGGAGAGATTGTTGGTGCTGAGCGTTTAAATGTAGGTGAACTTGGTAGAGCAGCTAAAGAAATGATATATAATAACATGAGACTTCCAAATTTTGACAGAGACTTTGAAAAGTTGTTTGGTAATTTTGATTCTATCAAGTGGAACAGGGATAGCATGAAGATATCAAGTGGATTCAATTTAATGAATGATCATATGTTAGATTTCTATGCAGGTGTTATGAAGCTGGCAGGTAAAGAAAAAGAATTTGAATCTTATCTAAATACAATGCACGATTTGAATGCACAGTATATGGGATATGATTTTATTAATCCATTGGAATATCTATCTATGAGAGCTGGCATGGATAAGGAAGTAAAGAAGATTGCTAGGGATGTATTTGTTGATGGTATATTCAAAACAGAATTGGACAAGAAAAACAAGACAGCAATGGATATAGAAAAAAATCCAGTGTATGCTTTAATGGGTGGAGCCAGTTACTTTAAGGGAGTATCTCTTGAAAAAGCTCCGACAAAAGATATAGGTCGCTATTTAAGGGAAGCAAAAGAGTTGGCTGACACAATGGAAGAAATGAAAGATAATATTAGTCCTAATAGCCATAAAGCAAGAAAAGAATATGATGAAATAGGAACTAAATGTGGTTTTTAGTAGGAGAATAATATGGCTGTAGACTGTGGTTTAGTATCTAAAGAGTTTAGATCATTATATGAAGGTATTGGTCTTTGGGCTAAGAAAAACAGTACAAAGGAATTATTTAATGACCCATTTGAAGCTGCTTTAAAACTTATTAATTCAAATTTTAACATGGAGTTGAAGAATCTAAGATATGTTGAAGAATTAACTCCCGGTCAAGTCAGAGGTTTCTTAGCTAGGCTCACGGAA
>NZER01000193.1 GCA_002690445.1 Candidatus Pacearchaeota archaeon
ACTTGGTTGGTTAGTCTAGGGTAAAAAAAACCGAAAAGGTTTTTCCTCTCACCTTCGGAAAGTGAGAGGTTTTTTTTGTCTAAATAGAAATAAATTAAATAGGTAATAAATAGGAAAGAAATAGAAAAGAATTAAATAAATAATAAATAATTGTGTGTGTGTGTGTGTTTGTGTTATTAGTTGTTTTCCTTATTTAGACTTTCCCCAATTTTGCCGATTTTACCGATTTAGCTAGTTAGTTTATTTAGTGTATTTGTTTGATTAGTCTTTTATGACCTGCGGATTTGGGCTTATTAGATTAACTTATTAAGGTTATTAGTTTAACTTAAACGTTTCATGACCCCGATTTTTTTTGAATTTAGCTATTGACCCTTGGGCTTTAGGTCTCATTATGGGAGGCATGCTCAGATTAACCATAGCAATCATCCAGTACATCAACGAGATTGCCTCGCAAGAGGAAATCACCAAACGCGACCTCGAAAGAATCGCTCATGACCTGACGGCTTATACTTATGCTATTGGGTTCGGGAAGAAGGAGATACTTGAATGCTTCTTGCCTCAGACCACCACCCCTGAGAACGAGGAACTGGTCAAGGAAGGGCTTGAAGAACTGAAAGAAGCCATTGACCACTTCGGAGCCGCTTGGGGAGGTCAGACCAATCTGACCGACATCCTCAAGAACTGAGCGAGGGAAGGAACTGGGGTTCTGGGGTTCAATCCCCCAGAACCTAAATAGTGGAAGGGGAAATAAATAGGGGGGAAATAAATAAACGGGAAATAAATAAAATGGTTAGTTTATATTTTTTTGATTGCTTTTATTATTTATCTAACCAACTTCGCCTCTCTCTCTTTTGTCTTGTAACTTTCGTTTTGATTGTCTTATCTATACCTATGTACCCTTTCAAGTTTGCGACGATTTCTAGAGCCTTTCTTGCCTCGTGCGCGTATAGTATTATTATATAAAAAAAAACGATTTGATTGATTTATTTTGTTGACAAGCGATTTTGCCTTATGTTAGATTTTTGTTTCCTTGCGGGGATTGTTTCCCGCTCAATCAAAAAAAACTAGTCAAAGAAAACTATGAACCTAAGAAAAGATAATCCAAGCGGTAGAATTGTTACCGCTGACAACGTGACAAGAGTTGAGCCGAGCAACGTCTCAATGGCTTTGCCACGTTACAATCGTGCATTTAAGGTGCATGATATATCGGGTTGCAATGATGTAACCGAGATTGCCGAGAAACTAGAAATCGGAGTTTATACTCAATCGCCTTCGAGCGATTGCGGCGGTTTCGACGTTATCCGAGATGACAAAGGCGAGCCAGTCACGATGGTTCGGTCATCATTCACAATGAGCCAACCCATTCAATCGCTTGCCGAGATGGATGTTTTGCGCGAGCCGTTAGGTTTCAACTATAGCCAAGGCGGTATGCTCAACAATGGAACCAAGCTTTTCATAAAAGGCGAGCTAGGCGAGTTTGACGTCAACGGCGATGGTTCGGACGTCATCAAAAAGCATATCATTGCATTAGATGGTCTTGACGGCTCAACGGCTCGGACAATCTTGCTCGGCTTCGTTCGGATGGTTTGCGCTAATGGTCAACTTCTTTACGACGTTGGTTCGGTCATCTACAAAGTTAAGCATACGAAAAATGCGCAAAAGCGAGTTAATGCCAAGTTAAGCGAATTAACTGAAGTTACTCAACGTTTCCAATTCTTGGAAGATGACATTGCGACACTTAGTCAAATTAATTTCAGCGAAACTCAAGTTTCTAGAGTTGCCGAGATTGTTTTCCCTAAGGATTCCAAGAATGAAGAAAACAAGCGCGAGCGAATCGTTGAGCAATTCAGCAATTCCCGCTTAGGTACGTTCGGCAATAGCGCTTGGGATTGTTTCAATGCTTTTACCGCTTGGAATAATCATGACAAAACTTCGCGCGAAACTGAAATCACTAGCGCGAACGAAAATCGTTTCCTTAACGTTGAGGTTAATTCGCGCGGGTTCGGTTCAAACGTCCGAGCGGGAATCGACGTCGTTCTTGCCGAGGATAAGAAAGCCGAGGAAAGGCTAAAAGCCGAGTTGCTCGCTCAATCTAACTAAGCGATGGAATTCTTATTATGGCTTGCTCTAATATTATTCTTAACACTTAGATTACCTTAAAGAAAGAAAGGTGAAAAAGAGAAAACCCGCCTAGAAATAGGCGGGTTTTTTATTGTTTCAATAAATAACCTATTTGCACTAAATACAGAAAGAAATAAATACTAAATAAATAAATAAGAAATAACCTTTCCCTTCGCTTCCCTTTCCCCTCCCTTCCCTTCTCGTCTAGCCTATCCTTGCCTAGCTTTGTAGAGCCTTGCTAGCCTTCTATAGCCTACCCTAACCCTACCCTTGCCTAGCCTTTTAAGAGCCTTTCTAGAGCCTGTATAAAGTTGTACGATTAAGCTTGACACGATTTTGCCCGCTCTATATATAGGAGTTATGATTAAATTGTTTAATCTGTTAACTTCTAGCTTTCCTCTTACCGAGGGAGGCGCAACTGCTATACCTAAATCACAACTGCTATGACAAAATCAGAATATCAACTCCTCGCGCACCAGTATCGGCTTTATCGTTACAATGCCAATCTTGAGATTCGCTCTCTACTTTATTGCGGCCAACAAGATATGCTTCAGGAAAAAACGGAAGCTTGGCTGGAAGATTTCCTTGACCAACACCCTTGCCTACGTCCGCAACTGGACTGGCGCTTTGATATTGGAGAATTCAGGGACAGGCTAGAAGACAAGTGGGAAAACTACATGGAAGACAACCTTTGCAATTTCGATTTCGCCCTAGACAGGGGAGGGTTGAAACAGAAGCGCTTACGTCTCGCCAAGCTAGACTTGCCTAGCTACGAGGACGAGCGCGACCCTACTGGACAGGATGAATACATCAATCAACTTGGCGGGATTGGCGAGATTGACGAGCCTACTACCCTTGCCAATATGCAATAGCAGTTGCATCAATAAGAAATAGCTCGCCTAGAAATAGGCGGGCTTTCTTATGCTTTGAAATAAGCGCAAAAGAACCAAATAAACACAAAGAAATAAAATGAAATAAATAAATAACTAAATAAATAGTTGCTTTCTTTTCTTTTTCTTTTTTGTTTTTCTTTTCTTTACTTCATTCAAACACTTACTTTCTTTACTTATGGATTTAGTGCATTTAGTACGTTTACCAGGTTGGATTTTGGGTTATTAGGCAAACTGATAACTAGTATTAGTAGAACTTTAAAGATGAATTAATTGATTTTTTTTCTTCACCTTATCGAAAAGACGTGCATTATTATAGGTATGACTCGGATAGAACTGATTAAACAGCTACATCAAGACTTGCTTGCCAAAGAAGGCGCAAAGCCGATTGCCAAGCAAAAGGTTCTGGAAGAAGAAGAACCTCAAGAGGAAGAAGTTGAAGAAGGACAAACGGAACAAGTAAATGTTTCGGATGAAGAGCTTAACATCTTGAAGCATACTCAAGGCTACTGCAGAGGTAGCATAACTGAACTGGTTGACGGCGACGTAGAAGAATAAGAACTTGGCAAGATAGCCTCTAGAGTCCAATCCTCTAGAGGCGAAATAACTAGGGAAGAAATAAATATCCTCTAAATAAATATTATCCTATCAATCTTTTTCTTTCATGTTCTTTCTTATCATGCTCGACTTACTGGCTTTGCTCTTGGTTCTTAGTTCTCCTTTATCGCTTATTAATGGAGATTAATGCTTTCTTACATTAATGGAGATTAATCGAATTAATGGAGATTAATCGAATTAATGGGTACTATTAGCCTAGCTTTAAAGATTAATTATTTGATTTTTTTTCTTCACTTCATCAAAAGAACGTGCATTCTTATAAGCATGGATGAAAACATATATATCGACCTGAAGGCGAACAAGGCGCGGCTGTTAAAGCTTGTTCTTGTCCGCTCGGATGGAAAAATGCAATTCCGTTGCACAACGTCGGGCATCTTCGTTTGGCGGTATCGACTTGAAGTCGTTTCGCTTGTTCTTGTAAAAGAGCTTAAGAAAACTTGGATTGCCTTTTAAACAATTGTCTTAGGGAAAGGGAGAAGCGCGCGCCAAAAGAGGATGTCTTGCGCGCTTCTCCTTAGTACCGCAAACTAGGAAAAAACAAAATGAGCAAAACAAAAGATTATTTCGATTGCAACAATCTTTGCCCGTACGACTGGCGCAACTGGCATGCGCCTTGGCAAATCGCTTGCGGTGGTACTGAGATACCTTGTCAAGTACTTGGCAAATGGTATATAATGGTATTGAATCTAAAAGAGAATATATATTATTATTATTGCTTTAATGAAGATATATTTAAAACTGAAAAAGAATTCGAAGATATTAAAAATAGCGAAATTCTTGTTTTATAATTAATAGAATAAAAAAAATACAATAGAATAAAAAAGAATTTAAAAATACAAAAGAAGAAAAAAGAATTTAAAAATACAATAGAATAAAAAAAATACAATAGAACCAAAAAAATAGGAAAAAATAATGTATATAATAACTGGCGCGGTATTCTTGGCTATTGTTTTAACTATAGCCTACGACAAACTAACAGAACCAAAAGAACGAAAGGAGAATCTTTGGAAGTAATGTTTTTCCTACTCGCAACCTTATTCTTAGTGCTTGGGATGATTTGCCTTCCCTAGTCGCTTATTAGCTTAACTTATAAGAGTATTAGCTAGACAAGTTTTTAATTAAATTTAATTATTTTTCTTGCAAAACGAAACTTCCTAAAGTAATGTTATAGATGATGGCGCAAGCTGTCATTCGTTCATTGACAAAAACACAAAAGGAAGGAAGCAATTAGCTATGGATAAGAAAATCAAAGAGCTAGAGACGCGCATCAAAAAGCTAGAATACGTTCTTGGCGTATTCTTAAATCTCAAAGAACCGAGTTGTCGGCATTTGGGGCGAATCCTCGACAAGACTCCAAAAGAGTATAAAGCTTGGAACAAAGACTTTCGAAAGGAAGTTGCATAATCCTAAGAAAAAGCACGTCATGCGCGACGTGCTTTTTTTTTACTTTTTTTTCATTTAGCTATTGACGGCTTCTTTTTCTTTCTCATTATGGAGTTTGTTCTACTACTAAAACCTAAGACTAAAAGATTATGAAAAAACTACTAAACAAAATTCTTCAAGCTTTCGGGCTTGTTTTGCTTTCGGTTAATCGCTCTTTATCTAGAGAGCTAAAAGCCGAGCGCGATGCCGTAGCGATGAACCTTGCCGAGTATGCAACGGCAAGCGACAACTTGCGGCACATCATCAAAACCTTGTCGGCTCGCATCCAGTACAGCGAAGCTTCCGAGAAAACCTTGAAGCATGAACTTGAAGAAGCGAAGCAACAAGTTGCAGTCCGCCAAGCTGACCTTGAAACTTACTTCAACGAAGCTAAGGCGCTCGACCAAAACTTGCGACAAATGGAAAGCCAGTATCGCGCACAAGTCCGACAAACCGATTGCTTCCGTAAAGAGCTACAGCGCGAGCGCGAGGACTTTATAAAAGCAAAGAAGGGCTTGACCGCTGACAAGCCGCAAGGCATCGTTTTCGGCAAGCTAGGTTCTAACAACTGGCGCAAGAATCTGCGGACTCTTTCGACTAGCGCGCGGCAAGCCGAAATCGAAAGAAAGCTAAACGAATACGGATTACTGAAAACCTTGTGATAAAGTAGAACAAAACCAAAACGAAAGAAGCGCATCGCAAGGTGCGCTTCTTTTTTATATATTTATTTGGTTGCAAAAAACATTTTAATTCCAGAAAACAAAAAAGGTTCGTCCAAATATGCGAGACACCCACCCCATTAATCAGAAGAAAATGTTTTTTGTGTTTATTGTGAGCAGCGCGGGGGCCCTATTTTCAATATCGCAGATTAAACAACACATTATAATATAGGGGGTAATTGCAAATCATAAGAAAACGTATGTTATTGAGCTTGCGCGTGTATATATATATTAGCAGGAAGATATTTGTCCGAGAGGAAGAGGGGGTATTAATTTAAAAGTAGTGGAATGTATACAACGAGGACTTGATTGCAAAAGCAAAAAAAATCGGCGCCTATTATTTTGAAAAAGGTTTTTTATATAGCAGGAAGATATTTGTCGGACATGAAGAGGATGTGTAATATAATATATGGTTGATAAAAGTTTGTTGCATTTTGTAGTTTTTATATGTTTAATGATGGGTTATTGGTTGTATGAGCAATCGAATCATATAGATAAATTGCATAATACAATGAATAAAGCGGCGGAAACAATAATAAGGCAAAATGACGCGATAGAAGCTCAGGCTTTATATATTAAATTGCTTGAGATGAGATTACAAGGCGAATATAGTCCTTATTCAGATCCTAATAATCAGATTTAAGAGTTAACGCTCTAATGTTTTCTTTATATCTTTTATTTCTTTCCTAACGTTTTGCAATTCTCTATATATAAGAAGGAGAATGAAAGGTATTTGGCAAATAGCTATAGGCCAATAAAAAAATTTTTTTAATTTTTTCACGGTATATATAGTTACACTTAGAACTCATAAGGGAAGAGAGATAAATCGGCGCTAAACCTGTTTCTTATTATATTTTTTGTTTCTTCGTCGTAGTATTTAGAATAATGTTTTTTAATTATTCCTCTGTCTTTGGAGGTATTCTTTTTTGGTAATTTTTTATATTTGGTATTTGTCTTTTCGCAAATTCTTTTCATATCTTCGTCTAATGTTTCGACTTTGCCTATATAATTAAGATCTATATTTTTATTATTGTTTAGAAAATCTAAAATAGATAACGGGTCTTTATTGGTCCAATTTGTTTTATCTACGTTTTTCCAATGATTTTGCATTCCTTCTTTAACCCAGTTCTGGAAGCCTTGTATGTTTTTAGGCTCATAGAGGGGGTTATTATGGTAGAAATACCATGAGACCATTCTATCCCATGGATTACGAATTACAGTGAATTTAAAGCACGACTCTAAAAAGTCTTCTGAATAAGAATCAGCATATGTTTGTAATGTTTCGTGTCTCAATCCTTTCCAGTCAAAAAATCCCTCAATACTTACCCCTGCGCATTTAGGAATATGAATGAATAATATTTTTTTATCTTTGA
>NZER01000194.1 GCA_002690445.1 Candidatus Pacearchaeota archaeon
GGAAAGAATGCCCTCAATCGATTGTGGTCAAAGTTATCAGAGGGTGAACGGGTAACCTTAGTAGATTCTATTCCTTGGGATGAAGCGGTGCCGGGAGCTAGACTAGTAGATGGTGTTGCAACTATAACAACATCAGAAGGTAAAAAGCTTGACGCTTTTCGTATTCTTGAAAAATGGCTGCGTGATAACAAGCATCCATTATCAGATGTAGCGGCAGCAGAAACTCATCTATCTTATGGCCTTCGGGGCTACCTACAGGGCGTACGTCCCACGACTCTCATACGGCCCACCACCCCCGCACGGGCTGGTGTACCTGATGTTCCGACCAAACAGGCGAGAATAGCTAGGCTCAAAGGGATTCGTGCAGAAATTAACGAGCTCCTTGCAAATGCCCCAAGAGGATCAGACTTAACAGAAAGCCAAGCAATCCGTTATAGGCGACTTATACAAGAAGCGGAAAGTATTCAATTCGATCTACAACAGGGCCTTGCATTAAATATCAATAAGATCAAACCAGCATCTGAACGACTAAGTAAACTTTCCACAGATGAAGTAGTAGTTGCTCATAAGGCACTTTATTCAGATAAAGATGTCTACATGGCAATATCTGATGCTACTGCAGGAACTTGGAATGCCTCTCCGACAGCCCTTGACGATATTGTTAGAGGCACGAATCAGGCGGTTTCCCTAGAGCGACTTTATGGCACATTCGCTCCCGTTAGGAACATTCTGAGACAAAAACACGGAGACACAATCCGTCTTTATAGAGCGACTGGTGTACAGATAGATAAGCCGACAACTAATTGGGCCTCTACTCGTGAAGGTGCTTTGCAATATGGGGCAAATATCGTTGAACGAGATATTTCTATTGATGACATCCTAGCTGTGAATGTGGGTAGGTCCGGTAACTACGAAGAATTTGTTGTTTCTTCTGTTCGCCCCGCCGCACGACCTGCCGAGGCTGCGAAAGGGAAGCTTGACTCGCTTTTCTTGCCCGGCGAGAGTGGCCTAACTGTCAATCAGGCATTTGCTCGTGCAAAAGAGCAGGGGTTGGTTAAGACAAAGAAGGATTTTCAGAATCTACTGCGTAAAGAGCTTAATGAACAACTAATCGACTCTGGCACTGGCGCCACAGGGATGAAGCCTCCATTGAAGGGCTTGGTTCCTTTAGAGCTATCCCCAATAGGGAGTGTCAGGCGTCTGCAATTCAGAGAAATAGTTGCTCCCACTGCCCCTGCCCCCACCACCTCCGCCGCACGGGCTGCTGATGTTCCCCCCACCACCCCCGCACCGGGCGCACCAGGGGCTCCGGGTGGCCCGCGAGGGCCCGGCGACTCAGTCACTCAGGTCGGCGGTGGTCCAGAGGACGAGGACCAGGTCATCAGGTGGTTCGGGAACCTGATCGCTTCTCCGGAGAGCGTCGAGGCGTCCGAGCTCACTCGCATTTGGCGTGCCGAAGAGAGGGGGCGTCGGAGCCAGAAGCTGATGGCCCGGGTGACTCAACTAGTCGATGACGGGATGGCCCCTGAAAAGGCTATCGCTAAGGCGCGCGGAGAGACGATGTCTGGCAAACTCCCAGCGGTCAACACCGGCCTGGCCAGTGTTGCAACCGAACACATCCGCAACGCCCTGTTCTCGAAAATCCAGAGAGATCTGGCCGATGAGCCGTTCGAGATGCTCGCAACCGCCGAGGCGCTGACCAATGCACTAACGGGCGAGTCGATCCCGCGCACTCCTGGTATCGCTGGTGGCAGCGCGTTCTCACGGCTTTCCCGTGTGTTTCCGCCGGAAATCATGGAGGCGCTTCAGTCGGGTAAGATCGACGACCTGATAAACGCTCGTGCGCCGACTCCGATAGACCCGGTCCCGATACCGGATCAGGGTCTGTGGAACCCGTACCAGAGCGAAGGGCTGCTCGAGACCCCGCCGGGCATCGGGCCGGTCGAGGGGCCCGTGCCGCCTCGAACCGAGCGGCTACTGGACGTGGAAGAGATGGGCGCCAGCTTGGCGGATGTCCCCGAGGGTGCAACGCCGGTCGACTTCCCCGAGTCCAGCGCCGCGCTGCGATCGCCGACCGGTCAGGCCGGACTCGGCGAGACCCCGCCGACGCCGGTCAGCTTCCCGGCGGCAAAGAGCCGGGCCGAGCGCACGCTCGACACGGAGACGTTCGCGACGTCGCTGGCCGCCCCGCCCGATCCGAACTTGGCCGCGCGGTTGCCGGTGGATGTCACCCTGGACGACGTGACCGTCAAGCAGGCCTACCTGATGGACCCGCCGGGGCGCAACTTGATCAGACAGTACGCCAAAGAGGGCTGGCTCACGGCGATCGACCTGGGGAACCTGATCAGAGCGAACCTGACGACCGTTGACATCTCGTGGCTGCGCCAGCAGGCGTTCCTGATCTTCGGCAACCCGGTCGAGTTCAGCGCCGCGATGCGCGATAGCGTCCGGTCGATATTCTCGGCGGAGTACGCCCGGAACATCGACAAGGCCATTCGGCTCGACAAGCTCACCCTGCCCAGCGGCCAGGTCATGGACCTGTTCGACTTCTACTCGAAGATCGGTGGGGACTTCCTACGGCCGTTGGACAGCCGGGTCGCCGGTCAGTGGCAGGCGGCCGAGGACTTCATGATCCTGGCACTGACCGAGGGCCAGGCCCGAGCTCGTCCGATCCAGCGCTTCGCGGAGAAGCTGCCCTGGATCCGGATCTCTGGACGCGCGCACATCACCGGCACCAACGTGATGAACTGGCGCATCTTCAAAAAGCACGTCGAGGACCTGTTCGACATCCAGAGGCAGATCGGAAAGGGACAGATCACCGGCAAGCGGGCCGAGAACTTCAACCTGGACAAGAGTGCGGCGACGCTGGCGGCTTTCCTGGCCGAGACCTCGGGCCGGGGCCCCCTCGGCCCGCTCAAGGGACTATCCCCGGCGCTGAACGCAGGCTTCTTCTCCGCGCGGCTCATGATCGGCCGGCTCATCTCTCCGCGGCACCTGTTCTCGGCGGACCCGTTCATACGCAAGCTGGCCTGGAAGAACTTCGGGACGGCGATGGTAGGCTTCTCGTCTCTGATTCTGGGCGGCTACAAGGCTGGCCTGTGGGATGTCGAGTTCGACAACCGCAGCGCCGACTTCATGAAGATCCGCATCGGCCGCACCCGGATAGATGTCTGGGGCGGCTTTCAGCAGTACGCGGTCCTGTGGGGCCGCCTGATCCGGTACACGCTGACCCAGGCCAACCTCGACGACGGCTCGCTGAAGTCCACGGTTACCGGCGAGACGTCGGAGAAGGACCCCGTGAAACTGGTCGGGACCCTGCTCCGTGGGAAGGTGGCCCCGGGCCTGGGGCTTGCCCTCGAGGCCTGGACCGGGCGCGACTTCAAGGGGTCCAAGATAGACAGGAGGGACTGGCGTCGGTGGCTCAAGCGCGGGGGCATCCCGCTGGCCGGCATGGACATCTACGAGGCGCTCGAGGCCGAGGGGCTGGTCGGTCTCTCCGGTGCCTCGGGCATCATCGGCGCCGGCGTCCAGACCTACGAGCTCCCCAGGTGGCCCGAGCTCGACGCCTACTACGACATCGGAGAGGACAAAGAGCCCTCCGATGCCCAGAAGCTGCGCAAGCGCTACCGGATCGAGCACCCGGACCACGAGGCAAAGCTGTTCATTCGGGGTACGATCACCAGGCTGTCGACGGGCCAGGCCCGGCTCCGGGTCAAGAGCCTCATGGCAGAGCTGAAGATCAACCCGAAGAACGTACCCGGTTTCGGCAAAGAGTTCGGCAACACCCTGGGCGGCCAAGACGGCTTGGAGCTCCCGCCCAGGGGGGCGCACCCCTTGGAACTCCCGCCCAAGGGGGCCTCCCCCGGCTCGGGCCGGCCCCAGGCGCCAGCCCCGAGCATCCCTGGGGTCGGCCCGATACGGCTTCCGCCGAGATCCACGCCGACTCCGACGTCGCGCTGGCTCGAGGTCCGACCGGACCTGAACGCCGCCACACTGACGGCTCTGAACAAGGTCTGGTTCGAGCGCGGACGGCTGACTCGTGCGGAGGAGAGACAGCTAAGGACGGTATTCGATAAGCATCCGTTCGGACAGACGAATTTCAACACGTGGATGAAACAGACCTTGCGTCAAATCCATCAGGTTGCTACACTGGCCGCTTAGACGGAAGGAGATATTGATATGGCTGAAGTCACACACCAAGAGGGCACGGCGACCGATCAGGATGGGGCAACTCAACCTGGACAAACCGCTGATGACCAGCCTGGGGTAGACGACGGGGCCACGACGCCGACGGCCGAGCAGGTCGCAGAGATCAGTGCCGCCAAGGACAGGCGAATCGGTGAGCTTGGGGCGAAGGTCCAGCAGTACCAGCTGAACGAAGAGATGCGCCAGGCGCGCGAGGCGGAGACGACCCAGCAGAACGCGGACCTCCAGGCCGTCGAGGACGGTCAGATGACGGCGGTGGACGCCTCTCAGCGTGCCTCTCGGCGCGTCCAGGAAGCCGTATCCAACCGTCAGGACGCCGAGAGCCTCAAGTCGCTGATCGAAGAGACAGGTAAGATGGGCCGGTTCAAGGAAGCACAGAGCCTGGCCAAAGAGTTCAAGCTCACCCCCGAGGAGGCCGAGACGCTGGAGAACGACCTTGCCCTGACGAGCCCGACCGAGATGCGGGTTGCAGCCGATCGCACCGCAGTCGCCAAAGAGCGGGCCGCGCTGAAGGGCACGGAGAATTTCGATTCCAGTACCGTCGGCACGAGGGGCTCGTCGGTAGACGAGATGAGTTCCCAAGAGAAGATCAGGGCAGGCACCAAGGACTTCTTGGGCTAGCCCGCCACTCCCACAACACACGAGGTAACACACCATGTCACTCACGCTGGTAGAAGGAGCCAAGTATTCCAACGACGTGCTCCAGAGAGGGGTCATCGAAGAGCTGGTCAAGGGCGACCCACTCCTGGAGCGTATGCAGTTCGTGGACATCGTCGGCAACGGGCTGACGTACAACACGGAGTCGACTCTCAGCGGAGCGGACTTCTACGCGGTGGGTGACACCTGGGCAGAGAGCACCTCCGTCGTGGCGCAGAAGACCGCGGTCAGCAGGATCCTCGGCGGCGACGCCGATGTCGACTCGTTCCTGAAGGCCACCCGCTCGAACGTCCAGGACCTGATGGCGGAGCAGATCACCGCCAAGACGAAGGCCATCCGGCGCAAGTTCCTGGACATGGCCATCTACGGGGACATCGACACGGACACGAAGGGGTTCGACGGGCTGCACAGCCTGATGACGAGCCTGACCCTGAACACCGTGACGGTGGCCACCTCGTCCGGCACCCCCGTCGCGCTCCCTCTGCTCAGTGCAGAGGAGGCGAAGGACCTGATCAAGAACGGCGACGCGGAAGTGGTGATGATGACCAAGAAGATGCGCCGCGAGATCAACCAGTACCTGAACGGCGTTGGCGGCATCACCAAGATGGACATCCAGGGCAGCACGGTCCAGACCCTCTTCGATGTCCCGGTCGTCGTGTCGGACCACCTGAGCGACGACGAGGCTTGCGACAAGGACTACGGCACCAACCAGTTCGGGCACAACGACGCGGACGGCGTCGGGCTTGGAGACGACGACAACGCCACCTCGATCTTCTTCCTCCAGTTCGCGCCCAAGGCGTTCACCGGGGTGCAGACCCAGCCGGTCACCACGGAGAGGTTCTCCAAGCTGGAGACGAAGGACGCCGCCCGGGTCCGCATCAAGTGGTACGTCAGCGTGATGCTCCAGTCGCTGATCTCGTGCAGCAAGGTGACCGGAATCGACCCCGCGGCCACCGTTACCGCGTAGAACACACCCATAAGCCCAGACCTGGTCCACCAGAGAGCGGCCGGGCTGGCTGGGCGTAAGGTAGGATCATGGCGTACACAGACTTTGCAGACAAGGTAATCCTCGAGGCGTGGGGACTCGTCAAGATAACCCTCGGCGCCGCGTGCGTCGTGGGGGATCTGCTCAACCGAGACGGCACCCTCGCCGACGCCAACGCCAACAGGCCGGCGGACTACGTGGCCATGCGGGCGGGCGCCAGCGGGGACGAGATCCCGGCCTGCAAGCACGCCCTGTGCGAGAAGAAGAGCACCATCGGGGCGGGCGGAGTCGTCACGGCGGGCGCGCACAGCGGAGCGGCGGATGACGTGCTCTGGCTCAGTGCCACGGCCGGTCGGCCCAGCGCCACTCCGGTCGCCAGCGTCTCCCAGATCGTCGGCCTCTGCGTCGACACCCAGAAGTTCATCCTGAACCCCAAGGAGGACTACTTCCCACTCGGGGAGCTGGTCGCCACCAACAAGACCCTGGACGCCCAGGATATCGGCAAGGACATGATCGTGACCGCCGATGCCGTGGTAGTGACGTTGCCCGCGGTGGCAACCGGACACGTATACCGCGTCATCAACGGCGGCAACGACGGGGACCAGCTCATCTCGGTGAGCCCGAACGCATCCGACAGCATCGACGGCCCGGACGTGACCGGCTCCGACGACAAGGACTGGGAGAACACCAAGGCCACGGCCCGGGCTGGAGACATGATTCAGCTAGAATACTTCTCGGCGGACGGCTGGATCGTGACCAAGCAGGTCGGCACCTGGGCACAGGAAGCTTAGTAATCAGGGCTTCGCGGGGTGTGCCCAGAAACACCCCGCTAGGGAGATAGCATGGGCTTCACCAAAGGGGCCTTCGTCGACATCGGGATCGAGACCGACATCTACGCTTCCGGGGACGCCCTGGGCGAGAAAAACTCGTTCGACGGCGTTCCTAGCAACGGCAAGATAATGACCGTGGTGGTCCAGGATCGGGCCTCCCAGAACGTGGACTTCGACATCGTGATGTTCGACACGGACATCACCGGGACGACCGACAACGCCGCGTTCGACCCCACCGACGCCGAGCTCCAGACCTGTATCGGGTCCATCACCGTCACCGGGTACAAGAGCTTCAATGACAACTCCATCGCCACCGTCGACGATATCGGGCTGGCGTATGAGGCCGGCGACAGGCGGATCTATTTCCAGTGTGTCACCCGTGGGACACCCACCTACGTGGCCGCCACCGATGTCCGCGTCCGGCTTGTGATCGAGTTCTAGGTGGACGAGTACGGCGACGTCCCGGGGCAGGGCGGCAATCAGTATGCCACCCTGGACACGGTGTTGCC
>NZER01000195.1 GCA_002690445.1 Candidatus Pacearchaeota archaeon
GTCAGCTTCAGCTACTGAAGGAGCGAACTCCATGTCAACGTTATCGTTGGCATTTATGTTTTTTTGATAGATGTTTTAAGAGGCCAACCATCATCCTCTGCTTGCAATCTGGCGTAAGAATCCAAATCGAATCCAGTACGCCCCCATAAATTATTTACACTATATTAAGACTTTTTAAGCACGTCTCTAAATTTAAAAAATAAAAATTTTCCTATTTCTTTGTTGTCTTCAAAGTATTTTTTGAGATTATCTAAACCTTGGTGCTGTTTATCTAAGTCTAGACCAGTCTCTTCCTTAACCTCTTCTATTAGGTTGTCTGATATAGTAATCCACGCACCTTTTCTGCTGGCCATGTCCCACTGAAGCATCATATCAACCACTTCATATTCAACCCAAATACTTTTGCCGTTTTTGCTTCCGTATCTTATTGGGTACCTGACTAAGGTTCCGGTTTTTTCGTTCGGGGTTTTCTTAAAAACAACTTTACACCAATGGCCGTGCAGGTCTCCTTTGCCGTTTGCTTCGGAGGATATAATGTCCTTTAAATGTCTTTCTTGGAATTCTAAAATCCAATCACTGTAATGAAGCAGCGCGTTGCCGCCAGAAGCGTTAGTTACTCTGGCGTCGGTCCTTTCGTAGGGGTTAATTTGAACCTTACTTCTTACTTGGGATACCATATAGCAAATGTGACCCCTAGTAGAGAGAGCTAACGCCATCTTCCTTAAGAAGTCTGAACTTAATAGAGCACCTCCCGCGACCTTGTTCGCTTCTTCCGGCCCTTTTTCTAGGTCATTTTTTGGAACCAAAGAGTCCATGGAATCTATAATGAACATGTATTTAAAATTTTTGTCATTATTTTTAACGAGCTCTCTCATCAGATTGATAACCGTTTCGTACACGTTTGACTTAATTATTTTCCATTTCTTAGGGTCTTCATCTATACCCGCTCTTTCAAGCATGTCGTGAGGAAGTCTTCCTTCGGATTTAAAATAGACAACCATTGCGTCGTCCATCTTTTGGAAGTTCTTAGCAAAGGCTAAGGCGCAGGATGTTTTACCTCCTTCGGTAATTCCTGAAGCTCTTATGATTCCGGGGCCTATGCCGCCCCCCATTTCAATATCCATTAATAGGCTGCCGCTGGATACGACGTAGTTCCGTTCTTCTTCAAAGTTATAGTGATCCCCTTTATTTTGTTCAAGGTAAGCTTGAATCTGGTCTTCTGGGGATATTCCTGCGGTTGTTTCAGTTTTCTTTTTTCGTGCCATGTTTTATAAAGTTCAATAAATTTAATTTTTTATTCGGGGACTTCACAGAAGAGCCTTTCTCTATCTTACGGTCTTCTAAAGGGTAGCTCTTTTCTTTTAGTTTGTCAGGTTCAAATTTGGATGTTTTTTTGTGGCGCTCGTATTCATCAAGGAATAGGCTCTTGTTTTCTTTGGTAAGAAAGTAACTTAGGGACATCACGCGACCCTCTATCTCTACGAAGTCGGGTTGAATGGATTTCCAGAAGCTTAAGTCTGGAATCATTTTAATCATGAATTTAGCAAGCCTGTACTCTTTTGGTCGATAGCAATTTGCTGGGCTTTTTAGGAATAAGTGGATAATCGTCTCGTATGTTTTTTTAGTGAACACTACAAGACCATTATATGGAATTTTTTACGGGAATCAAGCTTACTTTTTGGCAAGAGAGTCGATTTTTTCGTCTAAACGATCAAATCTATCAATCATTCGCTCGGAAAAGGTGTTGAAGTCATCTTTAGATACGAATTTTTCCGGCATAGAAAGAGCAACATTGTGCATTCTTTCCGATAATTCTCTATAGTCTTCTCTTCTTCCGTCTCTAAGGTCTTCCATTTCGTCTCTCAATTCCTTGATGCCTGAAAAGACTACTTTAAGTACCCACCCTCCTAGAAAGGTGATTAGAGTGAAGACTACGTTAACAAATAGTTGAAATGATACTCCTTCCATGTAGGTAATTACACGGATTTTTAAGAAAATAGGTATGTAAAAATGTCTCTAATTGATTTAAATATGCCAATGCTCTGAATGGTGCTTGTGTAGCAAGATTAAACCCCAAGATAGGAGACCCAGCTTTAGCACGGTCCAAGGACAAAGACATCCAAAATGCAACAATACAGCTGAAAGAATCAAAACCATTGATTTCCAGAATGTATGACAAGTTAGGTGGCTCATTAGCCAGTCTTTTAGGTCGAGAACTTTATCCCATAGGTGCAGGTCGCGCAATTTAGCTCCGCTAGACCACCACTTACGAAGTCTTGATAGTAAATTTTTCATGTCTGAACTTAATTACACTAAAGAAAAATAGATTCCTCAAGTATTAAAATAAATATTAATTTTTATTTCACATTTCAGATTAATAAGTGTAGTGCTTAACCAAGTTCTTTAAGAAATGTTTTGCAATTTTAATGGTGTAATTATTTATATGAAGAAACTTTTGGCTTCAGTTGCCGCTTGGGGAAACAGGAATGCCACAAGCATTTATACAGGATGTGTCGTCGCTTTGATTATGATGTCTATTATGTTTGTAAAAGATATAAAGCATGCCACAAAAGAAGTTGGTCACTTAATGGACAAGATAGAACTTACTAAAGAAAACAACGAATTGACACAAACCACAATTGATCAGTTCGGGATGATTAACGATATACTAAAAACCTCTAGCCAGCAACACGACCAAATAGAGCAAGCGGTGGAAACGATAAATGAACAAGCTATAATTCTTCAAAAACTAGTAGATTACCTTAAGAAAATTGGGCATTGGCCTCCAAAAATTGACTCACCCAAGCCCGTTGATCCTGATAAATGGATTTAGATATGAGAACGCTAAATAAAGACAGTTACTGGTGGAAGGGTCAAGAAAAAGAGTGGGCAGCGCAAGATAAGTCGGGGAATTGGTGGATATATAAAGAAGACAAAAAGCCTTCAATGAAAATCAAAAAAAAGACTAAAGAAGGTTCTAGTCGGCTTACGACGCAAGAATACATAATGGTTGCCTTAGCTAGCGCGCTAGGGGTTAGCCTTGCTTTAAATATAATAGCTTTGATATCATGAATAATAAAACAGAAATTGCACTTAGAAAACATATCAAACGAATAAAAAAAGATATCGCAGAGCGAGATCCTAATAGTGTGTGGGATAAGGAAAAAAACAAAATCGATTACAAAAACATTGCTTCCCTGCACGAAGGGCGTGTTCCTCAGTACCGTGATCACGGAGTAGGCTTGCCTGAGATGGAAATGTTTGAGTTTGATAATTTGAGGGACTTGTGAGCTGCTTTTTTCCACCCATATTCAAGAAGAATACCTATAAGAGGGTAAGGCTGCTTCTTATTGTTGCTACTCTGGGGCTAGTTATGCTTATGTCGGGGTGTAAGGCGGTGAGGAGCGTTGCTGCTGCTCCATTTAAGGCCATAGGGTGGGGCGCAAGCAAGGTTAGCGAAGTGGTCGCTGGGGAGGAAGTAAAGTCAAAGCCTAAAATTTACGAACTCAACCCTGATGGAAGCCTATCCGAGAAAAACGCGGGCAAAGAGCCAATAATTAAAAAAAATAATATCAAAATTAATTTTAAAGCCTTAATGATATGGGGTATAATATTGGTGATTGTTGGGTTGATTGCGAGATTCTTAATCAATAGGTATGTTTACAAGGTTATTAAAGAATAAGGTGTTTAGGGTTTGCTGTCTTTTGCTGATAGTAACTTTTCCTTTTAGCTCTAAATATAGGTTTGTAAAAACCGTGGGAGAAAGCATGGAGCCTACTCTAACAAACGGGGAGTGGGTTGTCATCGAAAGGTCTTCTTCTCTAGGAAAAAGTTGGCACCCCAAAAGATACGATAAAGTTGTAATTAAGGATGAAAACGAAAAATTAAGTAAAAGAATAATAGGGCTTCCCGGGGACACAATAGAAATAAAAGAGGGGGTTATCTATTTAAATCATAGGAAATTACAAGATCCTTTCGGGCGGGGTAGAATAGGGTGTTATCTTGTAGATGAAAACGATGAAATATTAAGATACTTTAGTGGTCCGGATATCGGAAGCCCTATAATTAAATACGTGAGCCAAGGCAAGGAAACTATTGCTGAGGGGCACGTGTGGGTTATAGGGGATAATAGGGAAGATTCTTGGTTTGGGCTGTTGCGTACAGAGAATATTGTAGGAAAAATTTTGTATTAAAAAGACCCCTTCCGAGCGAAAGACATTACTCGGAAGGGGTTTGCTGTGTGCTATGGTTTTATTTACGCCTATTTCTTGGGCGTGGTTTTCACTGGAGAAACTTCGCCTTTAATAAGAGGAAGGGTAACGCTTACCCCTTCTTCTCCTGCCGTAGCTCCCACAACCTGAGACTCGTTAGCTTTTGTGCCAAGGGTTACGGTGCTTGTGCACCCCATTGAAAGCAGCATTGTAGCTGCCGTTAGTGTTACTAGTGTTTTCATGTTTGTTTAAAAATCATCCTCTAAGACTCCAGAATTTTGGTAGTCCTTCACTTTTCTTTCAAAAAAATTAGTCATTGCCCCCGTATCGACAACTTCAGACAGCCATGGAAATGGGTTATTGTCGCTATCAAAACGGAAGTCAATGCCTATTCCTTCTAGGCGTCTGTTGCCAATATATTGCATGTAATCGACAAACATCTCAGCATTTAGCCCTAGAATCCCTCGAGGAAGAACGTCGTGAGCGTATTGCACTTCAAGCTCTACCGCTTTTTTAATGTGCTCAATAGTTTCTGTCTCGAATTTTTTTGTCCACACCGATGGGTATTGTTCTTTAATAACATTAATAAGGTAAGTTCCAAATTGTATATGCAGGGTTTCGTCTCTTAAGGTATATCGGATTTGGTCTGACAATCCCGGCAATTTATTTTGTCTACCAAGAGCTAGGATCATTGCGAAACCGCTAAAGAAAAAAGTCCCTTCCGCTAAAAGATAGTACGTAACTAAATTTCGTGTAAATTCTCTCTTCCCTTCTATCGTTTTCGTGGAAAAATCTTGACGATTGACATCTGTGGTGACGCTCATCAAGAAATCGTCCTTGGCCTTAATGGATGGAATATTAATATAAGCTTCGTAGACTTCGGAAATTTTTAAATTATAGCTATCGCAACACGTAACTACCGTCCAATTATGGAGTGACTCTTCGTAAGCTTGACGAAGGATATACTGTCTACATTCTGGGTCTGTCACCCATCTGTTAACGGTCAACAAGAGGTTGTTTCCTACTAGCGATTCGGTTCCCGCAAAAAAGCCTAGGGTCCTTTTTATTAGTAGCTTCTCGTCTTCTGAGAGATCACCAGATTTCCATTGTTCTATGTCCGTAGACATGTTTATCTCCGCTGGAGACCAATTGTTCGCTACGCCTTTAAGGAATAGATCCCAAGCGAATTCATGCTTGTGTGGTAAAATTTGGTTTACCCCAGAAACATTGTCGCCTAATAGTGTACCGTCTTTCTTACTCATTTTTTTCTGTGTCGTCTGGTCTTGCAGGTGGCGGGGGCGTGCCTCCGTCGACTTTGCTTGATGATTGGATAGCTTTTAAAGTTTGATCAGCCCATATCACATTATGCATGCACAGAGAGCTTAAGGCTTCTTCGTTATCGAGAGCGATTGTTCCGGCGAGGACATACATCACAGACGCTGCATCCTCCATACCTTTTTCTTTATTTAAGGTGATGGCTAGGTTTTCTATTAGCTTTAATGTCTTTTTTCTTGTCATTATTGACAGCTTTCACATGTTCCGTCTATGTTGCAAGATTGTACAGCAGTATTAAGAGTATCAGTATCACCTGAGGCACTATGACTACCGTTACTACTAGTCGTAGCTTTTTCAATTTCGCTTGCCGCACGGTTTCTTAAATAATATGTACTCTTTAGCCCCAGCTTCTTTGCGTGAAAATAAAGATCATTTAAATATTTTAACGAAGTTTTATTATTAAACAAGTTTAAACTTTGCCCCATGTCTATCCATTTTTGGCGCGCAGCCCCGCATTCAAGTAACTTAAATTGATCGTGGTCAAAGGCCGTGCAATATCTTTCCTTTAGGTCTTGCGGTATGTCACCGTTTAATCGCGTTAGATCGCCGTCTACGGCCTTTATTGCGTCAATAAGGCCTTGGTTCCATATGTTTCTTTCGCGGCATTCTTTTATGAACCACTCGTTTACTATAGTAAGATTGCCGCTTTTATTTTCATATACAAATAAGACGGAAAAGTCTGGCTCAATACAGGGAGAGCACCCTTGTATGTAGGAAATTGTCGCTGTCGGGGCAATGGCCATGGTGTTGCTGTTGCGCATGCCATGTTCCTTTATGTGAGCACGAAGCTCTTTCCAGTCTAGGTCAGGGCAGTACTTCCTTCCTCGGTGGAGAATAGGCTTGTATTCATTCATGTATTCCATTAGGCCTTTATAGGTGTCTGATGGTAGGATATTCTGATCCCAGAGAGATCCTTCGTAGGTAGAATACTGGCCTTTTTCTTTAGCTAGTTTGCTGGAGTTTGAGATGCAATGATATGAAATAAACTCATAAAGTTCATCGGAGAACTTGATAGCGTCATCTGAGGAAAAGTTAACCTTGTAGGAATGAAATACGTCGGCCCAACCCATGCTTCCTGCTCCAACCGGACGATGAGAAAGGTTTGCTTTTTCTGCTTCAGCGGTAGGGTAGAAATTTAAATCAATTACGTTGTCTAGCATTCGCATTTGTGTTGCTATCGTTTTTGATAATTTTTTAAAATCTAGCTTGCCGTTTTGCTTAAGGTGTTCTTTAAGGTTAATGGAGCTTAGGTTACAGACGGCCGTCTCGCCCACTTCGCTTTTTATACCGTTTTTAAATTGAGACGGCTTAGTGTGCAAAAAGATTTCAGTACAAAGATTAGAGCTATGAATAACACCTTCGTGAGAGTTAGAATAACGCATGTTAGCGTTGTCTTTGAATGTCATCCAAGCGTGACCCGTCTCAAACAGGGATCTTAGCATTTTTTTCCATAGTTCTTTGGCATTAATAACGCGGAAGTTAGTCAATTCTCCATCGTCTGCTTGCTTGCAATATTTTTTGTACCTCTTGTCAAAGTTACTCCCGTAAAGCTCGTGTAGGTCTCTAACATCTGAAGGAGAAAAAAGATACCAGTCTTTATTTTTTTCTACATAATCAAAGAATAAATTCGGCAACCAGTTGGCAGTATTCATGTCGTGACATCTACGGCGTTCATCCCCCGTGTTCTTTTTAAGGTCAAGAAAATCTTCTATATCTAAATGCCAAGGCTCAAGATAAGCGCAGCCAGCACCGGGACGTTTACCCCCTTGGTTAACTGCCACAAGTAAATCATTGTAAATTTTAAGCCAAGGTACAAGCCCGCTAGAAGTCCCATTTGTTCCTTTGATGTGAGACCCAGAAGAACGAAAATTAGTGACATCAAAACCTAAGCCTCCTGCGTATTTAGATTTTCGAGCCTCTTGCCATGCGCCCTCAAATATGCCATCGATGCTATCATCGAAAGTGTTGAGATAGCAAGAACTAAGCTGACTATGAGTAGTCCCGCTATTAAAAAGAGTGGGTGTAGAAGGGCATAGTAAAAATTTTGAAATGGTTTCATAAAATTCTATAGCTTTTTGCTCCTTGTTTTTTTCATTAAGAGCAAGCCCCATGGCTACCCTCATCCAGAATGACTGCGGAGCTTCTAGCCTTCGGTTGTTTATCTGGAGTAGGTAGCGGTCATAAAGGGTCTGTAGTCCAAGGTATTTAAATTTATAATCTCTGCATAGTTTGAGGGATTCTGAGAGTTTTTTTAAATCAAAATCTAAAAGCTTTTTGGAGAGAATTCCTTCTTTTACTAAAAGTTTAACGTTCTTTATAAAGGCTAAGCGATATTGATGATCAAAGGCGTCCTTGTCCACGCTACTGCCGAAGACTTCTTTATGTACATTAAAGAGCAAGAGCTTAGAGGCAACAAAATTATAATTAGGTTCCTTTTCTATTTTTTGACGCGCAGATAGAATGAGAGCCTTGTCTATCTCCTTGGTTGTAATCTTGTCGTATAGCTGAACGTGAGCGTCTAGTACAACTTCGCTGGCGGAAACTCCTTCTAGGTTTTCACACGCTCTCTCGGCGCAAAGGTTAATTTTATTTATGTCAAGGTCTTGGAGTCGTCCGTTTCTTTTCTTAACATAGGTTACAGAATCGCTCATCAGTGAAGTCCTAACTTAACTTAAGTTTAAGGGATATTTTTGAAAAATAAAGAACAAAATTAAATTTCTCTTCCGTTAGGCAAGGACTTGTTGTGGTCCCAAGGAATTTTAACTAAGTGTGCCTTGGTGTACTTTATCTTATGGAATTTATGCCAATCTGACGGAAAGTAATCTAGTATTCTGTTGAGCTGAAATTTAACAGGGGTGCCTATGAAGTGAGCCTGTTGAGCTTTAGTGTAATACCAGAAGCTGTTGCTATTCCAGAAACTTACATGGGTTGGATCTTGAAATGCTCCGCGACCATCTGTCGAGGGTACCTCAATCAAGGCCCACCCAAACGGCGCTAGACATCTATGCATTTCTTTCATGGTATTAATTGGGTCCTTTAGGTGCTCTAAGGCGTCCTGACATCGAAATAATCCCACCGTGCCATCTTCGAAGGGCCAGTTCGGTTGGTCTAAGTCGAACTCTATGTCTTCGTCGTTCAATTTCCTTTTGTCGATGCCGACATACCCTTCTGGTTTATTGTTGAAAGAGCAAAGGTCAACTTTAAAGTGCCCCGCGTCGTCGCACCATTTTTCAACCATCCCTTGAATATATTTATCGTGAAGGTCGTGTGTTAACTCTTGAATTTTTTCATTTTTATCCCCGTAAGCAGTATTGTCTTGATGGAAATAGTATTTATACAGGGGCTCCGGTATGTGTCCGCATTTTCCTTCAGTGTATGTTCTACAGAGCAGGTCGAAGTCATCGCATATATCCATGCTCGGGTCATGGCCACCTATGCTCTCGTAAAAATCTTTTTTCCAAGCTCTTACGTGATCTGGCGCATACCAGATGTAAGAAAAAGCTAATGGAGATGGCTCAAAGGATGGGTGGTATTTCTTTCCGTCTTTTTCTCCCTGTTGCCACCCCATCATGGGGTTAAACGGGGTTTGAAACTCTTCTTTTCCGTCTTCACTAACTCTTACGGAGTAGTCGGAAGAGTAAACGAAGTCGGCATTAGTTTCGTCAAACTTTTTAGCAAGCTCTTCTAGGCAATTTGGTTCCAAGGCGTCATCGTGATCAAGTTCTACCAGAATTTCTCCGTTAGCATTTCTGCAGCACTCCATTTTGAGGTATCCAATGTTTTTATTGTTAACTTGAAAGAATTCTACGAACTTATAATTTATTTTTTTCTTTTTAATTTTTTCTTCAAGTTTGCTTTGTTCCTTTTTTGCTTCATTGTTTAACAGGAGCACCCATTCGAAGTCTTTAAATGTTTGGTTTTCGAGACTCTCAAGTGGTCGATCGATATGCTTGAGATCGTGGGACGGTGTGAATACAGAAAATTTCATAATGTTCTTGGTTTGTTTCCTGATTTATTGGGGTGAGCCTTGCCCGTCTTTTTTTCGTATTCGGTAACCGTTTTTTGTTTTACTGGATCGATACCGTTGTCTTTAGAATTTTCTCTTTTTTTACTTAGTTCTCCTGAGAGATCCATCATTTCTCCAGCGGTCATGCCTTTCTTTGCTGTGTAGTCTACAAACTCCTGCTCAGAGAATGGATTTACACTTGTGTCTATGGCTGCGTTAGGTAAATTGAAGACCCTTTTCCATTCTACACCTTGGTCATCGACAAAGGTGTGCTTGTCTGTCATACCTTGTATAACTTCTATTACTTTACCGGTTTCTGGATGGCTGTATTCGTAAATGGGCATTATATTTTTTTTAGTTCTTCCAGTATTCTATCAACCATTTTCTCGTAAGTAAATGTTTTTTGTAGGCTAATTCCTTTTTCGTTAACTGGGTTTTCTTTATATTTTTCAATAGCCTTTTCACACCCGTCTATAAAATCATCTTCGTTCCAGTTGGCGAAAGTCCCTTGGTTAAATTTAGTTCCTTTCTTAAAGAAAGCTTCGTCATCTGAGTCGATTCTTCCATTTGGTTGGACTAACGTGGCGTTGTCTTTATTTGCCCAATCCTTATACGCGTGCGCGTCTAGGATTACGGCGTGCTTACCAAGCGCTACGGACTGAAACTCTGGCAAGCCCCATCCTTCGCCGCCCGACATTCCGATAACTATATTTCCGGAATTAAGAAAATCATTGTAAGTTTTATTTTTATCTAGCCAGCTTAAAAATTGTACATTGTAATAAGTCTCTCCTTCTAGGCATGATTCAAAGCTGCTTTTATTCTTTTCCGGCTTCAGAAAACCGTTCCAGATCGCGCACTGTAGGTAGTAGTTGCTGTTGTTTCCGTATTTTTTGACCCAAGCTTTTATTATTTTTTTGTGATGTTTTCTTTTTTCAAATTTACCGCATAGGTTAAATGTGATTCTGTCATCATTAAAATATTTTTTATTATTTATTTGAAAATTATGAGAATCAAAAGCTAAGGGTAGGACACCTACTTCAGCGCCGTGAGACTTGAATATTTCCGCAGTATAATTGTTACTTACAAAGGTTCTATTATTTTTAATTATATTTAACTCTTGGGCGGTGGGTAAATTCGTTTCGTAAAAAGTCAAAAGCATTTGCTTCTCACTGTATGATTGCAGCGAGTCATTCAAGTGCCATAAGCGAAAACAGGGGTTCTTTCTGTCATGGAAATAGGATTTACTTATGCATCTGTAAATCCACTCTTCAAATTCTTGAGAATACTCTTGTGAGGCAAGAGAGACAGAACCAGCCATGGGAAACAAGGCCGGTTCCATCCCTCTAGCATGTAATTCTCTTAAAAGAGATGTACCGATTTGACCGAAAGATGTTTCCGTTACCGGAACATTAACGGCAAACTCCATGTCCTAAAGAACTTCTTCAGTTCCTACTTCTGAAGAAACGGTTTCTTCCTGCTTGGAAGAACGAGGTTTCTGTTCGTCCACAGTGTAAATACGGAAATCTGGATGATTGTCCTTATTTTTATGCCTGTTGGAGAATACAACAACTTTGAGGAGTTTTTCCTCTCCGTAATCGTCAACCTTTACATGCCCTGAGAAGAATTTCTGGGTGGCACTTTCCTTTTTCCAAAGGGCCCCTACTTCTCTTTTCTGCCAGTCTGTTTTATCTGTTTTGTTATCAGTACTCATGATCCTTTGAATATAACATGTTTTTTTAAGATGTCAAATCATATCTTGAGATTGTTTTGAGGTTATTTTCTTGTGAAGCATTTTCTTTCCTCTGTTATATAGGTTGATCGCTGTCTGGGTACTAGTGTTTATTTCTTTAGCTATAAAACTCCAAGTCGGCTTTCTATTCTCCTTTGATTCGTCGAAGAACCTTAGTTTAAATACTTTAGAGATACGTTTGTCTTTTAGGTTATCTAAGATATTAAAAACATACTCTTTGTCAAATTTATACTTTATTTCTTGATCGTGTATTTGCCTTGATTGACTGTCTAGTATTATCTGTAGCAATTCTTCTTCAGAGTTTACATATCTGTTGTTGGCATTTATTAAGCCGAGGCAGTAGTATTTCGTACAGTTTCCTAGCCACGTAGAGAATTTTGTTTTTCTGTTGTTTTTGTAAGAAGAGAGTGCTTTGAATATTACAAAATCTTTATCATTAAACATGTCTTGTTTCTTAATTCCCTTGGTATAGGCTGCGGGTATGTATTTTTGACATATTTTATAGAATAATTTTTCATGCCTGCTGGCTAGAAGTTTGTAACTTTCATTGCATCCGTTTTTTTTAACTTTCCTTATTAAAGTGCTGTCTGCTGGTGTTATCTTTTTCATGGTCACCGATTAGCCATGCCATAAAGTCGTTTATGTATGGTTCTAATTGTTCTATTTGACCATTCTTAATAAACTCCCATTCGATTTGAAAGTCACTTTTTTCTTTTAGATTAGGATCATTTCTGGCTTCTTCGGAGTTTGCTGGCTCCCTAAAGCGCCTAGTTGGACCAATATAATTCACGGGTTTCTCTATGTGGACCGCATTTTCTATTGTATATTGAGAGACATGAACAAGTATGCCCCCAAGCTCGTTCTTTAACCAAGAAACCTCGTCATTTTCGTAGTCATCATACCTTATGTCAGTGATAATCTTAAATTTAGAACGATTTCCTTTGATTACCTTATTGTGTAGCTTCTCAATCCAGTGCCTACCGTCCGAAAGCTTACGTTTGGTTGTTCCGTGAGCAACGAGGAACGGGCGAATGATCTCCTTTTCGTCTCTACTACAGTTAACGGAATCAATATGGTAGTGCATTCTGCACCATTGATTGACTTCGTTTTTTAATTCAGTAGCTAGGGAATACCTTTCGCAGGGTAGTCTAGCTGAAAGAAAGTCACAGAAAGTATCCTTACCGGAACCCGCTACTCCTGATATACCTATTATCTTGTTCATATATTATATAAAAATTATTTAAACTTTAAATCTAACAATCTTCGTGTATGACTGCTTATCCTTTAAATTTTTCCTTTGAGCTGAGAAAGCCTGTAAGGCTTTCGAGATAAGAACATAGCTGTCCACTAGGAGATAAATCTTACTCTTAACAAAGCCGCTTTAGTCCGTCGCGTTAACCTCTTTTAGTCTCGCTCGCTGACTTGTTAAGCTATAGAGCTCTTTGTTTCTGCGGTGGGACTTTTCTTTTGACTGCTTATCCTTTTTCCTCTTGAGAGGATGAAGTTTCTAGCTTGAGTATTTCTACTCACATTAGCCTCAACTGTCGCTTTTTCCCGAAATAACAGTAGACTTATTAGGTCTAGTTGGCTAAGGTCTTTTTACGGGCCTGTGGTCTCTTACGAGTTCTGTGGAGATAACCTCCACAAGCTATTTCACCGCTAACAAAGAACTTTGAGAATCTTACCATCAATTTTTCAATGAGCAAGATTTTTTTTAGATCGTTATTCCGCAGTCAACATTCACTAGCCTTATTTCGAAGTCTACAGTTGAGAACGCTGGGATACCGGGTATGTCCTCCTTAGCCCCAAACGCTAATTCAGGTGGGAGGATGACGCTTCTGAGTTCGTCTGGCTTCATTTCGCTCACGGCTATTTCGAGACCTCTAGGAAAGGCACCCGGCTTTAATGAGGGTATGTTAATTGTGAGGTTTTTCTTTTCTATTAGTGTTTTTTCTTCCTGAATTAGCCTTATTGAGTAGTCGATTGTGACCCTCATGTATCTTTTCCCTCGACTTGCCCCTCCCTTAAACTTGCAAAGAGGCATTAGCTCGAGGAGGTTTCTTTCTCCAGTGCCCTCTTCAATGATTCTAGATTTTTCCTTGACCATTTCTAAGGCTTCTTTGTCTGATATAATCTTGAGCTTCTTCTTGTACCCAGCCCACGCCGCATCTAGATCAGCCTCTGGGTTTCGCTTTTTTTGAAAATTCTCCCAATCTTTATTTATTTTTTTTTCGTCGCTCATTTTTTCTTCTTTTTGTTGCCATTTTTACCTTCGTCATCATCTTTTTTATTATCTATACCGTTTAACGCGTCACCAGCAAGAGCGGCAAGGGAGGCTGTCCCTGAGATGATTTGCTCTTTCTCAAGAATTCGAGCCTTATACCACTGGATTACATGGACAAGGTTTCTTACGTCTTTTTCCTGTATGCTAGAGGCTTGGCATAAGTCTGTATTATCCTGAAGTATTTCGCAGAATTCGTTAATTTCTTGAGTCACGAACTTAGCGGTCCAAGGGCCAAGCTCAACATTTTGTTGGAACGCGTCCATATGTTTTTCGAGAATATAATATTTCTTATCTGCGTAATCCTTAGAGGCGACAAGCTGCATTTCTTCTAGCTTTTCTAGGGCTATTTTAAAGGCGGTGAGGGTAGCCTCTTCGTCGTCTATGATCGGCAGAATTTTTTTTAAATCTCTACCAATCTCGAAGTTGTCGTTTTCTTCGAACCAAGTAAATAGCTGGTTTGAGGCATCTTGAATAGTCATATGATTATAATGATTGAATTTGTCTCTATATCCAAAAAAAACCTCCTTGACTTTACAAAAAAACCTAGTACTATGTCAGTAGTATGGATACTAAAATTAAGGTTACTAAAAGAGGACGTCCACCAGTAGATATTGCTTGGCCTGACGTAGTTTTCACTGCTCAAGACATTGTCGATACCTCAACCGAAAAGGTGTCTCGCGTTACGATACACAGTAAACTAAACAAAGCTGTAGACATGGGAGACTTGACCGTCGTTGGATCAACTAAAACTAAGACCGGCAGACCGCGAGTAGAATACAAGAAAACAGTTATCGAAGATGACTCCATGATGACTTGTAATTCTGATGGGTAACAGAATATCTTGGGAGCAATACGCCCTTAACATAGCTCAAGCAGCATCCCAAAGAAGCGAGGACCCCTACCAAAAAGTAGGAGCTTGCGCTTTGAATAGCCAAAACATGGTTATAGGAGTGGGGTATAACGGGCTGGCCTCGGGCGTATCTATGCCTTATAAAAATTTCTGGGATAATAGAGATTACCGTAGAAAATTTATGATTCATGCGGAGGCAAACTGCCTCTCCTTATGCAAAAGGGGAGAAGTGAAGCTTCTGGCGGTCACCCTTTTACCCTGCTCTTCTTGCGCTACCATGGTTGCTGCTTACGGTGTGCAGGAGGTTTATTATAAAGAAACCTACGAAAGAGACGAGCAAGCCAAGGAAATTTTTAATTGGTACAACATAAAATTAGTTAGACTAGAAGATTAGTTTAAAGTATTATGTTAACGATATGGAGTCATTAGCTTATCCATTTTTAGTTTCAGTTTTACTTTTTTATATATATGAAACTGATTTCTTTGTAGAATACGTTAAGCTGTTTGGGCTTGCAAAGTTATTTAAAATAAAGGAGTACGAAGACTACTTGGATGACAATCCTGCAGACACCTATTGGGAGTGGCTAGCTTGGGATAAGAAAACCTTTCTAAGAAAGTTACTTTCTTGTCCATATTGTTTTGGCTTTTGGCTCAATGTTGCAGTGTGTTATACTCATAAAGATTTGGGTTTATTTGTAATGAACTTGTGGTTGTCTTTATTTTTGTTTTTAATTTTAAAATTTATATCTAGGAAAGCTTATGAGTGAGAGTACACCAGTATGGGTAACACCCGATTATAGTTATTATAGTTTCTTTAACATGAAGGAACTCGTTTTATTTTCTAAAGCCAACGGGGAAGACATGCTTCCCCCTCTAGAAGGCCTCGATGCCGAGGAGGCAAAGAAAGTAGCAGATCTAAAGGTCAAACTTCAGAACTTTATTAAGACCTACGAGAACACCAAAGGAGGCTGTGGCTGCAACAGGGAGAAAAGAGTGGAGAATGCAAAAAAACAGTACGGATATTTTGCAGACTCCCTGCGTAATTGTGAGGTGGCAGCGACACATGTGAAAAGCCTACTAAACTCGGTAGAAAAAATTCATTTCTGGAAAGATGGACAGCGTTTCCGTCACCAAGGGAAAGAGGGGGACCCAAAATTTCGCCCAGCAGAAATGCCCTTTGCGATTGTATAAAATGTATGTTTGCGTAAGTTATAGCCATAGCCACAGACCTTTCATGGAGGGCTTCTTCCTCAAGTCTTTTCCATTTGAGAGGGGTCTATCCCTCACCGTAGAACAAGTCCCCCAAAAATGTAAGTCAGGAGATCTTTTTTCCGATGGGTGGAGAACGCAAATGATAGAGAAGCAGATATTTATAAATAAATATTTAAATCTTTTCAAAGATGGCGACCTTATACTTTTTTCAGATGTAGACATAAAGTTTTATGGGAAAATAAAGGCAGACCTAACATCATGCTTGGGAGACAATGATATATCCTTTATGAAGGATCACAATTCGGATGAAGTGGGCAGATGTGGCGGCTTTTTTATTGTTCGAAACTCCAAGAAGATTAGAGCCCTCTTTGAGGGCGTAATGAATACACTGTCCTCCCATGACTCGAGCGATGACAGCGTGAGCTTCGAAACCTCAGAGCAGTCAACTATTAATAGCCTGATTAATGATAGGCCTGAAATTTCCTGCGGATGGCTACCGCAGAGGTATTATACTCACGGGCTGTATACGGACGGTATAAATAATTTCTCTGAGGAAGATCAGAGTGGATTGTGGTGGCATAATAAAAGCTGGGAGGAAAAAACGAAAATCTTTGTTCCGGAGGACACCCTAGTCCACCACGCGAATTGGTGCGGAGGAATAGAAAATAAAATAGACCTCTTGAATTGGGTAAACGAAATAATGGAGCTAAAGGATGGTAAGCAAGAAAAACTTTTGTTTTAAATTTAGAAATGTTGACGGAATAAGATATGAGGTTTATTTTGTAAAACCTAACGAGTCTTATTACGGGGACATACATGGTCTCTGTGACGATCCTGAAGAAAAAAATTCTAAAATTTACATTAACCCATACTTAACGCAAAAATCCGAACTTAATACAATAATCCATGAAATTTGTCATGCTTTTTTTTGGGACAAATCAGAGAAAGAAGTAACAAGATATGCTAACACCGTTGCGGGATTTCTATATCGACAAGGATGGAGGAAGGACAAAAGACTAACGAACAATGAGCCACCACCCCCCAGAAAAAGATCCAGTAAAAAGGCAGGAAAGAAATCTAAAAAGACTAGAAAGAAGAAGCAGCCTTTTATCTAACTTAAGGGACGACACCTACTGTAGACTTGGTGTTTCAAAAATTTCCGGAGTCGGCGTTTTTGCGATAAAAAATATTCCAAGTGACGTAGAGGTTTTTAAGTTTGCTAACGCCGCCCTCAGTGCGGGCGAGGCTATTGAAATAAGCGAAAGAGAGGTTCTCGGGCTAGAGCAGCCAATGATTGACTACGTAAATGATATGCTAGTAAAGACAGAGTACGGTTCTTACCATTTTCCAAGCAGGGGAATTAATTCAATAGATGTTTCTTTTTATTTAAATCATTCAGATCACCCAAACGTAAGGCTTTCTAACGAGGGGAGCGCTGGAGACTTTTTGTCTTTTGTGACTATCGAGAAAATAAAAAACGGAGAAGAGCTTACACAGGACTACACCTATCTTTGTAGCAATAGGGAAGAATTAGTTAAACAGTTTCCCTTCCTGTCCGTCAAAAAGTAAAATCCCAATGTATCCTCCACGGTTATGTTGTCTCATCTTAAGACCTGTTTTTGTCATCTACTTTCTTATTTAATATTACACGGTGAGCGGAAGATTGTAAATAAAAAAAACAGAAGAGTCATGGTGGCGCACTACACTTATTTAAGATAAGAGTCACGATGTCCCTTATATTTATTTTCTTTTCATTTTCTTTGGTTTTTTTTGGCATGAAGCATGCTTAATACAGTTACTATGAGAACACTAACATTAACAAATACACTATTTGATAATTTTCTAACCAACTGGGACAACGCCTACTTTGATGGCGATCATTCTTACTGGCGTAGAAAAGATAATTCAATCAACTGCAGAGAGAAAGAAGAACACTACGAATACTACGTTCCCTTGGCTGGCTTCAAGAAAGAAGATATTGCCGCGAGACTTGATGAAGGGCGCGTGCATATTGTAGCAAAGAATGAAAACGACTCAACCGCTTCATATTCTTTTGCGCTTCCCGACGAGGTGGACCTCTCTAGTCTGTCAGCAAAACATGAAGACGGACTCCTTACGGTAAAGATACCCAAATCAGAGAAGGCAAAAGCTATTACAATAGCAATTGACTAAACAAAAAAGACCCCCTATGTTACAGGGTGTGTGGTGCGGGTGTCGTATAATGGTATTACTCCAGCCTTCCAAGCTGATAACGTGGGTTCGATTCCCACCACCCGCTCCATAAAATAAAAAAGTCACTTTTAAAACGAACAGAAAAACCGTTGCTTGGGTGGACGATATATAAGTTTGACCTTGATTTATTTAAAAAAAGACGTATCATGAAAGTATGACAAATATGGACAAATGGAATGACCTGTATAAGGACGTCGGTTCTGACGTCCCCCTTGACTGGTATGGTAATACAGAAACTTACGATAAAGGAGCAGAGTTTCTGAAAGATTGTGATGCGGTAGAAGATTGGGGCTGTGGAGTTGGCTGGTTTAAAACAAAATGTTTGTCGAAAAAATATACAGGAATAGATGGATCAATTACTCCTCACTCAGACAAAAAAGCTGATTTAACTAAATATAAAAGTAATTGTGAAGGAATTTTTATGCGACATGTCTTAGAGCATAATTTACAATGGAAAGACATACTGATGAACGCTTGTGAATCGTTTACTCAAAAATTTGTTTTAATTTTATTTACTCAGTTCAAAGAAAAAACAGAGGTTATCGCTTGGAATGAAATTGGCGTACCGGATATTTCTTTCAGAAAGGAAGACATAACATCAATATTCGATCAATACGGTTTGAAATACGAAATGGAAACCATTGAAGAATCTAAGACCCAATACGGGATCGAGTACATTTTTCTCATTAAAAAGATGCATCATGAAAGCATGACAGATAGGGAAAGAAAATGGGAAGACAGGCTCGAAACGCCTAAAGACAATTACGAAAGGTGGATAGACAGGCACAACCACAAGCTTGAACTCATCAGGACATTCGGAAGCGTAATCGCGGCCATTACGGGGCTTTTGGTGTTCTTAAAGGTTTTTAATTTTATTTAAGCTCTTGTAGCTCAATTGGATAGAGCATCTGTCTTCTAAACAGAGGGTTCTGGGTTCGAGTCCCAGCAAGAGTACCATAAAATATTGTTGACACCCCTGAAATTAATGTTAACATGAAAGTTCATTATGAGTAATAAAAACAAAAACCAGTGCGAAACAGACCAGAGTGAGTGTTGTGAAACAGGCCAAAGCAAATATACGCAAGTTAAAACAGGATACGCCCGTGCGGCAGTTATCTTATTGGCTGTAAACTTTTGCTTAACAGGGTATGTTTTGACAGGACTGATGAAGATTCAAGACGAGCAAGCAGATAGCTCCCAGTCTCCACAGCCACTCTCAAACACAGCAACAGCAACCCCAGCAACCCCAGCTACTCCAGCGGAACTCCCTCAAACCCTTGAGAAAGAGGATAATTAATTCGCCGTTTAATCATCGGTGATTGTCCATACCCTCACCCCTAGGCTTTTCGGCTTGGGGTGGGGGTTTTTTACGAGCGTAGCTCAGTTGGCTAGAGCGCCACGTTTACACCGTGGATGTCGGGGGTTCGAATCCCTCCGCTCGTACCATATAAAAAAGAGTTGCAGCAGAGGTTCTAACGAACA
>NZER01000196.1 GCA_002690445.1 Candidatus Pacearchaeota archaeon
AAGGCACATACCGACAATAACGGCGATGCTCCGTATTCATGGGACGGAACCGCGCCAGTTGCATTAGTGTGCAACATCGTTGTGGAGGACGACGAATAGGGCTGTAGTGGATTAGCCCCCACTACACCCCAATTTGACCTTAATTGGTCATTTTGGGGGGTAATAACTGCAAAGCCATTTACAACCATATGGTAGTGCTTTGACTGCTACCTTTGATATACCCAAGCGAGGTCGTTATTATTGTATGAGCGTAATATATGAAAGAACAATGAAGATGAATTATGATATTGCATTAACTCCTAACGAGTGGGCTATGATTTCTAATGACTTACATGGCGAAGGTCTACATTTAGTTAGTAAGTGGAGATATAACAATAAAGTTCATGAAGAAGAGTATGGTTTTAGAACAGTTGAGAGTAAATCTAGTATACACACTATAGTAATAGATGGGCAACATGCATTAACTACTAGATTTGCTTCAGATGCAGATAAAATAATTCAAGAACTACAGACTAATACTAATTTTGAAGTAAGTGTAGTAACAGACACTACCATATCAACAGAAGATAAGTGGGTAAATCCTCTCGGAGAATATTTCCTCTTAGATTATGAGAACATAGTAGGAATACAGCAAATAGGCACTACTCCAGAATTACTCTATAATGAAGAAGTAAGAATGGTAACTACTTTGTTGAATAAGAATAATACTGAGGTTCAATTGCAGTTTATTATCACATGGGAAACTGATGGTATTCAAACTAAAGGATGTATAGAAGAACTGTGTGTTAATATGCCTCTTCCAGACATAGGTACTATTCAACACTTAATAGAAACTACAATAAGTAACTATGGAGATATAGGAGAGCCACTTATTGAATGTTATTTCGATGCGAAGACAGATTCAAGGTCAGAATGTACTCCAGATATTGTTGCTAGAACAAGAAGTGCAAGATTAGTAGCAAGAGGTGAAGAAGAATGAATATTAGCGATGAAATGATAACAAAGATAGAAGAAAGATGTCCAAACAGTCTTGCTTTGGTAGGATATGGGTGTTCAGATTCCCATGTCTTCAATAATGGTTGGGAATATAGCGTAGTTCCTTGGGGAATGGGTGCTGAAGATGGACTATTAGAAATAGCAATTAAGAAAGATGGTGAATGGTGTGGTGTGGATGAAACCCCCATTGGCGATTGTATGGGTTATCTTACTCTGTTAGATGTAGCAATGATAATATCATCTATGAGTTCTTGGGATAATGTTGAGGACTTCAATAATTTGGAGAAGCACTCGGTACTCTATGAATACTTAGATAGTATTTATGCTAGATGGGAGGCAGAATAATGGATGATGGCGATGATATTAATTCAATAGACGATAGAATAGAAGGATATGCTCAAGCAGATTCAAACCTTGCTGATTATAATTCTTATTGTAAGTATTGTAGGAAGATTATGCATGATGGTGAAGCATACATATATGGTTATGACTGTGGAACTTGTAATAAGGGAATAAAGGAGGAAGAAGAATGAGTATACATGATGAAATGATACCTTGGAGAGAACACTTAAAGAAGTGTAGATTGGAGGATAAGGAAAATGAGAACATACAAGAGTAATTTATTTTCTAAAAGGCATTATGAATGGCTTGTTGATATGTGTATTGATTTGGAATTAACTAATAATCAAGTAACTGAACTATCAAGTATGCTTTTAGAAACTAATCCCAACTATAATAGAAGTAAATTCATAACAACAATAACAAATAAGAGAAATAAAACAAGTGGAGGAATATAAATGAAAGAAACAGAACAAACACAAATAGAGCAATATAAATACATGTTAGAAGTAGGGCATTCTAAGTCCGGTTCTAACCATGTGTTGATAATTAAGAGGCTAAGAGTATCAGATGATGACTTAGCAACTGCATTATCAGCATTACAAGCGGCTTTAAGTGCATTTAGAGATATGGACTTAAGTTAGACTCCTTATTGGAGAGGTTTGGTGAGTAATACGACTAGTAACACCATATGAAGCGATTTGTCTTATAGACAATAGTACTAGCATGCAATGCGCATCTAAAACAGCGACCTAATCAATTCCTAATGGAAGCATGGCTAGCCACCCATAACAGGATAAGTAAGCAACACACTATAGTAGTAGTTAGTGAGTGAAATACTAGTTTAGTAATCATTATAACGAAGATATAGTCCCTGTTGCCGAA
Source organism: Candidatus Pacearchaeota archaeon (assembly GCA_002690445.1). The sequence goes on from NZER01000196.1 coordinate 2,221, forward strand.
AATCCTTTAATTCTTTTTAATATTGATATGGTCGTAGTCAAAGCACAACCATATGGGAGGTATTGGGGAATGGGTGCGTAGCAGGGCTTAAATTTTTTTTGTTTGTCGTAATTAATTTTATGGTATAATTAATTAATCCATCGGTCAGTAGCCTTTATGACTACTAAGCGTGTGCGTCTATTGTATATAGCAATCGAAGGCGTGTAACATCTGAATAAAAATAAACAATAAATAAAAACGCGCACATAAATACAAACAATGGCTTGTGTTCGTAGGTTAAATAGTAAATAGATACTAGCGTATTCTTATTCTGGGAATAGAACTATATTAAAATAAAAAAAAGCGCAAGTGGTAAAAAAATGCCAGTTCAAAATTCAGTTTTTTAAGGGAGTAATAAGTTAAACCTGTGGAATTATGCAAACACAGTGGTATCATTTTGATAATCCAATAAAAACACTATTTGAAGTGATTGTGGGTATATGGGCTTGGATGAGGTTTAGACAATGAGTGATTGGTGGACGATAATTAAATACAAAGATGTTGTTAAACCAACACTATTAGATAGAGTTCGTAGGTGGGATTATGAAGCAGGCCAGAAATACTATCAATCAGACTCTTATCAGAAATTATTACAAACATTACTCAAATTATCTAATATGAAATATACTCCTAAGAGATTTAAGATGTTGGCATCTATAGCATTTGCTGAAATGAAGAAAGACGGAGATTTAGAGGCGGCAACTGCAGAACATGAGCAAAATGAAATAAAAGCAATATTAGATAAGTTGGAAACTGCATGGAAGGTAGACACAAATCAAACATTAAGTAAGTATTGGCCTAAAATATTGGAGTGGTTTGGAATATGAATTGGTGGACGATTGTTAAGCAAGGTAAAATACTTACTTTGCCTAAAACACAGTTACGAATTAAGAAACCTACTAAAGTAGAAGAGGAAAGAAACTGTAAAGATAAACTTCTTCAATACAATGAGAAGTTAAAAAAAGAGAAGTCTATTTTAAAGACTGTCTATGATATTTGGCAACAAGAGGATTATGAAAATGCTGAAAAGTGGAGAATCAGAGAAGTGGCGGGAGGTTGGGCCACCGGTAGTTTATTTGATAGCAGATACTCAGCATGGTCTAAAAATTTTATAATATCTCCTTCTAGACATAATCCACAGGCCAATGCGGAATCCGTATCAAACTTAAATGCAGCAGAATCATTTTGGTTTACAGATAATAAGCATATAGAAGATTTGCCTGAAGAAGTTTGTTGTACTATGTTAGACCTGATGAATAGTGCAACTGAACAATTTACCGATGATGTGACTCACACTGGAATGGAAGGAAAAGAAGTTAATGGATGGTTGTGTCGTGTGGCATTCAATACCCATGAATTCGTAGATGATAGCACAGTAACACATGAAAGAGTTTCCAATCTATTTAGAATAATAATTACTCATGATGATGCTGACACAATAAGAATGGGATGGGCTATTTCTGCGCCGTTAGATTGGGTATATGGATATGATGTAGATTGGAGATGAAATGAGAAAAGAATGGGAAATTGATTGGGACTATTGGAACGCACAGGTTGAGGGATTTAACGCACTCAAAAAAAAGAAAAAAATTTGGCGTGAACATAGGAATGAGACAAAGGAACTTATAGATTCTGTGTATGAATGGTGGTGGGGAAACATAGATGGGCCTGTTTAATCTTAGTAGTTATCCAATGTATAAGGGAATGGGAGAATTTAAGTTTGAAATTCTAGAAGATATGAAATTCTATATGTGTGGTTCTCATTATTTTGTGATAGTAAGTGAAGAAGAATGAAAGAGTGGTGGAGTAAATGATTGGCGGTATTAGAGAGCATCGCAATATCAACCGTACATTCAATCTTAAAGGATGGTCGCCCGAAGCAAAGGCAGCATGGATTATCTATTTATTAAATGATTTTAGGGTGTGATTAAGAATGACTTGGTGGAGAATAGTTAAACAAGGTAAGATTCTTACTCTACCTAAGACCGCTATGAGAATTAAACAGCCTAAAAAGGAGATAGAGGATAAAGACTGCAACAGAAAGTTAAAGGCGTATGCAGATAAATTAAAGAATCTCCCCCATGATTCGCTCAGACCTTGGATGCAAAATCGTGACTATATAGAATTAGACGGTAGGCGCGACCACTATTATATGATGACGGGTTGGGGAATACATAAGTCCAAAACAGAGAACAAACAATATCATGAATTTGTTAGCATAGAACAAACCGATTTCCTTTATGGTGAGATACCAGAGTTAGTTGCCTGTAAGTTATTAGATTTAATAGAACAACATGGAGATTCCGATACTTGGGATGGCGATTTTAATGCAGAAGGATATAATTATGGGGTAATAAATAAAATGGAATATCTAACAGAGTTTTGGGATGATAGGTGGGAAGCAGAACGCACAGCCTATGCTATTCCCCAAGATGAAACGATAGAACCCATACATCTAAAAAACGAAAGAACCAATTACGGAAAATATACTCCCCTAAAAAATGCAGTCTTCCTTAGACGCATAATAGAATGTAACTTTCATAAAGTAGATAAGGGATTCACATCAGTAGATATAAGTTGGAAATAATTTAGGTGAATTAAATGACACTACCGGAGAAAGTTATTTACGAGCAATCCTTATATGGGGGTGGCTCACCTACGCACAATGTAGGGAATCCTATACATACTTCTACCGAATCTAATTTGGTTTATATTATGTTGGTGGTCTAATGGTTGATTACAGAAAGATTATCGAAGGTAGTCGCTATGCTACTATATTTGATAGAATGGATGGCGGTAGAGGGCTATTGGCCGCAGCACAGTCTTTTGTTTCTAAAGCACATGCAAAACTAGGGGAGATGGAAACTAAGAAGTTAAGTGTAGAAGAGCAAGATAATGCAGTAGAACCTATGGTTGGAACTCCTATTACTATGGTTATGTCTAGTGTAACAGCAATGGAAGAAATAGAAGATGTTGTTGTAGATATGCCTGATTATGATAAAAGCAGTGAAATGTTGTCTAGTAGCCTTCAGGACTTCTTAAAGAACTTGGGAATATTTGATGCTATAAAAATAGACATGACTCAGAATCTAAAGGAACACCTGTTGGCTAATTGGATAACAGACGGTATGACTAATACTGAGCAGTTAGCAGTAAAGCAAGAGATTAACGAAATGGTAGAGTTGTTAGGCAATACGCCTGAGTTTGAGAACTATGTGGGTCATTGTATTATGGCTACTTTAGATACCTTGGCTAGAGAACAACTAGATGAAATGGGTGGAATAGAAGATGCTATGGCAACAGACCCAACACCAAGAAAAGATGTTACTGGTGATTTTGACCCTAGTGATGAAGAGGCTTGGAAAGATAGTATGAGAGAATGGAAATCAGAGAGTTGGAAAGACACGATGAGGAATTAGTATGAGTTGGTTCGATACACTAAAGATGACTGGGGCAGTAACTACTACTTCAACAGGAACAGCACCACTATTCAATAATAAGGCTATACGCGGGAGGAAGAAGCGTGGCAAGAAAAAGAAAGAAAGTCAAGAAAGATAAAGTCAAATACAAACTAGGAGATGGTATCTCCGAAGTTAGTTACAAAGGAGACGATGCTCTTACTGCTTGGAAAGAATGGGTAGAAAAGGCAAAGAGCATATCTGGTGATACAATGGGGGTTCAAACATTTACTGGTAGCCTTTATGAGATGTTAGCACAACACGGAATAGTAGGTAGAATAATGGGTAATTCAGGCCCAAAAGAAACTCCCGGATTAGGTAAGGAATTAGAGGCATTAAATACATTATTTACTGAACCTGATTTCAGCAAAGAACAAATGAATTCATTACAGTCTGTAATCGACATAATATTTAGTCATGGAAAAGAACAGGGAGACTTAAATCCTAGAAATATTAAGTTTGATGGAATAGACAAAATTAAGCGAGCGCAAGGAACAGCAACTAAAAAGCCTGTGTATGGTCATTATAGGACTCCTAAGTATGTTCGGTATCGTAGAATAGTTAGAGGGAAAGAAGAACAAGATGCTGTAGATAAAACATGGTTTAGTCCTAATAAGGGAGAAGCAATGCCTCCTATGTGGCAAGCAATTTATGGTGATGGAAGTAAAGCACCTTTTGATGGCGTTAAGGGATTAGCCCATATTCTAACTAAAGGACTCAAAATGCTAAATGAAGCAGAACATAGCATTACCAAAGATGGGCCAGTTAAGATTGAGCAGCAGGGTGCAGCAGAGAAGGCATATAATGGTCTTGGAGAAATAAGAGCAATGATGAATGCTATGGCTAAGGATGATGAATTCACAACGAGTAAAGGTAATTTCGCAACAACTAGGGCTAGAACTAGATTAATGAGTGTTCCAATATCTACACACACTAATGCTGAAAGCCAGACAGTTAAAGCATTATTGGGAGCAATAGGACAACCCGGAAGAATAGACGATTTCTACATATACATTTCAAGAAGGCAGGTAAATCACATGGCTAAATTAGCAGGGTGGAAGCCACCTGAAAAAGAAGAAGTTAAAACTAGTGCAGATATTGAGATTAGAGATTGGAGAACAGTAATGAAGGTGATGGTATGAAATGGTTTAATATAGTAAAAAAAGATAAAACTAATTGGAAACAATTAGATGAAATGTTTGGTGGTGGAGATAGTGAAGCCGATTTCAAAGAAGTAGAAGAAGAGGAATAATAATGGTAACTAGAAAACGCTGTTCTCTGTGTAATCACACAGATAGAGATGAGATAGAAAGAAGGCTTGAAGTAATGGAAGTTCCAGCAGATGCTATAGATAATGAGAATGATTGGCCTAGTGGTACGACTTCAAGGCATCAAAGGAACCACATGGGCAATTATGTTAATTCTTCTAACCCAAGGTGTGCGTTATGCACTAGCCCTATACGACAAGAACTAGAGTCGCAGTTACACGAAGGCAATTTAACCCCTACCTTAGCGGCAGAAATAGTTGGTTCTAGTGAAGACCAAGTAGTAAGGCATGTTAAGAATCATCTACAACCATTGGTGCAAAAGGCTGCGGCTAATCTGATTGCAATTAAAGAAGTGGATGAAGTAGATACTCTTTCAAATAACATATCTAGATTGGAAGACAAGATTGATGAGTTGTTCGACCAAGACGAAATGAATCCTAAGTATATTGATAGCCTCACTAAATTGGCTAAAGAGATACGAGAGAGCCTTAGATATTTGATGGAATTCAAGGGTAAGTTGGTGCATAAGAGGCAAGATACTATTATCATTGCCCAAATGCAAATCGTTCAAGAAGTGTTAGCACAGAATCATCCACAGGTATGGTTAGATGTTAAGAGTAAATTAGAGGAGAAAATGCAATGAGTTGGCAAACTATATTAAAAAGAGTTCCTGAAGGATATAGGGAAGCAGCAGGTTGTATAGTTTTCAAAGGAGACAAAGTGCTTTTGATGCGCCGTTCTGTTAAAGAAACTTCTATGCATGGTATGTATGAATTACCCGGTGGTAAATTGGAAGAAGATGAAACACCCAAAGAAACTGCTATTGTTGAAACTGAGGAAGAGGCTGGCATTAGAGTTAGCATAGATAAAACATTAGTGCCACATAAAGATGATAAAATGAAAAAGGTTTATCATGGTTTTACTGCAAGTGTGGGTGAAGATGTTGAACCTGTTTTGTCGGAAGAACATGATGGATATAAATGGATTACTATTGAAGATGCATTGTCCATGAAAGAACCACTAAGTCACCACGCTAAATTCCTATTTGGACAATTAAAAGGAAGTGAATAAATGAAGTGGAAAACAATATTGAAAGACTCAGCAAGAGCAACGAGTGAAGGAGAATGCCCTAATTGTGGTAGTGAAGTATCGGGATATATGCATTATCTTGATGATTATGATGTGATTTATAGATGCACTAAGGCTGTTGCAAATAAATTTAAAGGTAAATATGCAGACTGTTATCCTATGGGTGATAACCAAAATATGAATGAGCCGCCAAAGAAGGGTGAATAAAATGAGTTGGTTTGATATATTAAAAGCAGATAGCGTAGGTAAACTAACCAAGGGTCTAAAAAAATTATTAAAGAAAGGATACCATAAGAGATTGACTCTGGTAGATTGGGAACAGGGAAGTAGAAACCTAAAATTGAAAATTAGAAGTAATATAACTGACAATGAAATTATCCTTATCGCGTCTATATCTCCCAAAGATTCAGGGGCATGGCTTAACACTCAAAAGAAATTCATGACGAGGAATTTTAAGGAACAAAAGGACGAAGACATAACACCCTACATGGATAAAAACTGGAGGCCAGAAGAATGAGTTGGACACAAGAAATACAGAAAATGGCAAGGATGATAAATAATTATGATAGTTTACCTCCTGAAACCAAAGCAAAAGTAGATGAAAAATATGCAGAAGAAGTTGCTAATAAAGTAAAGTCAACTGTTAAGAAAAGAGGACAAATTAGATTAAATAAATCTTCAATAGAAAAGATTGAGAAAGAACTTCTTGAAATGAAATTAACTAATACTTATTTTATAAATAATAACTGGGGTTTTGAAGGTGGATTTAGAGTAATGGGCTACTCACCTAAAGATGTTCATATAGGAGAAAAGCAAATGAGAATGGTAAATGCTAGAGCATGGCCTAAAGATACTCCTTTACCTCCACCTGATGAAGAAATTATTATTGAACCTACTTTCTATGAAGCACTAGAAGAAGAAATTAAACAGATAGGTCAACCGATGAGATACCGTGAAAGGAGAGATGCATGGGAAGATGCACTTGCCAAGATAGAAAGATATGTTATAGCCAATGTAAATACTCTTACTCAAAATGATGTAAAAGCACTTGAAAATGTAAAAGAAATAATGTCAGGCGGAGATTATAAAACATATACTTATGAAGACCCCAACACAGGCGAAACAAAAATAGGGAGGGGTTCTGATAAAACAGGCGCAAAAGGCCGCCATATAAATAAGATTAATGAATTAATTGAAGCAGTTAGTAATATGATGACTAAATCTGAACTTAAGTCATGGCAAAAGACTTTGAAAGCAAAGGAGTCTCTAGCAGATTATATTGTCCAAGTATTGGAAGAAATGGGAATAGACCCAAAAGCACTTAAGAGATGAGTAATATGAGTTGGAAGGACATTCTCAAAGCCCC
>NZER01000197.1 GCA_002690445.1 Candidatus Pacearchaeota archaeon
AATCTGCGAGGACCGACATCGCTGTCAATGGTCCGGTCCCTGATCCTAAAATAATTCCGCCATCTGTAAATGAAGTCGCACCCGTTCCACCCTGGCCAACAGTATATCCATTTTGAGAATCGAACATTGTTTCCCATTGCGCGCCGGACCACGTTAAAAGCATATAATCACCAACGTCGTCAAATGTAAAAGTCGTCGGATTCCCGTCTTTGTGGGTTGTTACCGATAAAGTGACATCCCCGCCGTCCGTTGACATTGTGCAACCGATTATTTGACCGTCAATCCCGTCCCTCAACGTCGCCGTGAATGCTCCCGCCGTCGAATCAAAGTCAACTGCACTCGCGCCCAATATAATATTCCCCGTTGCGGTTAATTGCTGATCTGTTGGATTAGTAACAACAGTCCCGGACCCGGAGAAAGTAATTGACTTTAATGTCGGGAGTGTGCAATTTAAAGTCAAAGTTTTTCCAGATGAAACATTAATCGTTACGCCCTTTTCGGTCCACAATCTGATCGTTTGCACTATTGTCAAATCATCTGTTATCGTCCACGTTCCTGTCTGAAGCATCATTGTTACCGGGCTTGACCCAATTGCTCCGGTCGCGGCAGTAATCGACGCCAGGGTGTAATTTTCACCGGCGCCAAATGCTTCCAGAACATCAACCATCTGGCCGATCTTGTTTTGTGTTAATGTGCCGCCGGTCGATGTGGTCCTGGTAAAATTCCGAGTAACACCGTCCCAATGCTTAATGTCTTTCCCGCCGATATAATTTTTAAAATTAACCATGATATTTAATCCCCTCTTATGGATAAGTCTGCGGATATTCCGGCGGTAATTTCAAACTCGGCCTAATGTTCCGCCTTGACGTTCCGGCAAATTGATAATCTCTGTCGGTCTTTCTTAATGCCTTAAATTTTTTTATCGCTTTTAATCCGATTTCTTTTCTTAACTGCCAATAATCTCGTAAACTCGGAATAAATCCGTCGGTGTCCGCACCATAACATCGTTCAAGCGCGGCATATCTAACATATTTTGCAAAAAACGCCGGTATATTTAATTGATCGTCCCAATCCCGTTGATCCTCTCCGATGTCCGTCGGCATTTGCTCAAAAATCATAAAAACCTGGTTGTCTGTACTAATCTTGTCATATATTAAACCGGCATCGGTTTCGTCCAGGTCCGCCTCGGACCAGGTTACTATCCCGCCGTCGTCGTCAAATGAATCCAACGGGGACCCTAAAACATTGTCATCGTCGCTTGTCGCGTTTGACGGTCGCTTATACATTACGAATTGATTGCTTACAACGTCCGGCCTCCAATATGCTTCCGGCAAACCAGATGTCGTTTTATACCATCTATCCGTTTCGGCCAATTTCTTCCGGTCAATCGGGAATAATGGTTGTTCGTCGTATGCCGCGAATTTCATATTGTGAAAATCCTCATGTAATGGACAAGGGACATAATCCGCCGGTGTCATAAATTCCGACTCCCAGGGATGAACAAACCGCGCGCCGTCGTCGGCTGTGGTGCTATTCGTTAGAAAATATAACGGTTCCCAGGGATAACAGATTGTTTCGTTCCTGGCTTGCCAAATCTGCAAGCATTGGTATTTATCGCCCTCGGTAAACTCTCTTTCCCAATCTCTCATATATGAATAGGTCCATTCCGGAGGATATTTGTAATTATGGGCGCGCTCGATATATCCAGTTTTCCCGAAAATCTCTTGCTGTGCGTCATTCCAATAAGTCAATACGTCCAGATTGCTCCAAATGTTTTCGTCGGGATCGCGTAAATACCTTCTAATTTTTGTTTTTTCTTCATTAAATGTTGGCATTATGATTTTGCGAATTTCTGGATAATTTTCATTTGTTCTGCGGCTAATTTTGTTGCTCGATTAAACCTTTGCTTATCGCTTTTAATTTCTTCCGCCCTTTTTAATGTTCTCAAATCATCCTCTGTTTTATATTTCAACTCTTCTTGCGCTCTTGTTGGTGTCATTGGCATATTTATCTCCTTATACTGTCAAATCGGTTTCCCTGGTCATTAAAAGAATAACTACGATCGGCGGTATCGGGGTTAAATGTCGCTAATCCACCGGTTTCAATGTACCGGTTTAAATACTCCGTCGCCCTTTTCGCATCCCCTCTGCCCGCGAAATATTCGCTGACGGCCAGATATATTGCGGCCCTCTGATATTCGCCTTGCAATTTAATCGGATCGTTGCTTGTGGTATAGACTTTAGGAATGCAAACGCAAGTTAATTCAAGGACAATTCCATTCGTGGCCGGTTTTAAATAAATCCCCAGGACATCTTCGCCGATCTGCATATACTGTGATGGCTCGCCGGTCTGCTTCATCCACCAAGCATTATCGGCGGTCAACCTAATTAAATCGGTTTGAGTCAATCGCCTTTGTCGGTTCCGGTCCCAGGCTTCAACTACCCATCCGAAATGGTCCGCTTCCCATCCCATCCGGTAAAACTGGCGATCCGCATATAAGGGCAAATGATAGACTTTTTGATAAATATTGGTAACAGAGGTTAATTCTTGAATGGCATCATTGATAGAATCGCGGACGGGTGCAATTCCGGCATTTGTGTCGGCAAATACGTCCGGTGATGATACGTCCTCGCCGATAAGTCTTAAAACGTGTTTCTCCAGGGAATTCATTTGGGACCGTCCTCATAAAAACTCTCGATTAATTATCTTCCCACCTGGGGGTTAATATCGCCCAATCTGATATTCTATGGACCCCTTCACTATTATCAATTAGTAACGCTCGCCGTTTTATTATCATGATTTCCCTCCTTTTTAAAAATTGGATAATTGCCACCGCGATATTTTGTTTCAATCGCAGGAATATATAATTTTCTTCGGGTTTTCATATTCTCAAAACATCCGATCAGTTTTAAATTTTCGTCAAAATCTTCAACGCCGACATTACAACCAACTCCGGTTTCCCCTTCGTTGCAATCATCAAATAAAAACCCGTCGCTATACTTAAATATGTCTAATAGTCTTTGACTACAAAAAAACGCTCTACCATGCTTTCCGTCATTAAAAACATCCTCTTTTCTTGAATTAAAGATATAAGCTTGGTCAATGTCTTTTGAAATACCCTTAAAACCGTCGAGGATTCGTTCTGGCGCCATTATTTCAAAATTACGCATATATGTCTTGAATTTTATATCATCATGAAGGAATAAAACGTCGCTCTTTCCGTCCCATATATTTTTCAAATAATAATCATAAGCGCCGAATTCAAGCCCTTTATTTTCTCGGACATTATAAGGCAAATCAAAAACTTTTAACCATGCTGACGGTTTATTTGACACAATATGAACATTTATTCCCTCGTCATGATGCAATTTCCACATTGTCCGATAAAATGCGTCAAATTTATCAAGATACCATCCGCAAACGCAAATATTTAAATTATTCGATTGCAATTTTGACATAATTTCAAATCCTTCCAATCGCGGGACCTGTGTAAATCTCTATATCTATCATAAACTTTTGAGTTGTAAATATTGTCGAATGAATCATTTAAAATATTCCCAAAAACAACCTCATATTTATAATCGGAACAACAAAGAATTACGTCCCCTTTGTGATTTATATACGCTTTATCAAAAACCCAATCACATTCCCGAATCGGTGAGATACAACCGACTTTAACATGACCAGCGCGATTATAAAAAGATTGCCTTAACTCTCCGAATCCTGTATGGACAATATTTTTAAATTCTTTTGTGAGTTTAATTAAATGATCATTTTTTTTATCGTAATGACTGACGCCGACCCATGTAATTCCAGACGCTAATAATTTCCCTAACGTCTTAATATTTAAAAAATCTCCGTTTGTGCTGATAAATATTGTATTTTCAGGGAATACTTTTCTAATGCGCTTTATTTTGTCAAAAATATTAACATCTGCTAACGGTTCTCCCATCAAGTACGGATGAATCGAACCTTTGTAATCAATATCTTTTAAGTCCGACAATACTTTCTCGAATACTTGGTCCGGCATTACCAATGTTCCTGCTTTTTTAATTACTGAATTAGGGCACCATTGGCATTCCCTATTGCAAAAATCAACCGTTTGAATCTGTATTGACTTTGGTTGCATCTTTGACCCATCTAACTTTGTCTACCAGGTATACCTGATTAAATATCAATAATTGCTTTACATACTCCCGATCCATGTTTATATGTTCAACATTGTTTTCATCTTCGCCCAAATAAAAATAATTGGTGATAATGCTCCCGCCTGGTTTTAATCGTTTAACTAATTGCGGCAATAAGTCTTTGAAATCTGCTTCTGGAATATGCTCATTTGTACTGGTCCAAATAAGAATGAATCGGCGGTGCTTGTACGATGTCCGGGCGCTCCATGTAATCCTTCGTTTCTTTGATATGCTTCGCTAATGATTTTGACGTTATGATCTCGGATTCTGTCTTTAAATGACCGATTTCAATTGACGTATCGCACCATACCTCGAATCCCGCTTCTGTCGCTTTCTTGCAAATCTGAATATCTGTCCCATACTCAAACTCCGGTGCAAAATATGGTGATTCAATCTTGTCAAAAACTTCTCGACGGATTAACATACATCCGCCGCCGGTGACTGCTACTTTCTGCATCCCACCTGTAACCTCTTGATGAGTTTTAAAGAAATATTGACCCTTTTTCGTTTCTTCCATTATTACCGGGTCGCAATTCCCGCCGCGTTGATAATACAAAGCGCCAATAATGCCTATTTCCGGCCTTCCTTCTAAATGATTAACCAATTTATTAAGAAAAAAGTACTTGGGTGAAGGACCGATCTTTTTATCAATGTCGATAATATGATCGTCGTCTAACATAAAGATATAATCACAATCCCTGGATAATGCCGCCTCAACTATGGCGTTTCGCGCCCTGAATTGTTCCGATTTGCCTTTAATAGCCAGGAAGAAATCATATTCCGTATATCTTCGGCCCAGGTTAAAGGAAAAACGCATCAAATCATCCAGTACGTCGGGACCAACGCCGTTAAAACATGGGATTCCTATACATATCGTTTTTTTATGCGACATTTGGGTCCTCCGCGCTTCTCGGACATTTAATTGGATTCGTCGGTTTAATCTCGTCCGTTTCCTCAAATAACGCTAAAAAATCAGCATCTAAGTCCCAATCCTTGCATATTTGCATTTCATTCTCTTTTATAATCAAAACATTTCTCATTCGGCGATTTCCGCATTTATCGCAACAACCTAATTTATGGATTGTCCCGCGCCTTACCAATGCTTGACATGAATCACACCTGACAATAGGGTCCGCGAATGCTGTTTGTGCTTTCGGGTCGTACAACTGGCTATTATCTTGTGGGCTTGTATCAATGTATGATTCTCCTGACATAAATCTCCTTTAAATATGAACCGTTGGGCGGACCAACTTTGTTGTCAATCCGCCCGTCGGTTGTTTACTAAAACGGCTTGCAATGTTTACTATAATGCTTTTATGAAAACCGCGATAGCTTTGGTCGTGTACGACGCCTGGGCCGCGAATGCAAAACCGCATGGGTGTAATATCTGCGCGGTTTCTGCCGGTGTAACCCCTTCCATTGCGAATACGTTCGTAATTCCGGCGGTCAACCTGGTTCCGGCGGCGACTTCGCCTCTTGATTCATGGTAAACATGACCGGTCGAGGTTAAACTTCTAACCCTTACCGCGCTATGATACCCATAAATCTGTAGCAATCCATAAGCACCGGCGGCGATTGTATCTACCGCAACACCGGCGAAATCAGTTCCGGCGGCGACATTCTCGGTCGCGGTTGCCAATGTAACGCCAACACCATCGGCGTCTGTGGTCCAATCCCAAATGACAGACTGCCCATTGGTCAACGATGCGGTGCTATAGGAATTCTTTACTACAATAAAAATTTTCTCTGGATCGCTCCTGTTAATTCTCTGAAGAATCATATAGTTTCTCCTTTTCACTGACGACAAAATATCTGCCCGTTTATTGACTGTCGAATGACGTTATTGTCATCCCGTTTTGTTAGAGAGTTTAGGAAGTAATCGACTGACTAATGCCCATACACATACCGTGTTTTCGCATATTGTCGGACGATGATTGTCCCATGAATAAAACTTTTGCTGTCTTTGTTGTCTGGTTCTCCGGTTCTATAAATGCAGTCGTAATAAAATTCGTTTCGCTGTCGATTATTAATTTATAGAAATTAGGGTTGACAAAAAACGCGCTTCCGGTCGTAATTGCGGCGGTTCCATTTTCCATGTCTGGAACTTGCTCGTCCCAAATCATTGTCGCGCCTTTAAGTTTCACGTTATCAAAACCCATAGAAACCAGGTCGTCATTGCCGTACCGTTTCAACTGGTCCAGGCTGTTTTCATAAGTTTCGTAAGTAACTTGATCCGATAAAACAATCCCTGGTCCTGACCCGTCTGCGCCTCTGGTGCAAAAATTATACATTCTGTAAAGCGCAACTCTTAACCCCGCGTAAGTCGTTACATTTATAGCAAATGTATTATCCCCCACGGTTCCGGTTGATAAATCCGCAACGTATGGCCTCCACCATGAGTAAGTCGCGCGGTTAATGTTTCCAACTGATCCACCGGCAACCGGATCGGTCCCAATTGCTTTCGGTAGAAAATACCCAAGCGGGTTTAAATCCTTCGCGTCGTTACCTGGGACAAATGTCGCGGTGTCAACGGTTCCCTGGACTAATTGAGTATTGACCTTTTCCTTGATGGTCATTTCGGCTTGCATGATTTTCTTTTCAAGTAGTTTGAGAATTTTTGATTCGCCTGAATTCTGCCTTTCTTCACGCCTTGAAATAGATATCGTTCCTGCAATTTCTGACCATTCATAAACATTGTGTTAGCTTGTGTTTCAATAAAATACGTTATCCACAAGATCAGACTATCGCATCCCTTCCGGGCCTTCTCGCTTAGTCGTTCAACCTGCACACCGAATAAAAAAATTCGATTGCTTGGTCCCTGTCGTCCACGCCTGGACTTCCAAGTCAATAAGAGAAGGTTTAGAGTGCGCCTAATGTTGTAAGGTCAACGCACTTGTAAGTCCATCCTGGGGGGTTGTGTCTATAGAATCGTAACCCCTGTATGATTTGACCGTTGAGTTTTCCTCATACATTAACGGACATTGGACCCTTTCGCCGCCGTCTTGAAAATCTAATCCGCCCATTAACCGCAATGCGGCAAGGAACGCATTATGTTTAAAAATATTGTCAACCATTTTGTTTCTGTAAGCGAATAGCGTGGTGCTTAACAGAGCATCATAATTGACGGTATATGAACTCGGCGCGGATGCGCCTGGATTTGTCGCCATAATATGACTCCTTTATTTATACCAACCTTCTTTCCTTCCGATTGATCTCGCGTTATTAACCGCGTCTTGGAAAGAATTAATTTTCTCTTTGGCCGGTTCGGTTTTAAAATGCCCGCGCGTTCCCGACATTCTCGCCGCTTTACTCTTGTCCTCAACTTTTTGCAATGCGTTTTTAGTCGCTCTGCTTGTTAAAACTTCCGCCGGAACTGATACCTGGTACAATTTGGAAACGTCGTTTACTAACGACGGATGCCGCCTTATATTATCTTGCATTTCGTCCTGGTAAAGTTTCCATTGAGGATCTATGTCGTTTAATTCCTTTTCAATGTTTTGCGCTGTCGTTTTCTGGATATTGCTTAATAGAGGTTTTAATCGCTCATTGACTTTATTCATAATTCGCGATTCCGCAACCTTGTAAACATCGTCCCAGGTCTGCGGTTCGTTGTTTGTTTCCGGTGTACTCTGGTTCGGTACTTCACCGCCATTTGGAACCACATTAAAACCATATTGGTACGCTAACCTTTTTAGCGTTTCTTGCGGATTAGACATAAAAGCGTTGTATTCCTCTATTTTCTGCTTATCCCCTGCTATCGACTGCGTTTTATTACTGAAAGCTCGTTGCATATCCTTATAAGTTTTTTGCAACTCTGCCGGAACATTCGCGGGGTCATAAAAGGATTCTCCCGTTGCATCTGTTGCCGGTTGTGCGGGTTCCGTTTCGGGTGTCCCACTTCCGGTGTTATCCGTCACTTGTCCGTTATCGCTGGCCGGTTCCGTTGCGGTTATCCCTTCGGGTTCCGCGTTCGGTTGTCCTGAATCAACGTTTTCGGGGTTTGGATTTTCGTCTGACATTTGGTTTAATCCTTTCTTTTGGTGCTTCATCTTTCGGGTTAATAAAATTTGTAAAATTTGACCGGTGATTACTGCACAAGTCAAATTCTTCAAACGTCCTTTTGTCCATCAATGTCGCCTTAATTGGTTCTTTGCAATCTTTAACGTCGCAAACTCTCAAAAGTTTTCTCCTTTGCAATAAGGGTTAATTATCCAAGTTCAACTAACTTATGTTGCTTCATTAATTCGCGCCGATGCTGTCTTGACTTAACATATATCGGTTCATGCGTCATATTTTCATCCAAATAGGGTTTGTAATCTTCCTGTATATTTGCCGGTCCTATTTGTCGCTTCATTTCCGCACCGTTACATTTGCCGCAATTAACCGGCAAATTTAATTCCGACATATGCAAAAACATCTCTACTTCATTTCCGCAATTCGGACATTTATAATCGTAATTCGGCATAATATTCTTTTTTTAAATCCTGATATATTCTTCGTTCGGAACCTTTCGGATAATACGCTCCTTCAAAATGCTTTCTATCCTTATTCCAAGTTATTTTTAGCGTACTCTTTGCGGTTGCCGTTTCGCTTGCTCGTTTTCTTAACCTTTTTGCTACTGTTTTTCTCAAATTTAGTTCTCCTTTTGTATTTCTGCGCTTGCTTGCGGGTCTGCCCTCTCATTACCCCGCGCCGCCTCTGATGTTTGAAATTCCCGCGCCGGTCCCTCCGGCAATACTCGGAGTCATGGTTGTCATGTCCGGTTGACCTGGCGGCGATCCGCCGTTGCTTCCTGGTTGGACCTGTCCGCCTAAAATCTGCTTTGCAATGTTGTGTAATTCATCAACCAATGAATCGTCCTCAATTCTGTGCATCTCTGCCATTCGTTTTAAAAGAGTTTTGCTTAATGCCAATTGCGGCCCACTTACCATTAACCCCAAAAATTGCATCCATTGCGCTCTCTCGATTTCGGGGAGTTGTGGAACCGTCGCGCCGGTGTTTACGCTGTACTCATACTCGCCGTCAATTTCATCAAAATCAGAAACCTTGATAATTTCCCACAATTCGCCCTGGGGTCCTGTGACTTTGACGGCCTGGTCCCTGGAAATAAAAGCCTGAACCAACTGGTCAACCTTCCGGCCTATGTCGGTTGTGAAATCAATTACCGATCCCAGGTTATCGCCCTCTTGAATGGTCGTCCGCTTTTCAATAATTCCGGCCTCGGTCGCGCTGTCAACTCCCGCGCCCGCGCCTCTTTGATTTGATCCGGTCGATAATGTTTCAAAGTCGTCCCTTAACATGATTAATTCCTGAATATGGTTTTGGTCCAGGGACGCGTCGGATATGGGAAAAACAGCTTGGCCAGGAAATGACGCGTTTCGCCTTAAAACTGCGCCGTCTTGACTGTTTTCCAGTTTGGACGCGGCGGAATCTGGATCGTCAAACGCGGTGTCAACCATTTCGTATTTCCGGTTAAACCGTTTCCGGTGTGTTTGAATCTTTGATCTTAATTCGTTAAACTCTTTTTGAGGGTCTAACCATTGAGATACCGGCGTAACCGGATACGGACTGTCATCGCGCAATAATCCCAATCGTAAAAATGAATATGGATGTTTTTCTGTTCCTTTTGGTACGCTTTCCGGTTTGATTAAAAACTTGTCTGATCCAGGGGATACAGTAAACCACTCATTTTTTTTCAAGTCGTAAACCTCATACATAACGGCGGTGTCCGCTTCGGGTTCATTATGGCCCAACGTCCCTTTTTTTCTCGCATCTCTCGCGTTCTCTGCCTGTGCGGTTTCGCTCGACGTTCGCTCTGTCGGTTGTAATGTTTCCCTGGCCTTTTTGTTATACCTTTTGTCGTCTTTCGCGTCCTCAATCGGCATTTTGATAATTTCAAAAAGAAAATCCCAGGTATCTTCCAGGGTTCCGGCGTTAGAATTCCAACAAAAATCGTCTGGATGGACCCGTTTTATTTTGTATGATTCATTTGCCGGTAATTGTTCCGGTTCGATTATCGGTTGTCCTGTTTCATCCAATACGACATTGCCAGTATCGTCGGTTGTTTCCTTTTTTGCGTTCGGATTGTCAATCATGTCGGCTGAATAATAGGATTTGACGACGCCATATTGAAAATGCGCGTCCAGTACGGACAATCGGACCTTTTCTTTTAATTTCAGTTCTTTTTTCAGATAATTAAGCATTGATTGGCGCATTTTGCCTTTTTGCTCTACCAGGACAATCTTGTTTGGATCGGGGTCGTATGTGGTCGCCAATTTGATGAAAAAATAGGGGTCGTTGCTGTATAATGTGGGTAATTCCGATTTTAGATTGGAATATATACGATTAACTGTGATCCATTCATCGCTTGGTACTCCTGGGTTTTGCTCGCCGTCCCTGTACTCATAAGCCAGGTCAACGCGGAACCTTTCCCGCCATGCTTGCCTGGTTTTTAAAGATTGGTCAATTTTCTGTAACCATTCCTCGACTTTTTTGTTTTCATCGGTCCGGTCGTCTGTTTTTTTACCGACAATCTTACCCATTGTCGATTTACTTGCTTTCCCTTTAGACTTTCTCTTGAAAGTAAGTTTACCGGAACCGCCGTCGTTCCCTTTTGGCGGTTTTAAAGGATTATCTTTGAACGGGGTTTCTGGTTTACGCGTGGATTTTGCTTTTTTTCTGGTTGCCATAATAATTTGGTCCAAAAAAAAACTCCATCAGGATTACAAGTCCCAATAGAGTCTTTGATATTTAAACGATCGAAATATTTAGACTAAGAGTTGTTTACAACGGATTGCAGTTTGTTGGTTATCTCCCTTAATGATTTTAATATTTCAATGATTTCTTTTTTTGCTTCTATTTTTAATTCACTTTTTGTGTCGTCTGAATTTTTTATTACCATATTAAAATTATTTGTCAAATTTATTTTATTTAATTACTGCTCTTCTTTGACAAGTTTGTCCAAGTGATCGAAATTGTCCAACCCTCTGATATGGACAATAAAAGCATCCTGATTTCATTGGAACCGGCAAACCGGCCTTTTTAATAATTTCAACACATCCCTTTTGATTTATGTCATAGTCAATTAAAGGAAATTCATTTGTGATTTCGGGGTCTTGTGAAGGTTTTGCTCGATTATATTCGTCTAAATGAAAGCCAATATAAACGATACAGGGTTTTTCGAAATAAGCATACTAAGTATTTTTTCATTTTTCTTTCGCTCCAAATATCAAATAAAGAATCGCCGCGATCCCGATTCCAACCGCTAAAAGTAGAACCATTGCAACCTCAACAACCTGGTCCAATTTTTTCCCGATAAAATCAGATATTCGTTTTGTGTTCATCTTGACATTTCCTCGCTTGTTCTTTTTTTTGATCCAATTCATTAAGTTCGTCGCGTATTAATCGCTCTTGACGTTTTAAATCATCTAACGCTTTAACCTTTTCGTCGATTTGATCTTCGATTGTTGGTTTCGGTCCAAAGAATTCCTTTGCTTGATCTTTTGATTTAATTTCAAATTCCCAACCGTATGTCCCTGTCATGCCTTTTTTCATTTACCTTACTCTCCCATATGCTTGTTGCAATGATACGCCGGTCCTCGCGGCTAATTTCTTCGCCTTGATAAATCGACGGCGTTCTGATTGAAAACTTCCGGTATCCGGTTTTTTATGTGTTTTTGCGACCAACGGTTTGAACATACAAAAATATCGTAATACGCAATAAATATGATCCTCGACCTGCTTACTTTCCAAAATTTCGGGGTTCTTTTCGTACTCTCTTAACATCGGCATGGTCCGCCAGAAATGTTTCAATGAATTAAATACATAAATCTGCGCGTCGCCCTTATCGTCCAACATTAACCGCTTATGAACTTGCTGACGGCCTTGTAACTGGTCATTGTCCGCCCTTAAAAAATTAATCCCCTCTTTTGACATATCAGTCGCGACCGAATCGCCAACCAATCCAAATTTATTTTTTCCCCCCATTGTTTTCCAACGCGGGTTCCAGATATCAGGATCGGCCGGTCCCACTTTAACCGGCGGACCATCCTTTTCCCTGGCCTTTATCCCTCTGGCTATTTCCGTCGGTGACATTTTGATCCCCTTATTCGGAGTTTCACCGCCCGCCGATCCGTACCACTCGTCATAAATAAAAATACGGCCGTCATGGTCTATCGCAAGCCAAAGTATCGCAAAAGGGGTACTATATCCCCAATCAAAGGCCCTGTACCTGGGCCATTCCGGAGGTATCTCAAACGGTGCAATTCCATGTACGTCCTGGTTTAATTCTGGAAATGCCTGTCCCTCGAATGCGTCCCAAATTCCTTCCATTAACCTCAACCGCTCAATCTCCGGTAATTCCATCAACCGGTTAATGTAATCAGGGTCGTTTTCAATTAACGATGGGTTATCGGCCAACTTACCTGGGATAAAAACGCGGGACATATTGGTTGTCTTGTCGTAAATAACCTCGCCTGGTTCAACCAATCCGATCTTAAACCGGTCCTTTATAAATTCATGGCCAACTCCGCCTGGATTGCTCGTTGCTCGAATCAAACAAGGGATCTTTGGATTCGTTGACCGGCATCTGGAAAATAAATATAAATATTGATCTCTCGTGAATTGTGTCGCTTCATCAAAACCAATGAATTGATATTCCTTGCCCTGGTAATTGTACCGGTCTGTATCATGTTGCATATGTCCCAATTTCCCTTTCGCTCCGCTTGGGAAATACCAACGATGTTCACCAGATTTATAAACACCGCCATATCGTGAATATATGTTCCTGGTCCGATCAATGATTTCCTCTAACTGCGGAAATGTACGCCGTAAAATTATGAAATTAAAATCAGGATAATCAAAATACCTGGTCGGGAGCATAACAAGACATTCTGATTTTCCAGGCCCAGCAGAGCCGCCATACATCACTTCGTTTTCTGTCCGTTCACAAAAATTGGTTTGTGATCCTGGGTGTGGTGTCCAAATAACACTTTTATCTTCTGTTACTTTTTGCATTTCGTTTTTCCAAAATACGTTCTAATGCTTTATGCTCCGCCGTTTCGCGATACATCTCGCCGTCAAATTCCATGATCGCCGCCCGTTCGTCAAATTCTTCCTGTTCATCATCCGACAATTTCAAAACGTCCCTTTTGTCTTTTGCTTCTCGGATTTTTGTTCCTGTAGCAAATTTGAAAATATATTGGCGGAAGTTTTTTAATCTCTGGAATTTTTACCTTTTCCGCATCCCCTCTTACATCAACGTCCAAAACTTTAAATCCTGAAAAAATATTTTTCCGGAACTTAGTAATTATCGTTTCCCATCCAAG
This sequence comes from Candidatus Pacearchaeota archaeon, assembly GCA_002690445.1. The sequence goes on from NZER01000197.1 coordinate 13,514, forward strand.
AATCTTTTTTTTATCCGATGATAAGACCGCCCGTTTACATGGGTTGCTATCATCAATTAAAACTTTCATGTCCATAATTAAGCTCCTTTTTACAAATGTGCTTTCCCGTTTTATCTAACCGTAAAATAAGATAACCCTCTTTTGATTCTAAATAATGACAACCGGTTAAATTATCAATTCGCAAACTCATTCCACTTCTTTTTTTGCCGTCCGTTGAATCTTTAGATGAACAATAATTAACTGTTAATGATAAAATTAAAAAAACTACACAAAACCGAACAAAATCCTTTTTAACTTCTTTGTAAACTTCCAATTAATGATCTCCAAATTTTAAAAAATTAAAAATTTTGCGTTTTATCGGACACACGCGGCG
>NZER01000198.1 GCA_002690445.1 Candidatus Pacearchaeota archaeon
ACAAACCAAGCTCTATTGGCCGGTAACTGGCTAATACGCGAGAGCGAATGAAAACAATTAGTTAGTTACATTATAAGCGAGTTGCACAAGATGCACGAGTTGCACAGTACACAAGAATTAGAAAAAAGGGGAGCAGCCGAAGCCACCCCCCCTGTTATGACTCCCCGCAAGCGGGGGAATTATCCAAATAGTAATACTATTTGTTGCGCGCCGTAGACTGTGTTAGTCTCACAACTCTCGCATTTGTACTTTTCTGCGTCTGGCTCGACTCCGTGAGTTATCTCACCGCACTTGATACAAACGCCCTCAATGGTGTCCATGTCTTCTTCCATCAGACCCATTGCCGTCTCGACTACATTTTGTTTATTTTTTATCATAACGTTTTGCCGTAAGGCAAAGCCAGAGTATCAACCATCCAATAATTGTCAACCGAAAAAGTAAAAAATAAATGGTTGACAAAATACTGGTTTCTGCCAGTATTTGGTTTGCGGATCGTATCCGCCTACTGTTATGATTAAAAAAGCAAAACTAGTTGAGGCTTCAGCCATTATGCTGAAGGAATTGGACTCACTTCGCCGTCAGAAGCGCGAGTGGGAACTGGAACGAACCAACCTATTGTCCGAACAGGAACACTTGGAAACCAAAGTAAAAGACTTGGGGATTGCTTTTACAAAGCAATGCTTTGAACTTGAAGAAGCTAAACACAAGATATCCTTGTATCATCAAGCCTTAACGAAAGACTGCGAAGCCTCAACCAAATCCTCCCCGGAAGAAGCACTAGAGGTTTTCTTCTTTGGTAAAGATAATCAGAATGGATAAACTCGACAAGTACTGCCACGCGGCCTTTCTTGTTGCGTGGTTCATCATCGTAGCACTATTGGCCCTCACTTGAGGGCCAATTTTTTGTGCCTAGAGGGGGAGGGGTAATGAAGGGGAGGGGGGCCAGAAGTTGAGCTGTAACAGAACTATGCACATCTCTGTCAAAATGACCTCAAAAAACCTTAACTTGTGAATTGACAGGTCAATTCACAAACTAACTACAAACCAAAAATTGGCACACAAGTTGCTCATCTATAAACATGAGCCGACGCTCCATAGAAATTTGTGAACAGACGCCCTTGATTAGGTACGCCATTCATGTTAATCCAGACGTATGGCAGAGACGGCAAAGATTAAAGTAGCTGAAGGCCCGTTAATCAGGCACATACCGGGTGGTTACGCTGAGTTCTTACAGCGTGAATCGGGCCTGCCGCCGGCGCGACTTATCAGGCCGGAAGGCGAGTGGTGGGCCAAACTTGTTGACACCCCTGCGCCGTCCATCAAAGAGACTGTTCCGGTTGATACCGGCGACACCGATCCAACTGGCCCTACGGATTCACCTGCTCCCGGTTTTGATCCAGACGATCTGAGTAAAGAATCCCCCGTAAACTGGGATTACTACGATGATCCGAAAATTGAACCCTACGGTTGGAAAACAGACTACACACCAGTTGATTGGGATGTTAACTACAATGAAGTACCGAAAGGCTATGGTTGGGGTGTACCAACTGATAGTCCACTACCATACCAAGGTGGAGCAGTAGGTGAGGGGCCAAGTAGTCGTGGTGCTGTTGTTCCGGGCGGTCAAGGAGACAGGCTTACAACGCGAGGTTCAGCTGGTTTAGAAAAACCCCTAGTTGAATTTGAACCATCACCAACAGAATACGCTAAAGGCTATGATCCCAGCAAGACATTCGTCGAAAAACCGGGTGCAATAAACAAAGCAACAGAAGATTTAAAAGCAGTTGCTACTGATGGACTTGCGCTGGGTGAAAAATGGATCGATGCAATAGCGGGGAAAACAGCCGCAGATTTCAAGCCGCGAAATCCCAAAGAAGCTGCACTTTTCAACAAGTTCAAGAAAGGCTATGAGATATTTGTAGCAGCTATTAAAGAGGGAGGCGGTGTATTTGGCGGCACACTTTACGAGACAGGTGGTGGTAGAACCACGATGCCAGACACGAAAACAGGTGAAGTACCTCAAGCCCACTTTCCCAACATACTCAAGACACTAAAAAAAGTTTTTGCGGGGGAGAAAAATCCAATCGTCATGCAAGAATATGGTGATCTGCATTGGGCAACCATAATAGCAACGATAGGCATGGCTAACACTTATGGCCCAATAGTCTGGGCAATACCGGGATTACGCACGATGGCTGATACAATCGGCGCTAGTATGAATGGTATGCTTATGGACAAGCCCAACCTAGAGGGCAACCCAATCCAAGACACGATGCACAGACTCTTCTGGATTGCCGGTCAGGCGGGTCAAAAGGTTTATGATATTAGCATAGGCAAACTTGCAGAAAAATTGCGTGGCACACCAAAAAGTGATAAGACGCGAGGCACAATATCCGAAGAACTTAATGATCTTGTAAACATAAAGGACGCATTCAAAGCACCAGCAAGTCGCAGAATTAAAATAAAGCTAGACCCAGAATTCGAATCTGCTGGACAACGCCATCTTCAACCACACGACCCGCTTATATCAGAGACAATCGGCACAAAACCGGGGCCACAGATAACAGCGCAAGTCACCGGCGAACAACCGGCCCAACCGATAGGCACAACAGCCCAGCCAATTCGTGCAGAAGTACCAGTAGAACGTGAGCCAATAATACAAGGGCCAACAGGTACAAGTGGTTACACGCAAATTCCCACAGAAGTTGGACAAGCTACCGCAAAAACTATTACTCCACATGCCACTCAACCACCTTCGTCCGATCCGGATGATCGTTTAACCGACGAACAACTAGCAGCTGGCCCTGAAATTCAGCCAGAAGTCTTAGAAGCGGAAATTGCAGAACTTGCAGACGCAATAATGGGTGAAGTCCCAACTGGCGACAAAAAGCCATTTCAAATTAAAGGTGATTATCAACCTAAACAAAAGCCCGATCCGCCACCAGAAACAACCCAACTACCAGAACCAAAAGTTTTACCAGCGCCAAGGATTGAAGATGTTGCGATACCAAAGACAATTGCTGGGCCGCTCGGAGAACCGCAAGGTGAATTACCAATTGATGATCGACTAACGCAGGAGCAACTTGAGGCAGGGCCAGACATCAGGCAAGTTGAAGAAGACTTACCAGAAATAAAACCAGAAACACTAGAAGAACTAAAAGAACAAGGCATCACACCAGCAGAAGACCCAGTTGATCCATACGCAACCTACTCAGTAATGGCCAGAGTTCCAGTAGACGAGTATGGGCAAATACTGGATTACAATAATCCGGCAGACATGGAGAGGTTGGACAGAATAGAAGATCGTCTAATAGAATTCCCAGATCGCGGTAAAGATGATCTAGATGCAGGAAGAGAGCAATCCGATCATGAAATACGCATGAATGAGATAGAGCTAGATTTACACTTCAAACAACCAGACCCAGACCCAACAGGCCCAACTGAACCAACAGGCCCACATGATTTCAGATCAGATTATCAAAAAGAACTAGGATTAACTGTTGGCAATCAGTGGGCAGACGAATCTGACAGATCAACATGGTCAGCAATAGAGGCAACTCAAACGTATCAGTGGAACGAAAGAACGCAGCAATTTGATCTGAAGTACAATCGGAATTTACCACAATCCAATATACCGGGTCACCCGCAATATTACGAGAATAATCCAGAATATGTTGGTAACGTAACGCCCGACGTTAATGTAGACTGGACTCCAGCTGGAGGTAAGGAGGGTAAGGAGGAGATATTCAACTGGTCAGATCAGGCCGGTCTTCAGCCAACAATATACAAGCCTATGTACGATAACGACTATCAATTCATAGGGAATGAGATGTTTATGTTAGAGACTGAATCATACCCAAAAGGTGATGGTTGGGGATATAGATACAGGTATAACAGTGCAGAGACGGGTGAACGTGGTGAATGGCGTGAGTGGGAGCCGGGGCCATGAGTAGTCAGCAAATATTGAACTTGGCGAAGGAGGGTTTCACGGTTGATGAGATTGTGGAAGACCTTGGTTATGCGAAGGAGAATGTCGAGTTGATCCTGAGCAACCGCAAGACTGACTTGCCGTTGTCCGAGAAGTTTACGGAGTTGGAGGACACGGCTTTGGATGTTGTCAGGTCGGCTCTCCATGTCGGTACTGCCGACAACGCAGCATTGAAGGCTGCGTTCTACGTTCTCGACCAGCGCCAAGGCCTCAAGCAACCACAAGGCAAGACTGAGGTGAACATAGCAGATTTCAACGTGCGACTTGAGAAAGCGCGTGAAATAATGAAAAAAGCAATAGAAGTATGATACACGATAGATTAAGAGTAAAAAATGGTCGGCTATTTGCCGTACAAAACAAGAACAGAAAATTCGGTTCAGTCACCAAGTACGTTTTCACCTACTTGGAGGACAGCCGTGGAGACAATGAGACACCCTACTTGTTCACGCCAAACCAATTGCGTGTGGCCAAGAAAAGGGCCGAGGACAATCCAGAAGACCTGTTGGTGAAAGACAGGCTTACTGATTGGTTTGACTGATGAAACAAAAGAACAAGTTATTCCACTACCAAGCTGAGATTGTTCGTGTGGTGGATGGGGATACCGTTGATGCCTTTGTTGACTTGGGCTTTGACATGCACTCCAAGCAGCGAGTTCGTCTCTTCGGCATTAACACGCCAGAGTGCCGGACACGCGATTTGATTGAGAAGAAGGCGGGGTTGGCCGCTAAAGCGCGGCTTAAGTGTATGTTGAGCGAGAGCAAGAACAAATGTGTAATCAAGACTCGACTGGATAAGAAGGGTAAGTATGGACGAGTTCTTGGTGTTTTATATGCAAACGACATCAACTTAAATAGTATGTTGGTGGATGAAGGTCACGCCGAGCGTTATTATGGCGAAAAACGATAGCATAGAATTCACTGATCCTTACGAGATGTTGACCATCATTGATGATGACATTTTGGAGGGAACACTCAAGCTACACCCGTGGCAGGGTGAAATTCTACGCGACTACGGCAAGCCATCATCGGCAAACAAGCCATACAAGGCGGCGGTTCGAGCGGCCAACGGTTCAGGCAAGGATCAGTTTGTCATAGCGCCCTGCGCCTTGTGGACTTGCATGACTTCGGCCAACGCAGTCGCCATTGTGACAACAGCATCGGGTAATCAGCTAGATCGTCAGACAGACAAGTATATCAGGCAACTAATGACATCCGTCAACAAGCTGTTTGGTACACAGGTTTGGAAGATGAATTACCGGCACTACACAAACTTGGTCAATAATTCCACTATTGAATTGTTTGTAACGGATGAACCGGGGAGAGCGGAGGGGTGGCATCCGGTTGTTCAGAATGGTGAGTTGGCTATCTTTGTCTCGGAGGCGAAGTCGGTTCCAGATGATATTTTCACGGCGTTAGCCCGTTGCACGGGATTTACGAAGCGTGTTGATGTCTCTAGTCCCGGCCCGCCTTCGGGGCATTTTTACAACATTTGCACTGGAGGAAACTGGAAACAGTATCACGTAACAGCCTTTGATTGTCCACATTTATCTAGGGATTACATAGAGGAAATCCGTGAATCCTATGGTGAAACATCGGCCTTATACAAATCCATGATAATGGCCGAGTTCGGTGGCATGGACGAACAGGTGGTAATCAACCATCAAAAACTGGTTGAGTTGGACAAGATCGACATTGAACATGTTGAAGAAGAGAAGAACACGGCTGGTCTGGATTTATCGGCTGGCGGTGACGAACAGGTTCTTGTTGTTCGCAATGGCAACAAGACGTTGGCTGTTGAAGCCTTCAATTTCAGGGACACGGTGGCCTTGGTCGATCACCTTGAATTCTTGTTTAGGAAGTATAAGTTGGAGGAGTCCGTTATTTACGGTGATGCTGGTGGGTTAGGCAAACCCATTCTAGACCAGTTACGGGTCAACTGGGAAATCAAGTATGTCTTGAATCAGGCCAAACCGTACAACGGCCTTGCCTACTTAAATCGCGGTGCGGAACTTTGGTTTAGTGTGGCCAAACTCATAGAGTATGGTGATATAATAGTCCCAAGAGAAACCAAACTGCGCAAGCAATTGGCCTCCCGTTATTTCTTGGTCACACCACAGAACAAGCTACAGTTGGAGAGCAAGAAGCAGGCACGGTCAAAAGGTCATGTTTCACCTGATCGCGCTGATGCTTTTGTACTTGCCTTCGCTGACTATCGTGGTAGGAAGCCGAAAAGGTTGGGCGTCAAAAAGCCCAAGAAACACCAGCACAAACAGATGGTGTTAAACAGGCCACGAGTAACTTTTGGTAGAAACACGGTTTTCGGTAAAAGAACAAACACTTGGTTAGAAGATGAAATACAACAATTACAAGGAGTATCAAGACGCCTCAACTAATATTCACAAGCTCGCTTCTTTATGTGATGAGCAGCATGTGACAGCACAGGATCAGAGGCAGCAACGGCGTTTAAACATTGACTTGGATTTGGAGCGGCGAGACGGCTATTTGGCTCCAGATGAAATCTACATTCCAACGCACATAATTGACAGCAACATTAGGCGTGAGCAGGCCAAGTATGTTTCGTACATAGTCAACTCACGGCGCACTGTCATATTCTCCAGTTCAACAGACCCGGCCTTTAACACAGGGCCACTTGAGCGGGATTTCACTGAGCGTTGTCGCTACGATGGTTGGCAAGTACCTCTGTTCCGCACAATAGACTGTATGCAACTACACGGTTATTGTGTGGCTGAAGTGCAGTTTGACGACACGAAACCGGGACACTTCGCCATTGAATCGGTAAACTACGAGGATTTTGCATTCCCCGACGACACACGGGACATACAAGCGTGTGGCATGTTGGTACATCGGCATTACTTCACACGCGAACAACTCATTGATATGACAAAGAGCCGCGAGTTTAGTAAAAAAGAGGTAGAGTCATTGGTCGGAGAGGAACCAGTTGATGAACAAACTGAATCTTTGTTCAAGGTTGAGAAGGTCATGTTTAGGGAAGATGGTATAGTTCAGGTGGGGTGGTCTTGCGTAGCCAGATGCAACGACTGGTTGCGCAAGCCACGCCCATTATTTTTGGGTAAGCGAGATGCTGCTGGTGAGGTGTATGAGTCAGATTATCCTTATGTTATATTCCATTACATGATAGCGGAGGACATGACTATCAAGAATTGTGTGGGTCGCGCCTATTTGGACAGGCACACGCAGGAGGCCGTTAGTTCTTTGATGTCATCGTTTGTGACGGCGCATCGTCGTGCATCAAACTTTTATTTCTCAAAGGAAACCGATGACCCGAATCAGAGTAATGAGCAGACTAGCGTACAGTTTGTGCCGGGAGCATTGATTGACTCAAACATCCGTCAATTCCAACTGTCACCGCCCAATTCAACCATGCTATCTGCGATTCAGACGCTTGTGACGCAAAACTCGCAGGAACAGTCGCAGATGAACTATGCTGCGATGAACAGGCAGGACAGTCGCAAGACAGCCACCGAAATTCAGACGGCATCGGCAGAGGCCCAACTTCTGTCGGCCACACAAGTTTCTCTGTTCAGTATATCCATAAAGAAGGTTTACGAGAAATGCTGGGAAATATATCAATCACGGGTTTTGGATAACTTGATTGATCCCACAATCCCGTTACTTTACTTTGTTGACCATCAATACAACATTAAACCGGCTGGTGACACTGATGTTGTTGAACGACAGGAGAAGGCACAGAAGATGTTACAAGTTTGGCCTGTCATACAGCAGAACAGTTCTTTGGCTGTTGAATACATGAAGGACATGTTGACCATGTTGTTTCCTGATGAAGCACCCAAGTATCTTGAGCAGATGCGGGAAGACCAGACGAAAGTACAGCTTCTACAGCAGTTATCGGCAATTGTTCAGAGTCTTGTAATTGACCCACAGACAGGTCAGTTAACACAGGAAGCACAACCTTATGCACAACAACTACAAGCAATACAACAACAAGTCCAAGCCCTTTCTGGAGGCGACCAAGGAGGCTCTGGAGGATCAGGCATGGGGGCAATGGGTGGACAACCCAACAACCAAGGTGTTCCTATCGCTCCTCAGGCAGGAGCGGGAGCGGCTGGTTAAAGATGTTAGTTATCTTGCTACTAAACGATCAGTTGCAGACATGGACGTTCGTATAGTGGCAGCGCAAATAAAGACAGTAGACGACATAATACAAACGATAAATGATAAAGACAGATACAAAAACAGCGGAAGCAATCGATCAAGAGTTTAATTTTGGCAACATAGACATTGGCGATCAACTTGAGATTGATGAGTTGGACACGATAAAGCCTGTCGAGGAAAAGCCAGAAGAACCGGAAGAAGAACCAAAAGAACCGGAAGAAGCAGAAGAAGCAGAAGAAACAAAAGAAACAACTGAGGAGACTGAAGAGTCAGAGGAGGTTGTTGAGGAGACAGAGGAGGCCGAGGAAGAGTCCGATGAAAAAGAGGATACAGAGGATTCGGAAGAAGAAGCTGATGAGTTGACTACCGAAGAAGTCCTTGGCGATCCCTTGAAGACTGAAAAGGAGGATGATGAACCAAAGGGCCGTACATACGAAGGCTTCGATGACGAGGATAAGCAGTATGCCAAGCAAATGTCCAATGCTGCCTACGATCATTTTTCCAAGAAATTACAGTCGATAAAAGCCGACAAGTCATCTGCTGAAGAGACGCAGGATTTACTCTCACACCCGGAAGCCTACTCACTCAACCCCGAATATCAACAACTAGTCACAGACTACGACAAAGCCTCGCAAGAGCAAAAGCATTGGAAAAAGCAGCTTGTATCCATTCGCAATGGTGAGAGTTGGCGTTCTGTTGAGGGTTACGACAAAAGCGGCAAACTTGTGTTGGGCCGGGAAGAGTATCAACCTACATCAGAGTCCGAGATTGATGTGCAAGCTGCCCTGACTGAGGCGCAGGGTATGAGTAAATCATTCAGTCAACGCGCATACTCCATCCAGAAGAATCACTCGACTAACTACAAAGACTCCGTGCAGATGCTTGAAGAGGAGCAGCGCAAACAGTTTAAATGGTTGGAAGACAAGGAGATGGGTAAGAAAATCATAGACATACCTAACTTTGGTAAAACCTCGATAAACAAGCTACGAAAGACCTTCATTGATGTTCTACCCAAGGTATTCTCTAATCACCCAATGTCAGAGTTAGCTACAAACCTCTGGATAAACAACCAGATAATGGCCAAACAACAGCAAGAACTGACGCAAAAGGTTAAGAAACAGTCCCAAAACAAGAAGGACAGAATGCGAAGCGAACCCACCTCAAAGTCAACAAAGTCAAAAGATGATGGAGGGTTCTTTACTGTTGATTCGTTCATGGAAGATTTCATGTAATTGGCATACAAGTTGCTAGAATTTTAATTGCTTCTATTGGTAAGGGCATACCACGCTACTCGTGTGAAGGGCATCACAACTCGTGTTTAACAATTGAATAAAATATTATGTCTCATGCTATAGGAGGACTTGATCCTAG
>NZER01000199.1 GCA_002690445.1 Candidatus Pacearchaeota archaeon
CAAATATCCCAATGCCTTACTAGCGTGGTCATTATGCCGCATAGGAGGCCCTAATCCTGCCTTAGTCTCATATCGCATCCAGGGTCCTCCGTCGGGCACGGGTGACTTTCCGCCGCCCATCTCGCTAATAATGCCCTCACATCTTGGGCTGATGCGCAGTCTTGGCCTTCCGGTATTCGGATTAGGTGCCAATGCCCATAAGAGTCTATCCACTGTATCGTCAACGGAATGTTTCTCGGTCCACAAAGACAGGCCTGTGTCGTTGAACCATGCGTCGAGGGACAAGGGCATGGCATTCTGCGCTTGGGTGCTTGCAATGTCTATCGCTCCACCTTCCACAAGACTAGATAAGGGCCGCGCTTTGAACTCATTGACAACGGCGTTATGAGGCCATCTGTGGACATATATCTCATCTAAGATGTGTACCTCGCCATCATTGGTAAACTGTACAAAGAGGACGGCATATACTATTCCGCCTGGGTCGATTGCGACGTAAACTGGCGACTCAGGGTCGAGTTCGAGATTATAGTCCACGTGCAAAGCCCGCCTGAAGGTGTGACATACCATCCGCTTTGATGGCACTGGCACAGCGCCAAATCGCTCAAGAAACTTCTCAGGACTTCTACCCGCCTCTGCACGTTTAATCGCAGGGTCCTCTCGCCCTCCGGGATACTTGACTCTATTAGCCCATGAAGGTATGCTAAAGCTTCTAACGCCTCTTTCATTTGGCCCCTCGCTAAATCTGTGTAAATCGGGTAGCCACCCATCTGACGTTTCAAAGCTTCCGCTCATGAAGCCCCACGCATGAGGATACTGTCTTAGAAGACGACCTTCACATCGCTCGAACGTCTCTCCGAACCAACGGGAAACCTCTGCGCCAATGATTCCGTGCGGTTCTTCTCTAGCCACTTTAGTAAAGTCATATGAAGAGATTGTAACAACTGTTTGTCCCGTCTTTGTTGCCAGTATGCATTGCTGGTCGCGCTTAGAGGGAAGACTTGAGTTGTCATAATCGACGTTCCCAAGTTGCCGTTGGAATTCCAAGATGTAGTCAAAGTCCTTCCTTGCATCTTCAAAGTCCGCGCCCACTACCCAGTATAACTTGCCACCTATAGAAAGGTCATAGACCATGTGGCATGTGGCGTACAGCCCACCATGAAACGATTTACCGCTACCCTCGCCGCCAATAGGTAGCACTATCGGCGCGTTCGACTCAAAGACTGTTTCCCACTCAGGCCACAGGTCAAGAGGCAATGTCAGCGCCTTATCATCATAAGTTAACTGACTGATAATACTCTTATAAGTCTTCGTCCAAAGGGGGTTACTCGTCTCTTTAGTCGGCAGTACGATTGGCAATCAATTCCCTCACAATCTGCGCTATGGGAGACTCGGAATTATCCGTCTCAGGTCCCACAACCTTAGGTAGCAATTCCAACAATGTTTTGATAATAGCCTTATCGGGCTTATTATCAGGGTCATGTTTACCGAAGGCCATCTCAACGGCAAGCCGAACTATAGACGGATACTCATCCGCAAGTACTTCCCAGCCCGCTTGCGCGCCCCCAATCAGCTTCTTAGCAACCGTAGCATTATCACGCTCAATACTCTTCGTACTGCGTGGTCTACCTGCGCCAGGTCGCGCGCCGCCGTTCTTACCGCTCATATAAACCTCCACTGTCATTATACCACATACGCAAGGAAATGTCAAGTCTTTTACGATATACGTAACAAACTCATCTTACACTACGGATTAACGTACTAACTGAAATCCTCATAACGCATACCGCGTAAACAGTTACGTAATCGCGCACCCATTGCGCCATATACTACGAAAGCCGTTTACATTTTATTCAAAAGTGAAGAGAAGGATACCCTAGTACTAAGGTTTACTTCGCAATGGGGCCTTGTTTGGCGTGTGGTCGCGAGTTCGCCACAGAGGGCACTTGAATCGTTTGGCGGCGGAAACGATTGTCGAGCAAAGCTCGACGTGCCCTCTGAGCGAATCGCATGACCACGCGCGCATACCTACATAGGCAGCAGGGGTTATTGATAACCATGATATGCAGCGTCACCATGGTGACAGTTGGCTCTCGCGTTCAACGCGTGCCTCGGATTGCGCGCCACAGGTGGGGGTTTTGGTGGATACGCAACCTACCAACGTTATAGTTATTGTATTATCAGTTGGGGCGAGGAGTGTAGCTATATTCCACCAACTAGGGTTCCACCATCAACTAGTGGCACCTGCTCCACAACCCTCAATGCTTCGAGGCTAGCTGATACGCCTGCCCGCCAGCAGGCTAATCCACACTACGTATGGATACTCGCCCGTTCGGCTCGTTCGCTACGCCTCTAGCTTTCGGGCTGTCTCCCAGGATGCGTTGAGGGAGGGGTGGCTACGTCCCAGTAAGGCGTGCCCTCCCTCAAACTCCCTCCCACCTGCATTATCTCATGCTATCGTAAAATGGCTCTCTCGTCGCACATCTGGGTCGCGAATGAAATCGGATGATAGGAAGATTGTGTGAGAACGCATCCGATTTCCTCCGCTCTCCGTCGCCTGCGGGCGAACATGTGCTCATATGGAGTCGCATGAGGTGTGGGAAGTATAATTGTTATCTGGAGTACGATAAGGAGGCGCAGCAATGAGTATAACACAAGAACATCACGGTGAATTGTTCGACCAGGGGTTTAGAGCCTACGAGGGTGGTGATAGCCGACTAGATAATCCCTATTATGGGTACAGTCATGCTTTCGAGGAATATCTAGTGTGGCGACAAGGTTGGATGTGTGGTCGCGATGAGTACGTGGCCGAGCAAGGACTTGACAAGGCCAACCAAAGCTGGTAGCCTTGAAAAGGTGCTGACTGGACGAAGAGGGCCAGCAGCAGAGGTATTAGTAGCATGGAAGACGCTAAGAAGGATTCCAAGGTCGAGAAGGTGTTGGAGACTGTGATGCCCCCGGAACCCAAGCCCAGTGATGCAGCGGAAGCACTTGGTATCTTGACTGGGGTGCTGCAAGATGTGGCTGCGACGAATAAGGCGGTTCTTGAGAAGTTGAATACACTGACTGCACCCGCTGTCAAGACGCCTGCTGCAAAGAAGCAGAAGGTGGAGGCGACGCCTGAGCAGGTTGCAGCGAAGGAGGCTGCACAGAATGCCCGTGAGGAGGAGTACGCTAGGTTGAAGCTGGAGAATGAGAAGGCAGGCAGGAGTATGCTCAATGCGAGGTACTATTGCAAGCCCAGTGATGGGACTAGTTGCAACTTCCACACGTACAACGGGCCTGACAGCATGAAGGACGGGGTTGTTAATAACCCCTGGGTTAAGCACCTTGGAAAGAACGCCACGCATGTCATGATGAAGGTGTAACATGAAGCCAGCAGGAAGGCATGGACAGAAGAAGAGACGTAGTAAACCTGCCACCCACTACCAAGTTTATACTCAACTACCAGCGTCTGTTAAGCAGGTGTTGAGTATCTTACATCCTCGTGCGATGCCAATGGAGGTACAGCATGGCAAGGATTAGCAAGTCATATCAGCAGGTTGAGACGCGTAGGGTGCCTAAGGGTGCCCTGCGCAAAGAGGTTGGCACCGTGGTACATGGCGTATGTGGTAAGCCGTGGCCTTGGGGCACAGAACATAAATGCGAGAAGGTGTAACATGACAAACTTCAATCAAGTTAAGTACATAGACCAAACGGAACAGCGTGGTAATATACATATTGCTGTACATCCGTTTAGGGTCGAGAAGCTCGCCATGATGTCTTGGAAAGGCGATTATGGAACGTTTGTGGACGAACACCCGTTGAGTGAAACACAACAACGCTTAGCTGACAAGTTGTGGGAGGAGGTGCCTGGACTTCGCACATTGTTCTTTGCGAATGGGCAGATTACTCTCCAACACTCTCAAGTGTTTAACGACACTGAGATTGTCGAGAGTGCCCGTCCGTTTATAGAAAGCGTGCTTAACGCTAACTTAGAACTCGAAACATTGCTTACCTGAATTAGCTGATGCCCCCAAGTCGTCTGTCATAACGATGGATGGCTTGGGGGCTTTTTTTATGCTCATTGCGAAGCGCGTGCGGGGCCTTGTCGCAGCCTGGCTATGTTATGGCTGACCCTTTGACATTGCTTTTTGAAGCTGCTATGCTAATAGCATCTTAGTTTTTGGAGGTTACGTGATGACACTCAAGACTGATTTCACAGTGGTTTCTCGGGGCGAGCGTAAAGCGCAGATTATATTACCTGGAGGCGAGCATATGGGCGATAAGGAAAGAGCGTTCATGATTAAACAAGGGCGCAATCCTCTAAGTCGCACACGTCATATACGTAATGATTATGGAATCGGCTGGCGTGATGAGTACGAGAACACATATGTTATGAGATAGGTAAGGGATTGACAACGGTTTGAAAGGTTGATAAGGTATTAGTATCTTGGAAATTGGAGGTCATGTGAGTGAGGATACGAGTAAGTTCCTGTTTTTTGTGATGGTAGCTGTGGTTTTCTGGAGCTTTGTAGGATTGGGTATACATCAGCTTATTAAGTAAGGAGGGATTATGTATCTTACACAATTTGCAAAGGATTCAGTTGATACAACAAGGCGCGAGTTAGCGAGCATATGTGCTATCATTGACGCAACTGATTGCGCCGATGGTGACGTTTATGCGCTTATTAAGGATGCGTATGACGCGCTGAGTGAGATTGTAGCATTGGGAGAGGTAGATGATAACAGCAATTAGGACAACGCTAGAGGTAATACAGCAAGCTAATGTCATAAGGCAACAGCTAAAGGTCATGTATGAGTTGGCGAATGACCTATATGTTGGTGATGAAGAGCAGGGCGAAGCTATGGAGTTAGTACATAAGGCATATGACGCACTTGATGAACTTATCTGCCGAGGTAGTAGTTCATGTGTGCCACGTAATTAGGTGATGTGATGAAGATTAGCAGATGTTGCGGTATTGAACAGACCGACGATGTGTTTCAGGATAAGTGCGCCAAGTGCGGTGACGGTTGCTCATGGGAAGAACTGTGTCTTGGCTGTGACGAGCCTGCGCTCATTGATGATGAGTTGGTGAATGGTGAAGAGGTTATATTCACCGAGGCGCGCGAATTGCTGCACGTAATGTGCCAAGATGCCTTTTGGGAGCGGGTTGATGAGAGTGAACTGAGTAAGTATTGGGAGCAGAGAGCGGATAAGGAGGGTAAGAGATACTGATGCTAGTATATGTAGTGACGGGCGACCCTGCTGCGATTGCTGGCGTGTATGATAGTAAGTCAGCCGCCGAGAATCATGCGTATCATGACTATAAGATTGGTGTCTATGTGTATGAAAGTGAGACTGGTGAGATTGTTGACGAGGTGGACGTAGATGCCAGTAGTAGGTGAGATAAGGCGGCATCCTACCAGGCAGTATGTGAAGCAGGTGTACTTACACTGCCCCAATTGCGGCGTTGATAGGTGGGTAAATAAGAATGATAGGTACATGCCTAGTCATAATAAGCCTTGTAGGTGTGTAAGGACGCCGATTGTTGTTAGTAATAAGGGCGCGGAGATGTACATGGAGTATAAAGGAGTAATCTAATGCTTCTGCATATTGTTGGTCTTGTAATAATCTTAGTGTGTATTAGCGTATTAGGAGCCTACGCATTTGGTATCTATCATATAGTTACATAGGAAGTGAACTATGACCTGATTATATATCATATTAGGGTTGGCGATTTGGTGGTTTTTGGGTTGGCGCGCCGGTAAGAGCCTGCGTCGTGAAAATCGCCTCAATAATGGTACTTGGGATAAAGGCACTGAAGTAGCGATGATTCTAGGTGCTATTATCCTCGGCGGCTTCCTGTATATTATGTTAAAGATAATACTTTGGGTAGAGAACGAAAGCGAGCAACCCACAAATAGCTGGTTTGATTAAGGAGTTATGATGATTGACCCTGTTGAGAACGTGGTGCCGCCTGCTGAAAAAAGTGATGTGTTTAAGGCTGCTCATGACGCGTTTGTAGCGTCAGGATTGCCTGATAGTGAGTTCATGGAGTTTACTATGCCGTATACGGATTGGCTGGCAAGGGGGATGATAGCATGGACGAAAGCGAACAGGAATTAGACTGGTTAGCTAATCCTTGGTGTCTCATGATATATGAACATCTTGACGAGGCTAATATGTGCCTGAATAAGAACTTTATTATCAGCTTGGCAGAACATATACGGAGTGCACTGATTACACAGGGACGAGGTAAGGGTTTGACAAAGCTATTTAAAGATGATAGTATTTAAACAGTTTCGATTTTGAGTTTGTGAGGTATAGGTATGAAGGTAAGGATTACATACGGGAAATCGGAGACTGTTGAGGGTGATGGCCTAGTCGAAGTACTAACGCGAGTTGCCGAACAGGTAAGGGAGTGGGCCAACGAAGAAGAAGGTTATTGCGACGAGAATGACGTAATTGTTGAAGTATTGGAGCGATAATGTGTAAACACTGTCAGGGCATCAAGAACATAAGTCGTAAGGGTATCGCCGCGCTTGTATTAGGGCATATGCTTGTTGAGGGCGTGGCAATTCACTTTGTACTGGAATACTTCTTGTGACGTTGAAGCAGTTGTGTCGTGAGCTTCAGCGGGACATTGACAAATGGCTAAAGGAGTTTCGTGGTTATGGAATTAAGTGAGTTCTTCGCAAAGAGGGATAATGCGCCACCGAGAGGCGCAAAGAGGATGCAAGTCAGGTCGAGGATGTCATATTCGCGAGGGTATTACCAACTTGAGCTTGAGAGTTCGTGTGGCAGTAGGAATGTTACAGTAGGTGGCAGGCCGCGAATCAGCAATAACATCAAAGGTGCCATGAAGTTATCTCTTTATGATATTAGGGATGAGAGTGGCAAGCCGAGCATGGTAAAACGGATGCAGGTGGATAGTTGGCGTGAAGCGCAAGAAGAGTTTTATACTGCGAAGGAGTTGTTACGATGATGTGTTTGTTTCACGTTAGAGGTATCGACCATTATTGTAATATGCGAGGCACACAGCATCACCTGTATGGAACGATTGCTTATGCTGCCCGCACAATCGACTGGCAACCAAGGTATGATTATTGTCCTCATTGTGGGGTTAAATTACCAATGACTCTTGAGGAAGTGATGAATCATAGGGCGTATGATAATTATGAGGAGGAATAATGAAAGACGAGATTACAATTGATGGCGAAGTTTACATAAAGAAGCAAGTTAAGGACACAATAACGATAACTCTTGAGTCTCCCGCATGGTGTACTACCTGCGGAGTGGCATTATCCTCGTTCGGGGCCGGTAATGGGCGAGTGTTCGAGCTTAATGGAGGCCATAAATGTGTTATGCACACCTGCTCTAGTTGCACCAATCGTGTAACTAATAGGAGATTACCTAAATAATGAGAATAGACATCGAATCATTCAGCTTCATAAAAGATAGGTGCCATGCGTACGATTATGTACTCGATGCAAGGACGTTAGACTTGCGGGGCAATGGCATCATCTGGATGAAGGACACCGGCCTTGACCAGCATGTAGCCGAGATAGCCGCCAAAGCACCGGAGTTTAAGACTATTGTGGCGATGGGCGTCGGGTTTGTGATGATAATGGACGCGCAACAACGAGATACTATTCACATAGGCATCGGGTGTCATCATGGTAGGCATAGGAGTGTAAGTATTGCTGAAGGTCTCGTTGAAAGGTTAAATCAGCTACAGTATTACGATGTACACGTGTACCACCGACAGCTTGACAAAGCTGGAAAAGGATGATAATATGATAGAACATCATTTCGATGTCATTAAGAAGGTGCTTGTGCATGATAATAAGGAGGTGTGCGACTGCGATTGGAGTACCCATTACCCCAAGGTTAAAGAGGCATATCCAGGTAAACGAGAAGACTTAAAGAAGTTACAGGAGGAAATACGTGGAATACCAGAATAGTAATGGCAGCGTTGTCATCAATGGCGAGTTCGGAGATATAGACAGCTTGGTCATCAACGGGCAAGAGTTCAATCTCATAGCGGTGAAGCCGCCGGTCGCCGACAATCCCTTTCAAGTAGGGGATTACGTGCGGGTATCGATTCCCAAACGCTATGGTCATAGGCCTGGCGAGCAGGGCAAAGTCGTCGCACAGACCCCATCTTCACGATGGGATGACGCTTCGATGCCGCAAGTATACGTCGAGTTTGCTACGCAAGCCGCAGGTTGCGGTGCCGCTGGTGGCCTAGTTCAATCGGGTCACGGCTGCCGTATGCCCGTCAGTGGACTGACAAAGGTAAGCTAACATGCTAGTCCTTATCGTGATAGACGAAGAAGGGAATACCTTGGCACAAGAGCCGCTTGCCAATGATGCCCTCATCTTGAAAGTTAGTCAGTCGGCACATAAAGTGCTGGCTGACAGACTGAGTAAGATGGATGGCCGGTGTAAATCGTGCGGGCTATTCGTTAGGACTGAGGAGCTTAATGACGGCAAGTGCAAGGGCGTAGGCTGTGATACCGATGAGACAGTCGGGAGGATTACTGGCCTTAGCCCTGTGGCGCAAGTATTTGAGCTAACGAGTATTGCTGAAAAGGCGACGAAGAAGTGGATTGAAGCGTTTAATAGGGTTGAGAAGCCTGAGGATGCGCCTACTGATGAAGCGCCCGGCGATTTGCTCAAGGACTGGTAGTGCTAACGGCAGAAGCGGTGCAAAGGGCCGCAAGTTATGTAGATAGAGCGACGGAGATACTGTCTGAGATACTGGAAGAGTTAGATGAGGACGGTGGCTTTCATAACGATGTCTACGTGATATACAATAGATTGTCATCGTTGAAGGATGACTTGGAGGAACTAACGGAATGATTAAACTTGATAGGTCGGGCAGTTATGATGGTGAAGATAAAGAAACCATAGCTACTGCTGTAAAGTGGGCGACAAGATGTTATGGCCCGACAGATAAACAGCTAAGAGGCATGTGTAGCTGCCTGACCTGTCGAGATGAGCAGGAGAGAAGGAGGGAGTGGGAAGTGGTGTTCTTTGAGAAGGTGGAAGAGTTAAGGGGTAAGATGATGAAGCCGGGGTTATTGTTCAATGATTAGCAACGGCGAGGATAGTTTATATGAATCGTCGGAACTCTTGGCGATGGATATCACACGAAAGCAGTTAATACCGGGTATCATCACTGGTAACGATAAGATAATGCTAGTCGCCGACCCTAAGACTGGTAAGAGTATACTTGTGCAGCAGTTGGCGAGTGCCATTGCTGGTAATCACAAGTTCTTGGGGTATGCGCCTATTGAAGGAGAACACCGTGTCTTATATGTCGCTGCCGAGGGAGACATTGATGAGTTGCAAGCTAGGGGAAGGGCAATGGGTGATGTCTTGCCCGTGCCAGCAAATAGACTATGGTATTGGCCTGTTCCCACACAGCCACTTAATACCGACGCAGGATTCGCTAAACTTATGGCGTTTGGGAACGAAGTACGTCCCTCACTTATCATCTTTGACCCTATCTTTGCGTTGATGCGTGGGAGCATGAAAGAAGATGACCAGATGGGCGCACTGGTGAAGGTGGTTAATAGGTGTCAGTATGAATTGGATTGCGCGAGTATTCTGGTACATCATACACATAGGCCGCAGAAGGCGGACGGTGGCGGGTACGTCGATGAGGGGTCGGAGGCGTACTATGGGAGCTTTGTCGTCAAGGCCTGGCCCCGGGCGCTATGGACGATGACAGGTGAAAAGGATAGGCATTTCGTTAAACTGGACTGTCCTATTCAGCGGAACCTGGAGAGTAAGATTGACAAGTGGAAGCTGGTGTTGGCCGAGCCTAATCCGCTGGTGTTTGTTCATCGGATTGACCAGGTGAATGCGACGCAGACTGCGATACTCGCTGCGTTGAGTGTGTGCGAGGCGACGCAGAGTGAGTTGGCTGAGAGATTGAACAAGAGTGTGAGTACTATCTCGGATGGGTTGATGGTGCTAAAGAATAGAGACATGGTCGAGAGTCACAAGTGGCCGGAAGTATATAGATTGAAGGGGGAATGATGGACTTGAATCATGAGTATAAGCTGGAGTCGGGATGCACCTTAAAGTTGACATTTATAGGTAGCACCGAAGCTGATGATTTCTACAAGGCTAGCGAAGGAGAGGCAGAAACGAACGGATTTGCCTTAGCCGGTGTATTACTTAAGCACGGCTGTATTAAGAACTATCCTGGATTTCAGAAAGGTTTTATGAAGTATATCCAGGAGAAAGCCAAGGTATCATTAGAAGCAACGGCTAACATAGTGGAGTTGAAGTTATGAAAGAGTATCCGTCGTCTGGAGGTTGGGGCGTTCCTAAAGCAATCAAACTAGAAATCGTAGAGGGTCCCGCTAAAGATGAGTACAAGACACAAGGCTATCAATTCATTAAAGATGTCCTTGCGCATCCAGATGTATGCCCAGGATTTCGTCATGGGATTGAGCAGTATATACTAGAGAACGCGAAGCTTGAGATATCGGCAGGCCTCAAGGCGATATCTTTTAAGGGAGATGTATAGAATTTCTGACGGTAATTATAATAGGGACTTCTAACCGGAATATTAAACTAGTAGCGATGAGTTAATATAAGATTCCGAACAGACATTACTATTATATATACCCTCAGAAACTCCACACATTATGGCAAATACATATAACGTTACATTTACCACGACATACTCAGCTACGAACGTGAGTGAGAATGCTGATATCACATGGGTTTATGCTGATAGTCCACCACCTAAGACGCCTAAGCAGATGCAGCAAGATGCTTACACCGAATATATGAGCGACAAAGCAAAGGTGAAGCAAGCTCGGATAGACAGGCGTGATGAGGTCATCGCTTCATGGGGCATCGACCAGACATTAGATTTGAGTCAGTTGGCCGCCGACTTCTACCTTTTATATGAGTTGTCGTTAAGTGAGGAAGATGAAGGGCACTTTGAGCCGCTATTATACGGACTCGTTGACCAGTTTGCTAGTTACACTGATATGATATTGGGCGGTGAGTTAAGGTATATCAAAGATAGGGCGAGGAGTAGGAAGGATGTCATAGCCCCCGAATTATGGGAGATATTTTATGCTAAAGAAGGGGAGATGTCAACAAGGCACGAGTATTGGGATAAGTGGAGGGAGTTCAGAGCTATACATCCTGATGCTCTCCAGTGGGCGGCTGATGCATTCAATACGTTTGAAAGTAGTGGAGTAGGCGGGCCTAAGTGGGCGAATATAGCAGATATGTTGAGGATATTCCTTGATGGGACTATTACGCCGTTGATGTTTGTTGACTTCTGCTGGGGCTTGGAGCATAATGGCGGGACGTATTTCAATAAGGTGTGGTCTAATCAGGTAAAGCATGTTTTAGAGGCGAACCTTAATGGAGCGATTGAGAGTGTACTAGCAGCAGCAAGTCCGGGTATTCGTAAGTTCTATAGGAGTAAGAGATGAATCATTTATCATGGATAACATCATTGGAGTATGGAGCAAAGGCGTATAACTTAGGGAGATTGATGCAGATGGGGTGTCGTGTGCCGTCGGGCTTCGCTCTTACTCCCGAGGATGTTAGGTGTTCGGGGTTGACGAGAAGGTTGATGGCTTATCGAGGGATGATGATGGCGGTCAGGTCGTCGGCACTGGGGGAAGACGGGAAGGATACGTCCTTTGCAGGGCAGCATGATACTGTGTTGGATGTGTTATGTAATCCGTATAATATATGGAAGGCGATTGATAAGGTGCGGAATAGTGTCAATGATTCACTCGATTATCAGAAGGCGCACGATGCGCCCGTTACGCAGATGGGCGTCATCATTCAGAAGATGATTAGCCCGCGTATATCTGGAGTCATGTTCACCAGTGACCCGACGACGGGGGAGTACGGAACTAAGTTGATTGAGTATGTTGAAGGGTTAGGGGATAAGTTAGTTGGTGGTAGTGTGAATCCTGATGGGAGGGTGAGAGTAAAGAGTAATGGTCAGTTTGAGGTGGAGATTAAGCATCCCCTTGAGTGGAACGGGTCGGAGTTGGTGTATCTAGGGGATAAGATTGCCGATAAGTTTAACGAAGGGCCGCTGGATATTGAGTGGGCATTGGATAAGTGGGGAGCCTTTCACATTCTTCAAGCTCGGCCTATTACGGGTGTTCAGTGGAACATTAAGGGAGAGGGTAAGACGGCGTACAAGGGTAGAGTTGAGGGGTTTGGCCGATGGGTACACGGCGCGCACGATGAGAAGGAGAGTACGGGTGAGTTTCAGGAAGGGGATATACTGTTGACTCGTATGACCGACCCGAAGATGATTAATGAGATGATATTGAGTAAGGGGATGGCGACGATGATAGGCGGGCAGACGTGTCATGCCGCCATTGTTGCTAGGGAGTTGGGTAAGCCGTGTGTCATCGGCGCGGGGGAGATTGTTAAAGCATTCGTGGGACAGGATATGGTAATTGATGCTGACGAGGGGGCATTACATGTTGCAGGAGGTTAAGTGTGTCGGGTGTCTGGAGATGTTCGATGTGGATGAAGAGGGGAGCGCCGAACGGGTACTGTTTGGCGTAAGGGGCTTGGCGTGCCACGATTGTGTCATTGCATTCGAAGGGATTGAAGTTTATACTAATGAATTGGAGGGTAATATGACGCTGAAAGATGAGGATAAAGAGGTAAAACAGACCACGAGTTGGCCGGATAATAAGCCCATTGGTGGGTACAAAGCACCAACGCCAAACACGCCAGCTACTACACCAGCAGCGACGAGTACAAAGCCTTATGTAGCACCGACTGGGTATAAAGGTTGCGGGCACCACTTGCAGCCTTTTAAGTTTGAAGGTTATGAAGTTTATCTGACGGGCAGTAGTCACACTAAGGAGAAGGCATTGTCTGCATGGCCTGATGCGGGTGTGTATCTTGCGAGTAACTGGTTCAAGGGTGCCGCTGCTAGTACGGATGGTTTTGACCTAGGTACTGCCAGTTGGCCTAGTTTGTTTATTGACTGGCCTGACATGGGTGCGATAAGTATCGACCTTTTGGAGCCGTGTATAGAATGGGCAAAGGCACGACTTGAGAAGAAAGAACGGTTAGAGATTGCGTGTGTCGGCGGGCATGGCAGGACTGGTACGTATGCCGTGGCGTTGATGATTAGCATGGGCATGGATACCCTTGAGGCTTTCAATCTGATTAGGGATAAGTACTGCAGTAAGGCCGTGGAAAGTAGAGAACAAGCGGAGTTGTTAGTGAAATGGGCGAAGTACTTGAAAACCTAGAACGTACCATAAGTGGATTACGTGAACAGTTGGCTTGGGCGACTAAGCCGTGTGAATATCACCGTGAGGATGAATTGCCTGATGGCTTTGAGGCGCAATGTGCTTGCCGTAATACTGGCCGTGTCTACGTTCTCGACGGCGTGCGAGAGGATTGCTGGTGTGGCAATGGCACCATGTTAGACCGTAGTCGGGGCGTTGACGATGCATCGCCGCCCACGTATATCCCTCATCCAAGCTGCAAAGGTCAAGGCCAGATAGCGGTTGAGGACGGCTGGGTGTGGTGGCGGGTAGCATATCAATCTGATTGGGGTTTTGCATCTACGCAGTTACGCAGTCGTCTAATGCGACTCGTCAAGGAAGCGTTTGCGGGAACCCATGATGAGAATGGTATGGAACTAGCTTTCTTCCAAGCCCTCTGGCAAGCCGTCAATCAGATGCCCGGTGTGAGGTGGCCCGAATGACAGGGATATTCTTAATACCAGACTTTGAAACTGCTATACGTATCTCATCCATCGCTATGAATCGCATCTGGTTCATTGCGCGGAGCGAGTTACATGAGATACTTCTTTGGAAGTGGGACCCAATGGGGAGTATTATCGTAGGTGGGGTGATGTAAGAGGTTGACATTAAAATCGAAAGATGATATAATGGTTCGATGATTCCAAAAGAAAGTCTTAAGTATTTCGTGGAGATGGAGGATGGATGCACAGGGTGGAAGGGTCGCAAGTATTTCGGTAGACCTTCGTGGACATTATGGATGCAGCGCTGCGTGTGGGAAGCCGCCAATGGTGAGTTGCCCCCAAGGAGTACAGTTAACGAAGTTTGCTCCACGCGAGGGTGTCTTACGGTTTCGCATCTCGGAGTCAGAACTCGCCCGCCTAGACAAAAAGCAACCATATGTCGTAGATGTGGTGGTATTCTTTCCCGCGATGTAAATGACAAGACGTACTGTCAACAATGTAACGCAATGAGGCAGAGAATAAGGAGGAATAATGTGGTTCAGGAATAAGACAGAGGTATGTTACGAATGTCGGCACGTTGTTGATAAGGATTCAATGCAACGTGTGGAGTATGAAGCGGCTTACGAGAAGCCAGTGATGCGGTACTATTGCCCCGAACATAGGCAAAAGGCGACGAAAATCGTAACGAAGATGACGACGCAGGACTTCATACAAGAGGCTTATGTTGGGTTTAACGGGCCAGTCAACCGATGTATACAGTCGAGTTGGAAGCAAATCGTTCTATATCTTATCCCTAGTAATAGCGAATTTCCTGGCTTCAAGGTAATCGATGACCCGCGCCCAGCAATACGTGAAGCTAATGAGAAACTAAGAGAAGAGTTTGAATGTTCACAATTAAAGGCAAAGAAGTCTGGTACAAAAACAAAGTCTTAGGTCCTAAGACAGCACTTCATGTAGATAAGGATGAGTTGAAGTATGCAACTGCTGCTGGTATTAAGCGTCATCCTACTATGCCTCTGCGTGTGGATATGGTTATGTGCGCCGCGGGGAAGGTCATAGGTATTGAGAGTAAGCTGCCGCAAGACTTGATTGATAGTCAGAAGAAGCGCAGGTTGGCTCGGCAGATGCGCGCCCTATTAAACGAGTGTGACATTGCGTGTCTCATGGTGCGTGGCCTACCAGATTACATGGGTTGTAGCATGGAGTTCCAGAGTTTATGGAATGACCTGGTGAGGCTGCAAGCGTTGGGTGTCATTATCTTACCGGCGAGCCAAGACCATGACGATATCGTTAAACAATTGGCGAAGTACGCCGAGTTCCTCACGGATAAGAAGGCCCCCTTAGCTGCTATCGCAGGTACGGATAAGAAGAAGTTGAAGAAGTCTGATAAGGGATGGTTTCTTACGGGGCTTAAGCAGCTTGGTTCCGTTACGGCGGTGCGTTTGCACGACCACTTCGGGAGTACAAAGGCGGCGCTGAATGCTAGTGATAAGGAGTGGCAGGCGTTGAAGGTATCGAAGAAGTTGATTAAGAGAAGGAATGAGGCGATGTCCTAATGAGAACAATAAGCGTCAGCGAACTGACGACTAATCGTGACTGCCCAAGGCAGCATCACTTTAAATATAGGGAACGCTTGCGGCCTAATGCTACGGGCAGCGGGTGGCAAGCGGTATCAGGCAACGCTGTTCATTACGTGTTGGAGCAGCATTGCAGGAATAACATGGGGCAGCCGCCGAATAAGGCAGATGTTGAAGCTCTTATCTTCGAGTCTCTCGACGCTGACTTCAAGGGTGACGATAAAAGGATTGAGAAGTATACGCCTGGTGTGCGAAGGGCGTTGACCAAGGTGCCCGACTGGGTATGGGTGGAGAACTGGTATCTTGAGTATGATATTGAAGGATACTTCGGTAATCCAAGTGAGACTCCCGACTTTCCATACTTAGAGTGGAACGTTTGTTTGAGAGGCCGACCTGATGTATTCCGTGTATCTGATGACTTCGTAGAGTTAGTAGACTTCAAGACTACGCAGACTGACCCTCTTACATTCATGCTATGGACGCCGCAGATTAGATTCTATGCTGCCATATTGCATCAGATGTATCCTGATAAGCTGGTGAAGTATAGGTATCTTTGCTTCCCAACGCAGGGTACGGGGCCTGCACCTATGTCCGCCAGTTGGCCGTTCACGTTGAAGGCATATACTCAGGCAGAAAGTGAGATACTAAAGTATGCAAGTGAGATAACGGATGAAGGATTCGACAACCCGCACTATGGACGAATATGCGACTGGTGCGACTTTAAAGAGCTTTGCTCTGCTATCGTTACAGGCGCGGATTACACAGGCATTATTGAGGAGGAGTACCATGTCAGAGAGCCTCATAAGTAGGACACGACACTTTGAATACAATAGTCCTACAGGTTTAGTTAGTAACATGGCTAGTTATATAGCTGAGTTAGGGGATAAGTTTCAGAGTACCGGGCCTATATATATGAGTGGAGCAGGTCGTTGGTTTGGTAGTGTATTGCGTAAGTCATCGTTGCCTAAATGCCCGTGCGCATACGACGGATTCTGCGGGTGCATATGTGAGGGGCACGAGTGTCATAGGGGTATGCCCAATGAATCTGCATGTGCGGCATAAGACCTTGACATTTGAAAGGGATTGTGCTATAATGGTTAGACTTTAAATGAAGCTGGTGAAGTATGAATATATATAGACAGGATGGTGTAAAGACGGGCGAAGTAGCAGTCAATACATACGTTCGGCATGTCATAGAAGCAGAGCAGATGTTGCGCATACCGCCTGCGTGGTGTATCGATAACGCCATCTTACGGAAGTTACGTAGGACTAAGACGGAGCATGTTATTATACATGCGTCCGATACGAACAAGAGTTATAAAGCTCCTATTAGTTCGTTCGATAAGTATGGGTTCGATGTTGATAGAGGTCATAATGCACAGACAGGATTGGCGTTAGCTCGTTGGGAGATACTATGAACTATGACCCTAAGTACTCTACATTATTATACGGCGGGCCTGGTGCAGGTAAGACGGCTACGTTAGTGAGTGCCTTTTGG
>NZER01000200.1 GCA_002690445.1 Candidatus Pacearchaeota archaeon
GGGGGAGGCCCAGCGACCAAACTTCGGGCAAGTTCTGCTCAGTTTCATAAATGTATGCGTTTCCCACGCCTGCGTTCTCCAATGGCGCGTACCCCTATATCTAGTCAAACGTAATACTAGGACGTAGACTTATTACGAGCGGTGATACCCGCTTACAGAGGCGGGGGTGAATTATAGTTGGTGACAACCGTCTTTCGGTTCACCCCTACCCTTGTCTTTATTGCTCGTGTAGGGCCTAAAATGAGAAAGGGGATACGATGGTTAAGGTAACACCGCAAGCAGCCGCTGAGAAGCTCGTGAGGCGTCTTGGGCAATCAACAGCTGATATCACTGCAGGGGTGAACAGGGTCACAGAGGCGCCAGGGGTCAAAGCCGCCGCCAATCAGGATAAAATGATTGCTTCTTTGATGGAAGCCGTCAACAGCGGGAAATGGGCGCGTCGAGTGTCGGGCGTTTCGTTGGCTGAATGGAAGAAAGCCACGCTCGAAAAAGGCGTTCCCCGCATCGCAGCTGGCGTTGCGGCGTCACAGGGGAAAATCCAGGATTTCTACGCTGAGTTTTTCCCGTTCCTGGAACGCATCCAGAACGAGATTGAAGCTATGCCCAACGCAACAGCTGAAGACCGCATCAATCGCGCTGTACACTATATGCGAGAGTCAGCCAAGTTTGAACGCTCAGGGTAATCACTGAGCGGGTTTCAAACACAACCCTAATTCCAAGCCTTTTGCGATACCCAAATGAAAGGAGTGACCATGTCTTTTACTCTTGCAGGATTCCTTGAGGATATTGATGCTGGTGGTGCTGTCGTTAATCTCACCGCATTACCTGACGCGCATTTGTTCGCTCAAGGCGATAACTTGCGCGTGCCAGAATTAAACCAAATCCTCGGCGTTTTTGCGGGGTTGGGAGCAGGTGGTGCGGGGTTGGCTCGGTTGGAGTCGCCCACGCTCCGAAACATCAACCGATTGGTGGTCTCACCAGTCAACCATTTAGCTGACTCTGACGCCGAGCCAAGTGACCCGCCAGCCGTCATGGATATGAGGCGCAATCCTCGTATCCTCACGGTCGATGAGATACTTCAGGCTGTGATTGACACCAATACCTCAGCTGCTGCTGACCAGTGGGTTATGGTTCTCTTGGGGGATGGCTCCCCCACGCCGCCAAACGGGGAAATCATCAATGTGCGGGCAACCTCGGCCACCACAGCAACAGCGCGGGTTTGGTCAACTACGGTGTTGACCTTTGCGGACGTGCTCCCAGAGGGTCGCTATCAAGTGGTGGGGCTCCGAGCGGTCGGAGCTACCATGATTGCTGCACGATTCGTATTCAAGCCTGGGTTGTGGCGTCCAGGGTGCATTGGAGGCGACGCCCAGCAAACCACAGACCATCCGATGTTCCGGAATGGTGGAATGGGCATTTGGGGTGAGTTCTCACAAACCACACCCCCTGATATTGAGGTTTTGTGTGACGCCGCCGACACTGCACAAACCTACGATATCGACCTTATCAAGGTCGGTTAAACCCCTCACTCAAAACCCGCCCATAACTTGTAGCAAATGGGCGGGTTTGCCTCACCCGAAAGGGGCGTTACATGAGCATTCTTGATAGGCTCATTGAACAGAAATTAGGGGCTTTAACCTCACCTGAGGAAGACCCCCTCGTTACTCAAATCGAAACCACTTTAACGCGGTTTCTTCCAAATAATCCGAACAGGTTAGCGTTCTCATTCACAAACCTCGGTGCAACGGCGATATTCATTCTTCCAGGCGAGGATGTCGCAACCACAAAAGGGTTCAGAATTGGTCCAAGCGGTGGTACGATTTTCTTTGAGTGGGAAGAAGATTATCACCTTGTTTCGCGCGATTGGTTCGGTATTGCTGTGAGTGGTGCTAGTGCCTGTTATACACAGGAACAAATAGCACTAGGCGGCTAACCCTATAAAGGGAACATTAACGATGAAAATACGTGAGGGAGCAATAGACCATGCTCAAATTGATGGGGTTGGGAGTAACGATCATCACGCCGAATCTCATGCTTTGTCATCTCATACGGGAACAACGCTAGCAAACATAACAGAAGTTAATTTTGCAGACACGCAAGACCCCTCTGCGGATGTGAACACTCTTGATGACTATGAGGAGGGAACGTGGACGCCTGGGATAGCTGACGCATCACTCGATGGGAGCGGTGAGGGGCAATCTTACAACCACCAGGTGGGCAGATACACCAAGATTGGTAATCGTGTCTTTTTTAGTGGGTCTTTTAAATCCACCTCATTGGGCACATTAACTGTTGGAAATGGTGGTGAACTTGTCGGGTTGCCATTTACAGCAATCAATGTTTCCCAAGCGTTTAACAGTTTAGTATTTGAGGGTGCAGAAGGTCTTGCTCTTGGAACAGCGGGGGACTCCATAACTGGAATCATTATTCCTAATACATCATATGCAACGCTGCGTGTATGGGATGCTACGACCGGTGTGACCGTAGTTACGCTAACTGAATTGTCAGCGGACATGAATTTACGTTTCAGCGGACACTTTGAAACCGATAGTTAAGAGGTAAATATGGCACTTTCAGAACATTCGGAAATTGGCAATATTACCATACTACGCGACGGACAAATCCAAGTCCGCACTGATACGGTTATTATGCGTGATGATCTGGAGATTTCACGCACATATCATCGTCACGTTGTCTCACCTGGACAACTCTCTTCAACGCAAAACAAGCGTGTTGCAGACGTCATGAACGCTGTACACACCCCTGAGGTTATACAGGCGTTCAAAGACGCGCAAGAGGCAGCGAAAAGCAACTCAGAATAGTCCGCTCACAGAAGGGGTATCACCATGACAATGGATTTCCTAGACAACGACGACAAGCAAGTTATCAATGACGCGTTGGAGCGTGCAAAGGTGCTCAAACCTAACATTGCACGCGCCAAGACCGCAGGGATTGACGTTGCAGACGCCGAATCAAAACTGGACGAATCGGTATCCAAGCTCAACGCAATCAAAGCCTCGTTTTTTCCTGAATAAACGTCATGCCAGAATGGGCAATTGACCAACTCAAAGACGCGGGTATAGGCGTGCTCGTGTTCTTTGTGTTGTGGCGTGAAATCAGGATGCTTGCGCGCTCTGTGGATACGCTCGCAGAGCGATTTGACGAGCACATTGACCGGTGGCGAGGTACACCTCATGAGTCCTGAATTTGACATGCAAGCTGCATTAGCTGAGATTAACGAGCTTTCCGAGCTTGCTAGTTTCGTTGATACAGCATTGACAGGCGCATTTCAAACCGAGGTAACAGAGCGAATTGACACTCTTGAGAGTGTTGTTAATTCGGTCAATTTGCGTTTGTTTGAGCGGCTAGACGCGCTGGCAGACGTGAACGCGGGCCTTGACGCAAAGATCATTGGATTCATTAACGAGCAAACAGAGGCTAACAATGCTATTACAGCGGGAATTGATGAGGCAATTCTCAACGAAATTACGAACGTAACCCGTGAGGTTGATCTAACCCTAAACGCTACTGAATCGCGAATCCGTACAGAACTACAGAACGAACTTGAACTCACCGCACAGGGACAACTTGGCATTGCACAATCCATTGCTGAGGTGGTGAGAGAACAGGTTGCAGAAATTGAACAAGACGCCGAGGCTATTGCAAACAAAATCGGCACGGGAATTTCAACAGCTATTACTGCGCTGGACGCGTCGATTGCTGTACCTGTAACAAAAGCTCTTGACGTTGCAACAACGTTGAGGGACACGTTACCGAGTACACTTGAGGCACTAGGGCCATCGCTTGGGACCGGTTTGGGTGACGCACTGGGCGGATTCTTTGGACCATTACAAGGTCTCATGAAATTGTTCAGTGTTGGTGCATGGGACGAGGCTTTTGAGCAAGTTGAGCCTATCATGCAACAACTAGAAAATGATCCGTTTTTGGGACCGACCGTTAAGACCTTAACGCCAGATGGGCAGATTAGCTTGGGTCTAATTGGTATCGGTGTTCTTGCTATGATTGTTACCTCAGTTGTGCAAGGGGCTATCGGGTCAACTTCTGCAGGACCCTCTGCCAAAGCTACTCAACTCTCAATGAAAGCTCTTAGACCCGCACTAATGCAACCTGCAGAATGGCGAGAAGTTCTGAATAGGACTGGTCTACCCGATGGGGTTGCACGCGAGGAATTGGCTATGGCTGGTTTCCCAGAACCGAGCATAAGCCACTTGCTCAATTTGCGGTCAACTCTACTCGGTGTTGGCGAGCTTTTATCCCTGTGGCGCCGTGGTGAAATTGTTGAAAGTGTGCTTGAATTACGTCTTGAGGCTTTGGGGTACTACGGGCAAAATCAAGATCATTTGAAAACGCTTGCATTTGCTATCCCAGGACCGCAAGACCTTATCCTGTTCAGTGTTCGTGAGGTATTCGATATCGAAACCTCGGAGCGTTTCGGGCAGTTTGAGGGTGTACCCCCAGAGGTAATGAGTCGATTTCGATCAACAGTCTCAGAGTTTGGCGAGGGTCAACAAGGCGGCGTTCAGGCATTCATTGAGTATGCCAAACAGAGCGGGATATCTGAACAATGGGCGGTCGCTTACTGGGCGTCACACTGGCGGCTCCCAGGGGTCACTAGCCTCTTTGATATGATTCACAGGCTATCGCCTGATATCGTTGAGGCGCGCGCAGACGATTTTCGTGAGTTTGGATTGAATCCTGACGAGTTAGGGTTTGAGCTAACAGACCTTGATAGAACACTCCGAGCACAGGATTATACACCCGCTTTCAGGCAACGATTAACCGCTATTGCATTCCGACCAATTACACGGGTTGACGTTCGGCGTATGCACAAGCTGGGTTTAGTAGACGATTTTGAGCTTGTGCGACGATATCGTGAACTAGGTTACTCTCCGCGTGATGCAGAGTTAATGGGAGCGTTCACCATTGACTTTAACCGTGTCCCTGATGAGATTGAGGATGCGGAAACAAAAGACCTTACACGTACCCAGGTATTGAAGTTCTTTGAGCGCGGTTTCCTTGAACGTGATGAGGCGATTAGCGTTCTTGAGGATATTGGGTATACATCCGATGTTGCGGACGCTTTCGTGAGTCTGAAACAGCTTGATATCCTGGACAAGCAACAGGACCAATTGATCGCCATTACCCGAGAGAAATTCAAGGCGGGAAACATTGGTTTCAATGAGGCGGTCACAGAGCTTGACCAGCTAAATCTACCAGCACTACAACGCGCAAGCATCCTTGCAGACTTTGAGGCTGAGGTAGCATCGCGCGTGCGCTCTCCGTCAATGGGACAGTTAGGTGAACTAGCTGAAGCTGGGTTACTCACTCAGACCGGTTACGAGGATGAGCTACTCCAACAGGGGTTCTCTGTTCGATGGGCGCGATTGTTGACACGCCTACAGTTCAAGACCCTTGCAGGTGAGCTTGCAGAGGGACTTGAAGATATCACTGGGGGATTCGATGGCTAATCAAATACCCATTCAAGCAACATTCCGAGAGGCATTGGGGCGCGCCGTGGATGCACGCAAACGGGTTGCACGTGCGGCGTTGGCGAGATCAGAGGGACGATTTATCGAGGGTGATGAGGAATCACTAGAGGGTGAGGGGATAGCAACGCTCCCAGAGCCAGCTAGTGAGTCTGGGAGCTTGCTTGAGGGTGGCGGCGCTAGTTTAACGCCTAGCGGAGTATAATGGAATCTCACGCATGAAACGCGTCTCGGTTAGATCATCGGCCTGGCCGATGATCTAACCAGCCCAACAATCGAATGGGCACTTGTCCCAAATGCGGGTCTCATTTCCAAACGTCACTAGTTCGATTTCGATGGGTCCCACTCTCCGCCTATTGCGACCCTTGCTACGTGAAACAAACTTCGCGTATTTTACGCGGTTACGCACAGGGGTTGCAGAGGATGCAGACTCGCGTTCCTCAGCAATAATCTGTTGTTGCCATTCCCACTCAGCAATCATTATTTACCACTCCGATAACACCAACGGTTTCACCCAACCCGATTCCGTTGGTGTTCCTTTTTTGTATACTCGGTGCATGGTTTTTTGTACCCGACTAATGGGAATGTAACCGTCACGTTGTTGTGATATCAGGTAGTCCCAGGAAAC
>NZER01000201.1 GCA_002690445.1 Candidatus Pacearchaeota archaeon
ATATAACCTACTTCAGCTACAACGTGAGGATATAATACTAGTTGGGCGATCTTAGTACCCTTAATTAATGTTACATTAACATCACTAAAATTATATAGCTTTATTCCTAAATCTCCTCTATACCCATTATCGATAATACCTAAATGAGGTTGTAGGTTGTGTTTAAAGCCTAACCCACTCCTGGGCTCAACCCGGAACCACCAACCCTTTGTAAGGAAACCTAGCGTTAGACCAACAGGTACGACAATTGACCCTCTACCCGGAACAACAACATCCTCAACACTATATACATCATATCCAGAATCACTTGAATGTGCACGCTCAGGTAGGTGCGCATCTGGATGTGTTTTTACAAAATACATTTTAGGTTCATATCGTTGAAGAAGTTCTTTATTACTCATATACATTAAATATAGTGTATAATTTAGATATTTCAAGTAAATACTTTTATGGATGATATTAATCCAGATGATTTAATCTCGCAATTAAAAAATATACCAGCAGATAGTAAAATGTTAGAACGAGCCGCGCTGGAGCATCCTGAGTTAAGTAAAGAGGATGTAGAGGAGTTTGTTATTAACAAATCTTCTAAACTAATTCAAGATAGTTTAGAGTTAATAGATAATATGAAGGAAGTCGTCCATCATATGCCTGAAGCTGAAAATATATCTTCTCTTGCAGAATTAATTAAAGCTTCATCCGGGGCTATTGAAACATTAAACAAAATCGTTATACAGGATAAAAAAACAAATACTACGATTACTTCTAAGAAAATGGATATAGAATCTAGGAAAGAGCTTCAAACATCTGATCAAAGTCATGCGTTAACTATGAGTCGAGAAGAAATTATGGCTAAGCTTATAAATGATAAGTCTGTAATTGATGTTAATGCAGAAGTTAAGGAACCAGACAAAATTACTTAAGTATACTCATACTAAACGGTCTCTTAAGTGTCTCGACTTTATTTAAAAGTAAATCAACTTCTTCTTTAGAATTTTCAACTACTAACTCAAAGACTCCTGGTACTATTTTTTGTTTATTACTTATTTTATTTGTAGTAAGCCATGTTAATAAGTTATATGAACCACCTAATACAACACCAATAACTTCATTTACTTCAGCGTGATTTTCTTTTAATCGCTTATAATAAAAATGATCTGTAACTAGATTTTCTCTATGAGCAGCATCTCCAACATCTGTAGTATTAATTACTTGCTGCATGTTCCGTTTAAAAATAGCTTCTGTTCTCCTACTTAACCCTAAGATATTTTTCCGTGTATCTAACTCTAGTTTGTCGTCTATAATACTGTTAAATGGAAACGGGGTTGGGTCTGAATCTTCATCAGCATAATGCATATATCTTCCTTGAGGTGTGAGATATTGATAAAATATAAAACCTATACTCTCTGATACTTCTTGTAAAATTGTATCTTCAATGTTTAGTTTTTCTTGTAATACGTCTTTAACTTTACTATGACATTTACGATACTTATCTAACCACCATGCTATAAACTCTCCACTTTGATCTTCACTTGCCAAATCGAAAGATGATTTAACTTCCGATACTTGCTGACTAACTTTATCAGTATCATCTTTTGTTAGAGGTATCTCTCTACCTTCAGTTGTTTCTGCTACTAAGTTACCTTTTGCACTTATATAGATTAATGGCTCACCACTTTCATTTAATTTTAAAAACTCGTTATCATTTAATTCTATTTCTAATCTAGTCAAATATTTTGTTGCTTTAGGGTTCCTAGCAAATGCTTGTAGGTTAATGTTTGCCTTTGCTAGTTGCTCCCAAAATGTGGCTTCAGCAGTAATGGGATCAGACTCATATTTCAAACTATCATAGTACTTACTAAGAGCTAAAAAATTAATATAAGATTTTAAAATAGAATTAAAATTTGTTGACGCAATATGAAAGTCTACAGTGTTTGTTAGTTTACTATTAACAATATCTGGTACTCCTGTTTTTGATGGTATTGCGCTCATTTTGGTTTATCTAGTTTTACACATTCTATACTTGAATTAAATGTTCCTTTACTTAATGTTGTTAAGTTTTTTGTTATATACCAAAACCCAGGTAATTTTTCTGCAAACTTGTTTTTTGATTTTAAATCAATAGTCATGTATAAAAACTTATTTGCATTAAAGTTTATATTTCCAGTAGTATTAAATGACGCTTTAGTTAAATTAGAAAATAGGTCTTTTTGTAATTTAATAGTACCTAAGTGTCTTGTTGAATCCTCATCTGATAATACAAACATTTTCTTTTTAATATTGTAATCTTCATTACTGTCAATATTAATTTTGTTATTAGTTCCATCTGGAAGCGTTTCTAATCCTGTTACCTCTTCAACACGGTTTATAGTTCCTTGATCACTGTGAATTGTAAGTTGTTTTGATTTAATATTAAATTGGATGACTTCATTTTTGGCGAGCTTATTTATTGTACTATCAGGTTGTATGTCTTTTAGTCTTATGTCTTGTAAACTAATAGGAATATAATTAAAATACTTACCAAATAAATCGATAGTACTTTTATTTGAATACTGTTGTTGAGTGTCATTAGTTTCAATTTTAAATACGGCAGCAAGGTTGTTACTAATTTTAATTTTATCCGGGGCCGATCCCCCGACTTGATTTAATCCCGGCTCTTTATTATATAGTTCTGTAATATGTTTTTTAAGAGACTTGAGTTGAAATTTACCGTTGTAATATGTAAAAACACCAGCGCAACTATCACTAGAAACATATGTTTTTAAAATTTCTGATATACCAACTAGTGCGGGAACTCCTGCAGGTAGTGTATAATATATTTTGCCTAGACCGGCATCCCAATTAGCTTCATCAATTATATCTTTTTGATCAGTAAAAGTTTCTAGTAAGTGTTTTAAAGCTCGTCCGGCGTTGACTGTTTGTTTACCATATGATTGATGTCCCGGGAGACCTTGGCCAATTAAATCAGTACTCCAGCTCTGTCTTTTGTTGTTTAAGTGATTAAAAATAACATCAACAAAATAATATGCGGTTTGTTTATTATTATTTTGTACAGTGTTTATTTTACTTTTAACTACAAAAAACTTATCTAGTAAAGTAATTATTTTATTGCTTCTGTCTACAAATGTAATTTTTATTTTTAAGAATAAACTACCGTCACCATATTCATTTATATTAGATACAGGAGATTTAAAATTTAATTTATTTAAAGAATCCATATTACTTTCATTAACTGCAATAAGGCTTCCCATTAAAAATGGGGAGGTTTGATGTGTTTCAAAAGTTAATCCTTCAAAGCAATTAGAACCTATGAACCGAGCTTCTCCACGCTTGTTGAAAAGTATAGATTCAATTTTGTACTCAGTTCCGTTAGCATTAATACTAACGCCTGATTCTTTTTTAGGAGAAACAGTAGATGTAGCAGGTGTCGTCATGCAGTAAGATTTTTAAGCTCTTGCAGTACTATGTTAACATAATCTGGTTTAATAATTTTATATACTGCACCTAATTCAGGATTATTGATAGGGTTGTATATTTTATTAGTTAAACAAATCAACCACCATAAGTCTTGGGTACCGTATACTTCATGAGATAAATCAGTCCATGGTCTAGCGCTGTTAATTCTATATTCGATATAAAGTTCAGATTGAATATCGTCTGGAATAGAAACCTTTTTTATTATATTATAAAAAAAGTACTTATCACTTTTTGCGAGCTTAAAGATATTCTCATATCGAGTATCATCAAGACTAGGCAAATCCTTAATATTGTTTTGATATTTTTCTATATCAGTAATCATTTCTTTTCCTCTGTTACTACCACACCACTATTAAATGCATCGAAATATAGGTTTTGAGTTTCTGGTACTAAACTTTGTATAGTTAAAGTTACTTGATAACCTTCAGGTATAACTACTTGGGTCGGCTGATCGCCTATAAAATTATTAATAGTTTTTATACGACGAACACCCATCATTTCAACTGAGAGATTATTTAGAAAGCTCCACCTATAACTAAATACACCGGGAAGTTTCGCTCTATATATAACAGGTGGTACATAAGTAATTTTGTTTATTCTATTAGGTAGGTTTTGATATAGTAGTAAATATATCAATCTAAAATTAGTCTCATATCCTCCATAACTTTCGTCTTTTGTGTTATCTAAATAAAATTGTACAGTGTGAGACGGTCCGGTTGTATCATATGAAAAAGATTTACTATAATCTATACCTACTCCTACACCAACTTTTGTAAATAAATCTTTGGTAATAAAACTAGATGCGGTTGAGCCCAAGAGTGACTCTAGGTTAGATCCTCCAGCATCAGACCAGCTATTTGAAATACTTTTATATTCATCTTGTAGATAAGGTACACTATATTTAAATTTTGTTCTTTTTACACCATATAAGTTTTCATATGCCTGTAAGTATCTCGGCATTGCTCCGATTGGGTCATCAACTCCGAAAGTCTCTCGACCAGCGGCCGATAGTTTGCTCATGTTCCTCCCTACTGATTCTATAGCACCACCAATAAGGCTCGAAACACTACCTCCAATACCGTCTGGTCCTGTAAATTCTTTTAGAGCATCGGCTCCACCTTCCGCTGTGTTTCTTAATACTTGTATTGCTACATCTAGATTAGAAAAGAAAGCGGGAACGACTACTTCAAATTCTTCTAACTCTATTGCTGGTGTATTTTTTCTACCTTCACTGTTTCTGCCTGTTTTAGTCCATTTAAAGTCCTTAACCACGTCAATCGGTACACCGTTTTGTACTGGTATGAGTTTGGCGCTTTTTGATGTGTTTTTATTAAATGCACCTACGATCTTTCCAAGTGAACTTGCGTCTCCGACAGAACTTTCATGGTCTTTAATAATTTTAAACAGCTTATTATTCATATTATTCGTTTATTACTTCAGCCACTGATGGTAATTTTACTTGATTTGTTATACTAATAGCATTTGCGGTTTGGCTTCCCACTGAGAACTGCCTATTAGATCTAGTTCCGCGGAGAGTATCAAGCTGAGGGGTAGGTAGGGCAGGTGATTCATTAATTTTTTTTGCCGCCTTAGCAGCGTTAATTCGCGCTTTAAATTCGTCATATGATTCTCCTGGTTTTGGTATTATTCCGTATTCTTTTGCTCGATTAATTCTTGCATCTAATACTTTGTCACGCCCGCTTTGCTCCATGCCGCTCATGTTGGGATTTGTTTTCAGCTCTTCTGTCATCCTCTGTCTAAATTTATAATACGGATCTTGCTTTGCTTTTTCTGCTTCTATTCTATCGCGTTCGATTTGAGGATCTTCAACACCAGTCATAGTTCCGATTACCCCCCAACTAAGAATTTTTTTCAGTGGAAATATAAGATATTCGTCCATCGCGAAGGCGATGTTTTCAGCCATTGCTTTCATAGTATCTTTTATTGATTGCCAAAAAATAGGAACTATATCTATTACAGCTTTAAATGTTTCTACTAGTTCATAACCAAAAGTTGCTATAGTTTGAAACATATGTGTAAACCCATACCAAGCTCTTCCTAAGATACCCTTCTTAGAGATAGAATCAGATAAGTCTTGTGCGTTTTTGGAGAACGAACCTACAAAAATCATTTTAAAAGCTTCAAAAGCTTCAATTACTAAAGTTATAGGAAAAGCTAGCTTTTTTAAAAGACCACCGATTGGGCTCATCCATTTAAAAAGTTTGCCAAAACCTGCAGTTCCTCCTAATTTAGATAGCCACTTCGTTAATGGTGCAAAGAATTTTGAGAATTTAAAATTCTTTACTGCGCTAATAATAGATCGACTAAGCCCTTTGACTTTAGTTACTAGAAACTGTATTGGTTTAAATAGAGTTTTTATAATTTTACTCAAGCGAGGAAATGTTTTGGAGACCAATATACCTATCTTGCTGGTGAACCGTTGGAAGTTAAGGCTTAAACGTGTTAAGCTTTTAGGTAAACCTTTTATTGCTAATTGTACAGCAACAAACGGTTTTAAAAATCTCTGAGCTAATCCTGCCCATGTTTCTTCTAAATAATCTTTTATTGACATTAAGGTAGCAGCGACAATAGTGCCACCTAACCATGCACTCCCTGTACTGGTCTTGGTATCTTTTTCTTTTTTCTCTTCGCTTTTAAGATCAGATTTAATACGGTCGAGCATTCCTTTATTATCATCTTCGGATCCTAAACCAGTAGGTTTAAACTTGTCTACCAAAAAAGCATGTATCTCATCTAAAGTAGATGCCATTCTGTTTAATGGAGACTCTGTTTCGTCACCATGAAGAATTGAGGCAACTTCAGCACTTTCTCGTGAGCTACCACCAATAGCAGAAACTATATTATTTGCGACATCCTCTAAACCTTTTTGGATGTCTTCAGTCAGTTTCTTAAATTTAATTTTTAGAGCGTTGTCAAGATTTAGTATATCTTGAGCGCTAGCGGTAGACATACTAGGGTCATCGTTCGATAAAACGTTTTGAATAGCGTTTTCGACCTCTGCTCTGATTCCTAACTGCGCTTGTGCTGTAAGGCTAACACTCTCTGCCATATAATTATTTAATTATCAGGCAAAGAATACACGTGCATCTATCTCTAAGTTACGTATGTCTTGTATCTTCTCTAAAGAGGAATCTATATGTTTTTGAAGAGTATCTATCTTAGACATATCAAGATGTTTATACAATACTTCAGACGTAGGTATATCAGATACTTCAAGAGTAGTATCATCAAAGGTGATTTGCTTTAAATATCGAAAAGTTAAATAGAACAACGCATCAATTGTTTCAGGACTTTCAGTTTTATTTAAAATAAATTTTAAGAACGCTAAATCTTTAGATATAGTAGGTAGTTCAAATTCAAAATGAAAGATAACACCATTGATTTTAATATCTGTATCTTCAATATTAATGGGTTCAAACGTATGTTCTAGTGGTTCTTTTTTTAGATCGTTATGCCATGTATATAGTATAAAGAGCTTATCAATATAATTCAAATCTTCGTTTGCTTCTTTACGTACATGATTATTAATAAACTGTAAAAACCTTAAACTAGCTTCTACATCATTTTCATATTTGGTTACAAATTGTTCAAATTTAGATTGTATCTCTAAATTAATTTTATTAATTTGAATTGATTGCTCGCTTATAGGTAATTTAACGTTAAGCTTACTAAGTTCGTTAAGTTTCTGAATTATTGCGCTCATTTATATTTTTAATACCAGCTTTTACATAATGTGCTATTTCATGTGGAGAGAGTTTACTGAACGATTCATACGTAAAATTAAATTCTTTCATTAAAAATAACTGCTCTTGCACCAAGTGTTTATACGAAGTTACGAAAGCTAAATATATTACATTAATTATTAAGTCGATATTTAGAAAAAATCCACGCTGTACATTACCTACATTATATATTTTAACGTTAGTTAACGCTTCTAGATATTCATCTACATGAGGTTTTAAATCTGAATACATTTTCACAGGTATTATATTATAATCTTCTACAGTGTTAAAAACATATTCTTCACCACAATATTTTATCTTTTTAATACAATAGGCTGATGAGCATGTGTAATTTATAATATCTGGATAGTCAATAAAATATTCAAAGTCGTTATAGGTGTATGCTCGTGTTTCTTTCTCCGGTAAGTCTGTAAGAAAGTTTTCTTTAAAAATAATTACTTCTTTATTGTCATAATTAATTTTAATATTAGACTCGTTTTCAACAAACCGTTCTTGTTTTATAAAATGTAAGATATCTAGGATATTAGTAGAACCGCAAAGGTTAAAAATATAATCTAGTAGTTTATTATGAAGTTTATTCTCGTATAAGAACGTTAATTTAGTTATATCGTTATAACTGACCATCTATAGGAGTAATTACATCGTATGTAGAAAATCTCCATTTTACAGCTACGGAACCGATGTCTGTATCTGAATCATATTGAACTACATTCGCATCAACGATGTTATATGGTATACAGTCTCTATATTTGTATATTTTACGAACTACTGGTGCGCCACCAGAACTACCAAATAAAGCGGAACTAAATGTTTTACGTGTAGTTAATTGTTCTTTAGCTATAAAGTATATATCTATGTTTGTAGTAAGATCTAAATCGCTAAAATTACCATGTACACTATATAATTGAATCCATGGTCTAATGATTGTATCCACAAAACTTATATTCGTTTCTGAGAATTGTATATCTAAATCATTATCCGGGTACTGCTTTTGATCCATAAAAGGACCTACTGGTAATAAACCGTTAGGGTACTCTTCTCCTCTATTTTCAACACCTAATGTTTCTGTAGTAAGATCTATACCATTAGCGAGATACATATATTCATTGCCGGTAATATATTTTTCATATACGCTTCTTGCTTTATCAATCTTTTGAGAGTTTAATGTAATTCCTAACTTCTTTTGATTTTCATCAGTAAGGGCCTTTGGTAGATTATATAATTTAACAAGGAATAGGTTCCTGGATGCTGGAAAGGTAGAAAAGTCCTTTAACAGTTCG
Source organism: Candidatus Pacearchaeota archaeon (assembly GCA_002690445.1). The sequence continues at coordinate 8,522 of NZER01000201.1, forward strand.
AAAAAGGACTCTCTTAAGTTACGTTTCTCCAAGGATGGTAGTTTAACGCCCATTTAAATTATTTAGGGCAATTAACCTACTAGAGCACCAGCTAATTTACCAATTGCATTTACGGCTGTGTTAAGCTCATTATCTCTTCTAAAGAACTGATAAGCGAGCGTAATGTCCATACTTGCAACTTCACCAGTACCTACCATTGAATATGCAATATCACCACTATTAACAGGGAAGCATCCATATAGCTTATAAGTACGTAATACTTCAAATTGAGTATCTAACTGAGCTAATGTAATAGTGCTGTTATTATGAATAACACCATCACCTGTTGTAGTTTCGTCGTTAAACGTCTCTGTGATCCAGTTCTCCATTTGAACGCGTGAGTTTGTAGTTGAGATGAAAAGTATTTTTCTTTCTCATCTTCTTCTTTTACGCAGCCGAACTACCATTTGATTAAAAATGTAGTTAGCTCTTCGTTTAGCAACTACTCGGCCTCGTTTGATAAACAAACTTTTATCAGTAAGGTAGGAATATATGACTCAAACAAAAATTTAATTGCGATTGCTCACATGGCACGACCAGTTAGAAAAAAAGAAAACGATGATTACACCTTTAAACTTAAATTAGACATTTAGGAATTTTTTATAAAATGATTTTAGGACTTGACATCAGCACCAGTATAACCGGATTCTGCGTCCTTGACGCCTCGGGAGAGGTAATCCGCGCCAATGCTTGGGATACAC
>NZER01000202.1 GCA_002690445.1 Candidatus Pacearchaeota archaeon
GTAGTCATAGTCCTCCATATATCTAAGCGTAGTAAGTATCTTCTTTAATCCTTGCGAAGTGCTATACATATCTTCTTCAGTCTTAGGATATACATCCTTAACTAACTGTTGTATAAACTTATAGTCTTTATCTTCGTAGCCACTAACATATACCATTGGGAAGTTCTCTTTACCTCTCAACACTAACTTTATATCTTCTATTGTAAACTCTTTAGGCATCGTTATTCTCCCATTCATATATCGCTTGGTCTATTTCACTATACGCTCTCTTTAAAGGTTTATCAGGTATAAGCATTATATTATCATCCATATCATAGAATGTTATCTCATATGAGCTTACTTTTTGTATATGTTCTCTATAATGTTCGTATGTCATTACCAACCTCTCATATCACAAAGACAGGTGTTGTTTTCTATTGCACAATCACAAACTAAGCATACTTCTATGCCCATTTCATCTATCCTTATTGGTTCTATGTCTTTATTCATAAATCTACTCCGCTTAGGGCTTGCTGTCTTATCCCTTCGTCGTGTTCTTTATATTCCTCAAACGAACCTACGTTGTGCGGGTAAATTGCACTCTTAAAGTATAGGTTGCTTATAGCTAAGCGTCTTTCTCTAAAAGATGTGTCAATAGTATAAGCTCTATTGTTCACAGGTATATCTTTCATAAGCTCGGCTATCTGTTCAGGCTTTAACATAGAGAGAATACTCTCTATATCTTTCAGTGTTTCTGAGTCGCTGGTCATAATTTCTCCTCAGTATTACAAGGTTTCAAAGTATTTAAAGCTTTGGGCGGTTTTCGGGCCTTAAAGATATAGAGTCGTGCTTAGCCCTTCCTACCCCCTAATCCCGCCTATCATATGCAGATTTCGGGGGAAGCTTAATATATAACCCCTTACAATATATTATACTATATTAAGAATATGGCTCTATTATGCAATATATATCTTTGCTCTATTAGTATTATAAATAGATTAATAGAGCCAAATGCATAGTAGAGCCTATAATATATAGCAACCTACTGTTATAACTACCTCTTCTTTGTTTACACATATAACCCAAACCAGTTCAGATATAGAACTTAAACTGTGGTTTTAGTTTGAAGCAGGCTCTATTTATCACATTAATTTTCTCAGTATGGCTTTGCAACGTAGAGCATAGTAATTTTCTCACCTACGCTTAGCGTTAGAGAGTTATATGCTCTATTTTGCCCACCCTCTTCTGCTAAAACTTATCAGCCCGATTTTTATAAGCTCTATATAAGCAATTAGTTTCTCATTCGTGCTCAGCTGTAATCGAGCTAACGCTTTATAGAGCTTTGTATATAAGTATGTTAGACATATAGAGGTTGCTTGAGTTTATATCACCCCATGGGGCTGGCAATAATCCTATAAACAGTGAGCGGGACGTATAACGGGCTATATAAGTATCGGGGAGCTTTATATACTATTCGAGGGCAAAGCTTTATATATCACCCTGACCCTGTATTAGTATGAAGAAAGGAGGTAAAAATGCCAGCAACTAAGCCAACCCAAAAGGGAACAGCTATGGATTATCTAAGTGCGCCCCGTGATTCCGGTATCGTTAAGTCAATTATGACTCAACTCGGATTTACTGCGCCAAAAGGTGGTCGTCTGCCCGCAGGTGTCAAACTTGACACTCTTGTAGCACTCGACGAAGCGTTAGGCGTGTCCGATTTTGCGGATTGCGTCTCTGCGCTTTCATCCAGAATTGCTACGCTTCAGGCGGGCCGTCGTGTGTCTACTGCGAAAATCAGTGCCACGCCGGAGTCTATCGTAGCATCTGTTCAAGCAGGGAAAATTTCGCTCGCTGACCTCAAGGCTAAAATCCTTGAGTTAGAAGCGGAAACTTCTTAAGCAGGGTTCACTGAAACTCACTCGGGAGAGAGAGCAGTATAAAAATGAGTCTCCCATTTACATTTACCTGACGTCGGTAATACGGCGCGTTGGTATGTATAACGCCACTTGCAAAACAGAAACTCAGTTCCCACGCGAAACTTAGACCACGTCCCTCCGGCGCTCTTAGTCCCTTGTTAAAGTAACTTTTTAAAGTCGACCGACGCTTTTTCTCAAACTAAGATTTGACCGCGCAAACGATTTGAATCATTTCACTCCGTGTTAATAAACTGAAAAGTCTGATTATTCTCTTGGACCTTTATATATACGCTTTCTCACCTGACCGTTCGCGGTTTGTCTGAAGGGACGCGCCACCCTTATTATTCTCAGTTTCTCTTTTAGGATGACAAAAGTTCTAAACAGGAGGGCGTTAAAGTGGGACGCCCAACCCCTTATATAGGGGCGCCCTCCGATGTGAAATTTACCACATGGGGGTCGGGACTAGCGGCCCTCCAGACCGCCGACTCCCTTATATAAAGGTGTGGGTGAGCGTGACGTTCACGCCCACAAAGAAACGCCCAACTACGTGAGTAGTTTTTAATCGCTTCTTACCTTGTGCCACGCACCTAATCCATTTGGACATCGGTGTGCGGTCAAGTGCCTTAGGGGATTGGGGCCCCTTATTCAGCCACCACGATAACGGGAAGCTATCCCATTAATGTAAACAACGGAAACTCAGGCCGGCCTTCATTGAATCCTTCCAATTTAATGGTTGTTGGGTCTTTTCGAGTCTTAAGCCTCTTACGACCTTCTATACATACAATAGCGTATGCCTATTTAAAGCTATCGTATATTTCTGCAAATCATATCAATAAGGTCTAACTTACTGCTGGCTTTGTCGCCAGTCATTAAGACGCCCTTAATCTTTCCGATTCGCTGTTCGTAGTTATTCATTTTATACCTCCTGTTTTATTCCGTAAGCTTTTATATCACTAACGTAAGTATCTCCGTATTCAAATTCTCCGTAAGTCATATCACTCTTAACAGCGCAAAACCAACGGGCATAATCATTATTAGCTTCGTTCTCAGCGTTCTGATATTTCCTTAGCACTCGCCATTCAAAGTTGGCGGGGCCTTTCCATATTTCATACGGGTTATCTATTTTTCTCGTTTTGTTGCATTCGTTCTTGGTCATATTTTTCTCCTATTATACACACAGCGAGGGAGTTAATAAAGGTTGGGGTCAAATGAGTATATAAAGGTCGAGGGAGCTTTAATACCCTGATATAGAACCCGCGCACCCTTTACCCCATGGGCTTGGCAGAGCTGGAGGGATTTGAACCCTCGTCCCAAGGTCGAAAGCCTTGGATGCTGGACCAGCCTACACTACAGCTCCACTTATATACTGCGCTCTAATTCACGGATTAATACGCCGTATTCTTTGCGTGTTATTAAACGAGCTTCAAACATATGTCTGATATCGTTTGCCTTTTCGTCTATTGTCATTTTACCAATCTCCGTTGTCCGGCACGTCGTAGCTGTCTATTTCTGACATACCACAATCACAGTCGCCGTAAATCCAATTACAGTTTTCTTTGTGTTGCAATTCTTCAGAGGTCGCCCCAGATTCTTCGTAATGAAAATCGTCTCGGCCCCCTTCGTATTCGTATTTAAATTCTTTTCTTCGTGGCATATTTACTCCTAATCACTTATAGCGACCGCCTTAATAAAGGTTTCGCTCGTTTTTGGTCAAGCCCTAAATCTCGGGCTAAAATTGCTTCACCTTCGGGCGTTATTCCACCTGTTGATAGAATTTTTCTCCCTGTTGGCTTCTTTCTCACATCGTAAAATCGAGGCGGTAGCGGTGTGCTGGCTGGCTTTTCTTGGGATTTCTCCCAAGCTCTATACATATCTTTTAAGCTTTGGCTCATTTTTGCATTTCTCCTAATTGCACTCTAACGAGGGAGTTAATAAAGGTTGGGGTCAAATGAGTATATAAATATAGGGGATACTTATATAGTGCGTTTTAGGTCCCGCGCGAGGTTTTCAGCCCCATGGCCCTAAGCGTCTGCGGCCAAACCGATTGGCCTTTGCAGTTGTAAGAATACGTCTTACAACACAGCACGCTCTGACATGATTCTAGAAGTCAAGAATCAGAGAATCTTAATCTATATATTCAAGTTGAGCTTTAGCTTTTATTATCGCTAATTCTAATTCGTCAAGCATCTGATTTAATATTTTCTCTGTTCGATTATTATCTTTAATCTGATTATCTTTAATCTGTTGAGAAACGTATTTAGGTTTCGGGCGTGGAGTAATCATTTAAATTCCCCCCGTTGGTAGTTTTTCAAAATAATTTCTGCAAGGGTTACAAATCATACCCTGACCTTTAAATATTCGCATTGAGCGACGCGTTGCGCCACAGTTCCAACAGCAACCCATTTAATCGCCTGCCTGAACTAAATCCATTTGGGCAAATTTATTTTTCGCCCACTTTGGCATTTGGCTAACAATCCACTCGTTAACCCTGTAGTGCCGAGCCATAAAAGACTCAAAGTCTACCTGACCGTTTAAGGTCTGATATTCGTGCCACGCGTTTAAATTACGCTGTTCATATATGTATTCTGTCATATTTATCTCCTAATATAACTGTAGCGAGAGAGTATTTAAAGCTTTGCTTCGTTTTTGTATATAAAGCACGAGGGAGTATATATACTGCGTTTTAGGTCCCGCGCAAGGGTTCCAGAAAAAAGCTAAGCACGAACCACGTCCTAAATTTTTCTGGCTGGCCCATGGGGTTGGCGCCCTGCTTATATACCCTATTCTTCAAGAACTTGACATTTACCATTTTCTGGCGTGGCGCAAATAGGACAGAAATATTTTTTACTAAATATAAAATCTTTAGCGTCCCAACTTTCTGGCTTACTCATTTAATTACCGCCTCCACAATCGCAGTTATTACCACCGTGAGCGCAAACACATATATGAAATATTGTGCCTTTCCAAGCCGGTTTATCTGATTTATACATTTTTATTTTCCTCCTTTATTTTTTCATCTTCTTTAAAGATTTCGTCTAATTCTTGGATTCTTGAATAAACTTCTTTCTTCCACCGAACTAAATTATGACCTTGCATTTTGTCACCTCTTAAGGTGTATTCGTCAGCCCAAAAGCTAACCATTGCTTTTACTGAAGTCAAACAGTTAGATTCAAAACTTTTTTGTTCTGAGCTGTAAGGCTCAGATTCACGGGCTAATCTCAACATTCTTTTTATAAAATTCATGCTTTAAACTCCTGATAACATTCCCAGCAAAGCTCAGATTTAAAAAGTGTGTAAGTCACTGTGTGCTCAAAGTTTTCACCTTGTTCTTTACATTCTATACATTCGTATAATGGCTGTCCATATTTGGACTTATTACCTGTTGGTATCATATTATTATTCATATTTATCTCCTAATATAACTGTAGCGAGAGAGTATTTAAAGCTTTCGCTCGAAATCATATATAAAGCAGGGGGAAGTATATATAGTGCGTTTTGGGTTCCGCTCGTGTTTTTTAAAAAAATGCTGAGCACGAATGACGTCCTAAAAAAAAGCTGCGAGGCCCATGGGGTCAAATTTCTAAAAAGGGTGAGCGGGACGTATAATGCACTATATATAGATAGGGGAGCCTTATATATGTCTAACAAGCAAAGCTTTATATACTTGGTTGCTATGTTATATATAGAGGAAAAATATGAATAAACAACAATATAATAACTTAGTAAACGCAACGTGGGATATGTTTCCGCTAAGCGTTGGAATTGAATACGCACTTATATCTATGGGAAAGTCTACCCCAATAAGAGAGCAGTTAGTAGCTCAAGCTATCGGGTTGGTGGATTAAATGAACACGAGTCAAGCCCTTGTTGAGTCCTTAGTTGACGCCATTCAAATATGGAATCGTGAAGACGATATAGAAACATCTAATAGTGAAAATATAGACCAAAGAGCTATAATGTATTTTCAACATAAAATAATGGTAATGCCAATCCCAGAAGAAAGGCCAGAAGTATACGATAACGGAGGTGAATAAATGAAACTGAGTGAAATGATAGTAGCACTTAACTCTCTTACGTGGGACCTTGAAACAGGGAAACACATAAGAACACGAGACCGTGAATATTATGCGGACTTGTGCGCTGAAGTGCAACAAATCATAATAAACATAGACCGCTAAAGGGGTATATATACCCCCCCGGTACCCCCCCGGTACCCCATGGGGTGATAGGTAGTTATATATAGTGGGTATATAAGGGTAGGTACATAGCTATATATAGGGTAGCCCTATTGGGTATTTAGTATAGGGGGGGGTATAGAGAGGGCCACCCCCATGGGGGTAGCCTTATATACATAGTATATATGTGTATGTGCATAAGCTTATATAGTGTGTATATAAGCATGTGTGCATAGTATTATATAATGATTATATAAAGTTATTTAATTAATTATATATAGTAGGTATATAAAGCTTCTCTCATAGTTTTATATAGGGGGTATTAAAAGCAATGGCCTAAGCTATATATAGGGGTTATATAAAGGGTGGCATACCCCATGAGGATAGCCTGACGGCTCCTAAATCGAGTATCCAACCCGCCCGAGTTGGACGGGGATTTTACGGATTTTTATTTCACAATTGTTTAATCAATTATTGCGTATTTATTACGCTTGGTGAAGGTTACAGTTGGGTCAACTGTGTAGGTTAGGCCGTCGGCCCCCTTAACCTTGATTAAAACGCTGTCTACTATTTTTGTATTCATATTTGTTTACCTCTCTAATATATAACATAGCGAGCGAGCATATAAAGGTATGGGTCAAATTAGTATATAAGTCTTCTCTATGCTTATATAGTGCGTTATGGTTTCCGCTCAAGGGTTTCAGACACCCCCCGTCTAAAAAAGAAGGCCCCCATGGGGTCAATAACGTGACCAAGGGGTCTAAACAAATCGAGCTAAATTTTGAATGCTATATAGATATATATATTAGAAACATTGTAGAGCTTAACTATCTCTATATAGCATTATACGTCACACCGTAGAAACCTTTAAATAGGTAGTAGTGTTTACAGTATTTACCTAAAAGGTGACAACCATGAACGCAAAAGAAACACAAGCAAAAATGGACAGAGAAGTTGACTTACGCAAGTTAGTCGCTAAGCTCGACAGAGAAATTTTCGGGGTGCGTACAACGTTAACCGAACTACAAAAAGCAGTGCATTATAATACTACAATAGAATGCACTATAGAGCCTGATGGCTTTCACGGAAAGTCTTATGAGGCTTTCAAGGTAGCTATGGAGGGAGAATCATGAGACCGAAGTGCAAGGATGGAAGTCTGGACATGCGATATAGTGTGTGTAAGGATTCTATTAAAGGATGCTTCGTATGCGGAGAAGAGCTTACATGCTCACATCCGCCCATTGAAATATGGTACCGTCCTGATGGTGGGGCCCATTCCGAATGTATATGGAATGCAGCTAAGCTGTTAGTATATGGAGAGTAGGATGATAACTCTTGTAATGCTGACTTGCAAAAGACTAGATTCATTTATCAAGACGATGGATACTCTAAAGTCTATGTGTCCTACGAAATTTGCAGAATATATTATAATAGACGATAATAGTTCTCAGAGCGATAGGAAGGTAATGAAAGAAAAATATCCCTTTATAACTCTAGTAGAGAAAGGCCTTGACGAAAAAGGACAGGTTAAAAGTTTAAATAAGATATTTGAATTAGTTAAAACTCCTTATGTATTTTACTTAGAAGATGACTGGACATTACAGGAAGAGCTGGATTTAACTGACTGGCTGCATGTCTTTGAAGATAAATCTATAAAGCAGCTATGTTTTTCTTTACCATGGCAATCTCCTAAAAAGGGACACAATATATATAAATATAATAAGGATTTAGAACAGCCTCATCAAAAAGAGTATAGGGATAAAATTTATCCTAGTCTGCACGCGCCTATTCAAAAGGAAGGCCACGGGTGGCCCGGCTTCACTTTAAGACCTGCATTATGGGATGTTAAATGGTTACGGGAAACTGTAGGAACCTTCAATGAATTTTTAGCGCCTACCTTTCATGACTATGATTATGCTATAAGGTATGCTATAACTGGAAAAAGAATAGCAGCCACTCCTAACTTTTTTGAACATGATGAGACAAATATAGCTGCATTCTGTCTTAATGATGAAAGAAGATTATGGGACCCTAAAGTAACGTTACCTACTCTTGTAGTGGGTTCTTTTGTAGATATAGATAGAGTAGATATTGATGGAAGAGCAGAGAATCATTATTGGGATAGCTTAAGTAAAATATTAACATTACCTAACCCCTTAGTAGTAGTTACGGAAGCTAAACATATAGATAATATAAAAGCTATGCGTGGTATGTTACCCCTGCAACTTATAACAATAGATAAAGAA
>NZER01000203.1 GCA_002690445.1 Candidatus Pacearchaeota archaeon
AGAAAAGAAACAATATGTTAAGGAGTATATTCGCTCCCTATCCGCTATTGAAGAGTGTATCGAACCCTATCAGGAACAAAAGCGTGAGTTGCGCACAGAGTTTCGGGAGAACGGGTGGCTCAACACCGACGAGATTCGAGCAGCGGTAAAGGCATATCGTCTTTATAAGGGTAAATTTAACATTGACGAAGTAGTTGATAATTTCAATGCTATTTCAGGAGGAACTAATGAGTAATCGTATTACTAAAGACCGGTCCCCGCGCGCCCCCGGAGACGAAATTGGGGTGAAAATTGATGTGTTGGCGAATGCGCCGCTGACCGCCGGCGAATTCTCAATGCGAATGGAAGACTTGCCGATCGATACCCCATCCTTAATCAATCGCGACACTGAAGAAAAAGCACTGAAGAAGATTTTGAAGAGCCGCGGCGGCTTTGATGGCGCGCTGTGGCAACCCCCACGCGCCGGCCGTGTGAAATCCACAGGGGAGGTCTACATTTTCGACGGAGATCACTCAAAGCACTTGTTCCGACTGGCAAATCCTACAGCCACGACAATGCCAGTCCAAGTCGTTGATGTTGAGAGCAAAAGAGACATCCACAGACTCTTTGTACAAACTAACAATACCTGCAAGACTCCTATTAGTTCAGAGCAGATTTTTGTACACAATGTCCACGCGGGAGATCTTTCTGTGGCTAAATATGAAGACGCGTGCACCGCCGCGGGCCTGAAAGTTTATTGCAGTAACGAACCCGGCGGAGTGGTAGGAGATCCGAATGGAACTGAAATCAGATTCGGCGATCTAAAGACGGCATTCCACAGCATCACCGACGTTAACGTCCTGTTGGAGGCTAAGGAACTTATTCTGAAATGTTCGAACCCACTCGGAACAAAGAGCTTGTTGCCGGGCCAAGTGTTTCGAAGCTTGTGTCTATTATTTTCAGCTTATCCCAACTTGCGTCCACAAAATGAATGTGGGTTGGAATTTGAAAAGTTTTTCTTAGAGTCGGTAGGAAATAAGACTCCCGAAAGGTTCGGCAAGGTCGTAGAAAGAGACTGTCGCAGCGGCTTTGCCAAATCTTATCGTATGGCAGCCGGCCTCGCACAAGAAATCAATGAGCACCAGAAGGACAACCCAGCCAGCTTTATGGGAGTGTCGAAGGGGGCATATAATAGAATTATGCTCTCTGATCTCAAAAGATTCTCGGAGGCAGGCAATCTCAGAAAGGGCCGTAAGCGGAAGCAAACAGTTGCGGAGATCGCTCAGGACTTGGGGCTTCTTAAGAAATGAATAAAAACACACAAGTAGTTATGTTCTCATCAAAGACGGGGGAGTGGTCGACTCCCCAAGATTTTTTCGACAAACTAAATTGGAGATTTGGTCCCTTTGATTTGGATCCGTGTGCCGCCCCCGCCAACACTAAATGCACTAACTTTTTCACCGCTAATACTTGACAGCGTATTCTAGCGATGTTATACTAATAGTACCAAAGCCACTACCGTAGGAGGGAAAATGGCAACCACAAACGAAGAAAAGAAGCAATATGTTAAGGAGTACATTCGCTCTTTGGCAACAATCGAAGAGTGCATCGAACCTTATCAGGAGCAAAAGCGTGAATTGCGCACAGAGTTTCGAGAGAACGGCTGGCTCAACACGGACGAGATTCGGGCAGCAGTAAAGGCATATCGTCTTTATAAGCAAAAGTACAACATTGATGAAGTTGTCGAGAACTTCACCATAATCACTGGCGGTAATTCAAATGATTCTTGAATATGCTAAAACACACGACGCGGCTTTCGAGCCGCGTCGTGCCAACCCTTCGGATGCGGGACTAGACGTGTTCTATTCGCCAGTCAACCCACACGACAAGATGTACATTCCCACCAATAGCAGCCGGGTTATTCCGACTGGGTTGAAGTTTGCTATTCCCCATGGTTATATGCTGGAGGTAAAAAACCGATCCAGCGTGGCGGCAAAGCGACAGTTGCTCGTGGGCGCATGCGTGATTGATTCTGGTTATGAAGGAGAGGTCTTTGTTAATCTCCACAACATCGGCGTTGAGAGCCAAGCGCTCCACCCCGGCGCCAAGATCGCACAGCTTGTGATGACCCCCGTTATTCACTTTCGGCCGGTGGAGACTCCAGAAGCCACCTTATATAATTATCCTATGACCATTAGCAACAGAGGCGAAGGCTCTTTGGGAAGTACTGATAGATGAATTCGAACATGACTTGGGATCTTGCAATTACCAGAGCACATCGCGAGCTTATTAAAGAAAGTAACACTCGCGAGCTAGGCAAAATCCGCCAGCATGCCAATGAGCATGCGGTTCAGCAATGGCTCGACACAGAAGAAGAATGGAAATGGCCCGTGTATAGACACGAAGAGATGACAGAAGAACAATTTGGACAGTTAGATCATAATTGCGCTGGGTGGGACATACTGGAGCCAATTAGTGGTATGCGAATTCAAGCTAAATATCGGGCCGGCAAAAATGAAAGTAACCGCTGGCACATGGAGCAGACACGACGGACCACGGGCAGCAATACTGAAAAATCTCACAATGGACAAGTTAGGTATGAGGTGGGAGAGTTTGATGTAATGGTTTTTACAAGCCCTGAAAATATAACCAACATCTTTTCTTCCGACGATTTAATTGCGATTCCTACCGAAGAGCTTCGTGATATAAAGAAACCCGGTTTTTTAGTTGGGCGCGCTGCACCTAAGCTTGTAAAGAAGTGGCGCCAACGAAAGGCCATCGAGGTTATTCGGGAAGTTAGAGACATGATTATTAGAAGGAACCTTAATGATTAATGTTTACAAAGTTGGTGACAATCTTGACCTACTATCGGAGTTAGATAATGAGTCTGTTGATTTGATTTACTTTGACCCGCCTTACAATACTGGAAGAGATTTTAGTGATTTTAAAGATAAATACCCCTCTATGCAATCATATCGGGAGGACTTTTTGAGACCCCGCGTGAAGGAATGCAAGAGAGTTTTGCGAACAATCGGAAATATAATTATACATGTTGATCCAACTATTAGTCACCACGTCAGAATGCTGCTTGACGATATATTTGGAGAGAAAAAGTTTGTGAATGAGGTAGCATGGGTGACAGGCGGAAACGCGAAGAACAAGAAAAAGATGAATCGGTTTCATGACACACTCATATGTTATAAAATGTCTAATAAATCGGTATTTAATCCTATATATTTGCCTTACGATGAAAAATATAAAAAGTCTTCATCGGTAAAGATATGCGAACACATAGACAAAGAGTATGTCACGACTGCTATTCATAACTCGCAGCCACACATTAATCCGCGTCCGAATTTGAGATATGAATGGAACGGACACCTCAAACAGTGGTATGTTTCCATAGAAAGAATGAAGAGCCTTCATGAAAATAACAGATTAGCTTATAATAAAAAGGGAATTCCTAGAATCAAGAGATATCTGGAAGAAATGGAAGGAATACCCGTGCGTGATGTATGGGCCGATATTAGCAACGTTCAAGCTTACGAGAAGCTGGATTATGCCACACAAAAGCCTGTGAAGCTGTTGGATCGGATAATTAAAATGTTTAGTAATGAGAGGGATTTGGTTTTGGATATTTTTGCGGGCAGTGGTACTTTGGGCAGAAGTGCTTTAAGGTGTGGCAGAGAATATATTTTATTTGACAGCAACCCCAAAGGAAAAGATTTATTTAAGGAGAGTATTATTAATGAATAAGTCAACACAACTAGTGATGTTTTCGTCTAAGACGGGAGATTGGGAAACCCCACAAGATTTTTTTGAGAAATTAAGCTGGCGATTCGGACCCTTTGATTTAGATCCTTGCGCAAACGCTCAGAGCGCCAAATGTGGCAAGTTTTTCACAAAAGAGGACGATGGTATAGCACAAGAATGGACAGGTTATACAGCATTTGTCAACCCCCCCTATGGCCGCGGGATTGAAAAGTGGATTAAAAAGGGCTACGACGAAGCTCTCAAGAGCAATACGAAAGTGGTCATGCTCATTCCCGCCCGCACCGACACTAAATATTGGCATCAGTATGTGATGAAAGCCGATGAAGTATATTTTGTTAAAGGCAGACTTAAGTTTGGGGATAGTGACAACAGCGCTCCTTTCCCTTCGGCTGTGGTTGTCTTTGACGGGGGGAATAGACAACAAATATTTGGGGCGATAAATCGATGAATCGTAAAGTACGCCGTGACACAGAACGGATAATGGGGAAAGAAGCAGCTGACACCCTTCTTGAAAAAATATTCCAGTTTAATAAACTCCCCGATCATTGTGCTGCATGTCAAAAAGAGTTTAACAAAAAAAACCCGCAAATGATAGAATCATGGAAAGTCGTAGTGCGACAGAAAATGGTGAGATTATTTTGTCCGGACTGTATACATAAAACACAGGAGGTATTAAATGAGTGTCCAAAGACTGACCGAAAAAGCCTTAAAGAAAATTCTTAGAGGCCAAGTGCGCGAAGACGTCACGTGCGTAGTTAAATTTTATTCAAATGGATGCCCTTATTGCAAAGCTTTAAGTGGATACTACGAAGATATTGCACGCGACGAAGAGTTTTCGGCCCTACATTTTTTTGCCTTTAACGTAGATGACTACCCCAAAATAGAAAAATTATTAAATTTCGATGGGGTGCCTACGATTTCGGTGATTAAAGCGAAAATAGGAATAAGAAAGCCTAAAATCAGGACCATGGCAGAGCCGGCAAAACCCAACAAAAAAACATGGTACTACAGCAATGATATTAAAAAGTTCATAGAGGAACAAAAATGAGCAAAAGCACAGAGAAGAATAACTTATCGTACGATGATGTTTTATTGGTTCCTCAATATTCCGATATTCGATCTCGTTCGGGGATCGATGTCTCCACAGATCTAGGCAATAATTTAAAACTAGAATTGCCTATTTTCTCCTCTCCCATGGATACAATTTCAGAGGCACCTATGGCCATAGAAATATCCAAGCACGGCGGGGCTGCCATTATTCATCGTTACGTTGGTATTGAAAAACAGGCCCGCATGATTAGAATGGCACATGATTTAGCTAAGACAGATTTAATCGTAGGAGCGGCGATTGGAGTGACTGACGACTATGTGAAGCGCGCTAAGGCCTTGCACGATGCAGGCGCCGCTTTTCTATGTGTGGATGTGGCTCATGGCCACCATATTTTAATGAAAGAAGCACTTCACGAATTAAGGGCAACACTTGGGTCCGATATCCACATTATGGCAGGCAACGTTGCAACTGTAAGCGCCGTTAATGATCTGGCAGATTGGGGTGCGGATTCAATACGCTGTAACATTGGAGGGGGTTCCATTTGTTCTACCCGTATTCAGACTGGACATGGAGTGCCGGGACTACAAACAATTTTAGATTGCGCTAAGACAGACAGAGATGTGAAAATAATTGCTGATGGCGGTATCAGAAACTCAGGAGACATTGTGAAAGCTCTTGCTGCTGGCGCGGATGCTGTAATGTGCGGATCTCTGTTAGCTGGCACCGACGAGACCCCCGGTAAAGTATTAGAAGACAAAAGCGGAGTGCGCTGGAAGATCTATAGGGGGATGGCCTCTAAAGAAGCACAGATTAGTTGGCGTGGTCGCTATGCATCCCACGAAGGCGTCTCGACCACGGTGCCCTATCGGGGTTCCGTTAAATATATTTTAGAAGATTTAGAGCGAGGGATTAGATCAGGCTTTTCTTATTCCGGTGCTCGCTCCCTCTCGGAATTGCATGCATGCGCGCAGTTTGTTGAACAGACTACCTCGGGGCTCACGGAAAGCCACACCCATATTATGGGAAGGAAAGGGCAATGAGCACAGAGATAGACTACGGAAATTTAAATAAGCGAGTAGTATTTACAGAAAATGATCATAGGCATGCTAAATTACTCGTGAGATTACGTTATGATGGTTTGACTCAGTCAGGCTTTTTTCGCCATTTAATCACAGGCTATATCGAGGGCGATGAAAGGATTCAGGAATTTATAGATAGTGTAAAAACGCAATCCCTCAAAAAGAAAGGTAAGTCTAAAAAACTGCGCCACCAAGGAAAACAAAACATCCAAGAACTCGGATTGGGGGAACAGAAGTTGATCGAAGATCTTTTCGATTTAATTGCCGAAGAGCATCCGGACCTCTGATGACAGATGGATTACTGGCCTGTTCGCGATTATGTCGCCAAAAAAACATTATTTGTAATCAAGAAGAGTGTCGGTTTTGGATCCATTATGCCCCTGAATTTAATTGTTGCTTAATATCTATCAAAGAGAACGGATGTATGACGTTGCGAGAAATTGGCGAGCGCCTAGGAATCTCTTTTGCACGAGTAAAACAGATAGAAACTAAAGCCCTTAAAAAAATGAAAAGGAATTCTTTGCTTACATCATAATTTTTAAGGGGATTAGTCAAAATAGCCACTATTTATATGTGAAAACCATTCCAAGGAGAATTTTATATGGGCCGCAAGACATTACTTAACGAGGGCGAAATTCGTAAATTTATGAAGCTAGCTCAGCTTTCACCAATCACTCCCGTTAGATTGAGCGAGATGGGCTATGCGCCCGGGCAGCGTGACGAAGAAGAGATAGAAGATGTAGAGGCCGCAGAAGTAGATCTGGGCGGCGGCGAGGAATTGGGTATTGAAGACGAAGAAGAAGTGGAGCTAGGCGCCGAAGACGAGATGGGCCTTGAAGACGAGGGCGGCGGCGAAATGGTCTCAGTCGATGATTTTATGGATGCCCTAGAGACGGCCCTAGAAGATACTCTTGGCGAACCTACTAGTGTAGAAATGGACACCGGAGAAGAAGAAGAAATTGAAGCCGGCGGGGAAGAATTAGCGCTTGGACCGGAAGGTGGCGAAGAAGAGATGATGGGTGCCGAAGAAGAAGAAGTTGTGGCCGAAGTTGCACGCCGCGTTGCTGCGCGCCTAATGAATGAAAAGCGCAGCGATGACATGGCTACGCAACTAGCCGAACGAATCTTTAAGAGATTAACAAAGTAATTTTAACTTGACAATTAACCTTAAATCGGTTATAATAACCACCAGAGCCACTGTCTCTGGTGGTTTTTTTGTGAGGTGATATGAATTGGTGGCTTTACCTGCTAGTTTTTATATTTGGATATGTAACTTGTAAAGTCTTTTACTTTCTACGCGTAAGCAGACTAAGCATCTCCCTCCTAAAAGTATCGCAGATCGTTTATTTATCAACTTTAATAAGGGCACTTGAACATCTTTCTTATTCTCGCGAAATAATGCTTGAACACATGCTTAAAGCAGAAAAAGGAAGTACACAAATTAGCTCCTTTGAATATCGATTTGGGGAGGATGTCCGTATGCTGAAAGAAAGATCCATTCAGGAACTTTTGCAGCAACACCCCAAGGTCTTTCGTCGTATAATTGAATTTGATGATTGGCCCTCGGCGATGAGATTTTTGATGGAACACAAAGCAGAGACATTGGCATTTTGGGAGAGAGATAATGATCAATAAAATAAAAGAAAAAATAAATACCTTTATCACTCATTTAGAAGAAGAACCAGAAGAAGAAGAAAGCAAAATTATTTTGGTTGATCCCGGCGGTCACAAAAATGAACCAGATATGAGAGTGATCGGTCTTTTTGCAGATGTAGCAGAAGACAAAGTGGCAGAATTAGTCCACGCTTTTTTATATTTAAATGAATTAAACAACGAAGAAAAAAACCCAAAGGACAAAAAGCCGATAGAGTTTTACCTTTCGACCTATGGTGGGGCTGCTGATGATATGTTTGCCCTTTATGATGTAATGCGACAGATACAGCAAACCAGTGAAATTCACACGATTGGAGTAGGGAAGGTAATGTCTGCCGGCGTTCTGTTGTTGGCAGCAGGAACAAAAGGGAAAAGAAAGATAGGGAAGCACTGCCGAGTGATGCTTCACGCAGCCATGGCAGGCAGCCATGGCTCCCTCCCCAACCTAGTAAATGAAATGGAAGCACTTCAAGATTTACAGGAGAGCTACATCGACGCACTAGTGGAAGAAACAACAATGACAAAAGAAGATATTAAAAACATGTTGGAACGCAAGGTGAACGTCTATTTATCTTCAGAAGAAGCAGTAAAATTTGGTATTGCTGACATAATTATCTGAGGTTTTTGAATGTCTGATTTAAGAAATATATTGAAAGAAGAGTATACAAAGAGAGAGAGAACAGTCACCCCCCATAGTCTCATGGGGATGATCGAAGAGATCATGAGTATTCCACTAAGCAATCTCCATGATACGGAGATTCCAATAGACGCCCTCAATGAAGCCGAGCGCTTCAGCATGTCTATTCCCATTCCCAAACTAAATCCCAATGAAGCGTGGGGAGATCCTAATAGCCAATCAAGAAAAGACATTGAGAGGATCTTTGCCTCCATTACTAGACAGCCAAGTGTTCAAGCCAGAATCGACCACATCAACAGCTTTGTTGATCCTGCATTAGCAAAGAGAAAGGGCACCGGGATGAGATTTAATGCTATTCTCAACATGATGATGATTATCGAAGCGCTGCAAGCATGCCTCAATGACTATAGCGAATCTGCATCCGGCTTCGTATTTGAGGGATTTATGGCGGCGGTCACGGGAGGGAAGCAGATCTCCGGCCGCGTTGGAGGTACGCTGCCGATTGAGGACTTTGTCACGGGTGATGATGAACCCGTCAGTCTTAAATTATTGAGTCCTAATACCCCCATTCACGGTAGTTTCACCAACCTTGTGGATTATCTATTTATTCGCGGCGGCTCCGGGGTGTCCCAAATCAAGTATCTGATCGGCCGCAAGAACTCCGATGGGGATGATGTCTCTGAGTTGGGACTTTGGGATTTCATTATTGATCGTAATAATTTTATTGATGTTATGAGGGAGTCAAAAAACGAGTCGGGCCTTCTCGGCAAGATGGCCGAACCACTCGCACAACACATCGCGGCATGGCAAGACTCTCCCGAATGGAGACTTCAAATGTTTGAAATCCTCAAAGAGACCCCGGGCTATACAAAAAACAAAGGCATGTTTTATAAGAATTTGGATGACACTGGCACCTTTGACGATAAAGCCAACGCCCCCGCGGATCCGCAGAAGAAGCGGGATCAGTTTGCGCGCCGAACCGGCATACAGGGAGTTGGACTGTGGGCTAAAAAGCAAGCACGCGAGGATGCTGATAGCGGAGAGTCGAATTTCGAAGGTTTTATATCTCAGCAAGGACTCGAAGACCAGGAGGAAAAAATCTTAAAGGCCCTCCAGAGGATATATAATACAGCGTTTGCTGAGGCCTCTACTCAACTCGGGGAGTCCTATTTCGGTTCCTTTCATGAGAGGGAGAAAAGGCTCATGGCCGAAGAACAGGTACTCACAGAATCGGGTAAAGATGGAGGCAGTCAGTGGTCTATATCGGCTACTGAGATGACCAAGATGGATCAAATAGCTGAGGTGGTATATTATGGTACACTTAATCTCTCGACTAAAAACATTAAGGCATGCGCTGACATCTATATTAAGAAGATGGGTGAAGACATGATGACTTTGCTGGAGACAACAAAGGACTTCACCCAGAACATTGGAAAATACTTTAGTTCCGATAGACGCTCTACCGCGATGAGAGCCAATCAAAAAGCCCAAGAGGAAGGCACAGAGGTGGTAAGTCTGCTAGCACAAGCCCCCGCCACAACTGATACAGAAATTTAAATAAATAACAGTTGACATTTCACCAACAAATGAGTATAATATATACAGAACTATGAGGTACGAATGAGCCGAGCATATGATGACAGCCAAACACTACAACAAAAGATAATGAATGGAGCAAACAAGCTCGCAGACAACGTAGCGTCCACACTTGGACCTCGCGGCAGAAATGTTCTATTACAAGAGAAAGGAAAAATGCCCTTCATCACAAAAGATGGAGTGACAGTGGCTCATTTTGTAGCACTAGAAGATCCTTTCGAAGATGCTGCCGCTCAAATTATTAAGCAAGCAGCCATCGAAACTAACAATGCCGCTGGCGACGGTACTACGACCGCTACAATATTAGCGCGCTCTATTTTAAGAGAGGCGCAAAGACACATTGCAGCCGGCGTCTCCCCCATTGAAATTCAACGTGGAATTAATTTGGCCCTTAAGGAAATACTGAATAACCTATCAGATATAGCAGTACAAGTTACCTCGTTGGAGGACATTAGACACGTTGCCACGATTGCCGCCAACAATGACCGCACCATTGGGGATCTCATTGCAATGGCAGTAGATCGGGTGGGGCAAGATGGTTCTATTACCATAGAGGAATCACGCTCACTTGAAACTTCTATTGATATTGTTGAGGGTTTTAAATTTAATTCAGGGTATTGCGCCGGCGCATTTATAACGGATGAGCGACGAGCCATGATGTATTACGAGGAGCCCTTTTTCCTCATTACTGATTATAAGATTTCTACCGTAGATCAAATTCTGCCCATTCTAGAAATGGTGGCCCGAGAAGGACGCCCCCTCGTTGTGGTGGCAGAAGATATAGAAGGGCAAGCATTGGCCGCTATAATTATGAATGCGATCCGTGGAACATTACGCATTGCAGCTATCAAGGCACCGGCTTATGGTGAGGAACGCCGCGACACGCTAGAAGATGTGGCCCTTTCTACCGGTGCAACTTTTATTTCGCGCCAAGGCGGAATACAACTAAAGGACACTCAATTAAAGAACCTAGGCTCAGCCAAATTTGTAGAAAGCACCAAGCATCAAACTACAATTGTAGGAGGAGCCTGTGATTTTGAAAGAATGGAAGAGCGAATTAGCGCCCTTAAGGCTCAAATAGAACAAACTAGCGCGCTTTCGGAATGCGAAAAAATCCAAGATCGTATTACACGACTTGGTTCAGGAGTAGCAGTCGTGCGCGTAGGAGGATCGACCGAAGTGGAAATGACAGAGAAAAAGCACCGAATTGAAGATGCTCTAGAAGCGGTAAAATCAGCCCAAGAGGAAGGGGTAGTCCCCGGTGGTGGCACCGCCCTTCTGCGAGCCGCCAGCAGGATAGCAATTGTTACGCCGGGTTCCGAAAACACCGCAGAGCAAATGAAGGGCGCCATTATCCTACATCAAGCATGCGAAGAGCCAATCCGCCAAATGGCGCTTAACTCGGGAGAGGCGCCAGATTTAATTATCGATAAAATTCGACAGGCATCCACTAATTATGGATGGAATTTTAAAAGTGGGGAACTCGTTGATTTAATGGCAGAAGGAATCATTGATCCTGTAAAAGTAACAAAAGCAGCCATCAAAAATGCTGCGAGTTGTGCCGGCACTTTACTCACCACGAATTTTGGAATTATACAAACGGAGACAGGATGATGAAAGAAGGAGACTTAATTTATATACCACAAGATGTTCTATTATTTGATAAAGAGAATATCTATATGGACAAGACCGAGAAGCCCATTGTGGGAGTATTTCTCAAGGAGACTCCTATCGGAGCATCATTCCAGGCTGGCACCTATGTGGTATATGCGCGAGGCAGAGAGGCCACCGTCGCAAGAAAATGCGTCTATCCCATGGAGGATACTGGTGCTCATTAAACTAACAGAAGTGTGCAACAATGGCGCCGTTACTACCAAACAAAATTATGCATTGCGAGAAATTTTTGTGAATCCGGAACACGTCGTTATGATCCGAGAAGACTCTAGCTTACGTAAGTTAAACGAACAAGGAAGACTGCTGGGGAATCTGGACCCGCAACATAGGTTTTCGAAATTGATCATCAACAAAGGCCACACTGGCACTGAAATCAGAGTGGTAGGTGCACCCGAAATAATTGAGAATATTCTCAACAAAAAACACACAAAGGAATTATTAAGAGGTTAAAATGGAACAAAGAGTTAATATACAATATTCTATCGATATGGATGAACTACCAACGGAGGTCCATCGAATGTTAAAGAAAGGATCTCAAATAGTGGACGATCTTGCATCAAAGGAAATGCAGACCTTTATTGGTTTGGAGGAAAAGGAAGTACTTTCTTTACAAACTTTACAGCATATTGAAAGTGCGAGAAAAAAGTTGGCGGCCATTGATTATGCACTCAACGATGCCACAAACATTGTGAGTGGATTTATTAATTTACAGGTTTCTCCTCCCCCCGATTACGTCTCGGCCGCAGAAAGAGGTGCGCCTGAGAATAGCACTGTGCCCCAGCCAGAGATTCAACCGCAATGGAACGAGCTAACTAAAAAGATAGAGCAGTTTAAAAATCAAAATGCCCCCGAATAGAACTATTTTTTATGATTTCGCCCATCAAGGATCCTGCCTCATTTAAATGTTTTTCAGTTATCGCTGATCTTATTCCTCCTGCAAGTGTCGTAAGCACTTTTTTGTTTTTTGGAGGAAGTATAGAACTTAATTTGGCTCAAATGAATCGGTTTGTGCTAGCTCATACAAACAAGTATGTCATTTATGAGTTCTGGGAATGCCTAAAAGAATCCCCCTCTAATTTAATAGAAACAATTAAATTTCTTCAACAAAAAATAGGAACAGCAGCGCCATTTCTGGAACATCTCCAAGCGCGCTGGCCAAGTTATAAAAATCCGTATATCCGCGGCGGCCTCTTTTTTTTATTGAATTCTTATTCTGAAGACAAGCTAGTATCATCGGGGAAACTGAACCCAGATCGCTATAACGCACTGACATTACGTCACTTGGCTCAAATCCCTACCGTGGAGAATTTTCATTTAAATTTTTACGATAGCGAAGATTGTTTAGAAGGCATCGAAAAAAAGACAGAAAAGAGTGAATATATATTATTTCCAGTAGGAAAATTTAGCTATAACCTTTTTGATCAAGCGAAGCCCACAGGATTTGAAACAACCATCGTAAATCACGAAAAGCTGCGTGACTTCCTTAAAAACTCAGACAAAAAAGTCCTTTTAATATATAAATTTCACAAACAACTCCCTTCTTTCTATAAAGATTTTCCAATTAAATATTTAAATCACTATGGCCGCCCAACCAAGAGCACAAAAGATGTAACAGAGGCGATAATTGCAAACTTTAGAATTAATTAAAGCAGCCGCCCTCATGGCGTTCGCTCAAACGATGGTGTGGTTTCAATGCTATTCACACTATGTGTGGGGATGGTGGGAGAACAAACCTCTTCATGCCGCTCTTATTTATGGAATACCTGCGAGCATGTGTTTTTGGTATGGCACACGTATGGCCGTTGATGTAACCAATGAAGCGTGGGTAGCTCGGATGTTGGGCTTCGGTATGTCGTACTTGACCTTTCCTTTTTTAACATGGTATTTTCTCAACGAATCCATGTTTACAACCAAGACTATGCTCTGTGTATTACTCTCGGCTATCATTGTGGGTATCCAACTCTTTTGGAAATAGGAAACTATTTATAATGTTGGAGCAAATAAATGGACATTTCTACTGGTAGCTGGTTTAAGTATCTTCGAGAAGAAGTTTTAACAGAGGGCTTAAGAGACATCGGTCTCCCCGAGCTTGTCGTCGATTTTATTGAAGAG
>NZER01000204.1 GCA_002690445.1 Candidatus Pacearchaeota archaeon
GGTGATCTCGATCTCGACCCCGGCGTAGCTGCCAACGCTGCCCTTGGTGTCGGCGGCAGGGGCTGCCTTGCGGGTGCCCGCGCCTGTGGGGAGGGCTGTGGACACGACATCGACCTGTACGTCCCCATCGCTGTCCACGTTGAGGGCTTGCCAGTCGGAGCCGTCCCAGCCGCACGCGATGAGTGCCTTTCCGATGAGGTTGACGATTGCTGAGGGCTTGTTGGCCATGGGGGCTCCTTACAACTGCTCTTGGACGAGCAGCACGAAAGAATGGAGGCCGGTGTCAGTATAACTGCGCCGGTACAGGGTAGCGATTTGGTCTATGTGGATATCGTCGCTGGTGAGGGTCACGATCGAGCCTGTGGGGGGCCATGTCAGGTCATCCCCGGCCTGGTACTCGATCAGGCGCGTGGGGAGCGCCTTGGACAGAATCATCCACGCGAGGATCAGGCGCATGGTGCGATCGGTCCAGACGATGTCCGTCTCGAGCTCGAGCGCGATCGTTCCGTACCTCGCCGCGCTGATCTGGCTGTGCCGGCTGGTGGTCTGCTCCACCGTCCCGGCTTCGGCGCCCGGGGTGTGTGCCAGGATGCGCAGAGCGCCGTCGATACCGTCGAGGGCGTAGGTCGCGCGGATCTCGTTGACCACTTCCCGGGGGCCGCGGTCGTAGGTGACTTGGCTGGCCCGGGTGCAGTTCTCACCCTCGATGAAGTCCGCCACCGAATCGGCTGGGAGCGCATCATAGCGCCACAGCACGGGGAACAGCCCGGAGGGGCCCGACTGCATCGATACCGGCAGTATGGGCAGCAGGTTGTCCTGCACCCAGTCCCAAACGACCACAGCGGTATCGAAGTACCCGGAGACGTCGAAGCGGTCGAGGAACGGCTCGAGGGCGGCGATCCGTCCGCGGTCCACGCGGAGCGAAGACAGGTTCAGCATGATGCGCAGCAGGGAACCCGCACCCGTAACGCCGATCGTGGCCTTGCCGTTGGTCCACGCCACCCACAGCTCCTGGGTTCGGTCGATGACCGCGGCGGCCGTGAGATCCACCGTAGCCACCGAGCGCCCGAGCCCGTCGTCGATCTGGCTGATGGAAAAGACCTCGGTGGAGGCGTCTTCGTCCACAATGGTGACCTGGGTCGCCGTGACCCTATGGCCCGCAACGACCACGCGGTTCGCTGTGCTCCCGGTGGCATGTACGACCACTGCGGGGGAGCCTCGGCCCGTAGCTGCGGCGCCCGTGGCATCCACATAGACACCGGGCGTTCCGAAGACCTGCGGGTAGTACAGGCCCACGGAGGCATCAGGGACCGTGTAGGTGCTCGAGGGCCATGTAGCCTCGCTGACCACCGCTCCGGCTGCGGGGGTGATCGCGGTGTCGTCGTAGGCGTTCTCCTCGAGAGAGAACCTCACCGGCTCACCGTCGGCGCCGTACTCGGGTTCCACCACGGATCCCACGAGCTTGATCTGCCTGTCTTCGAGGGCGTCCCCGTCTCGGATGTACGCCAGCTCCCCTTCCGCCGCGGACAGGTCGTGTCCTCCCTCGATGCGCAGGGCCACGTCGACGGGGAACACCACCTCGATCGCTACGGTCTTGAGCTCTGGGCTGACGTCCAGGATCCCGGCGTCCTCCTCGAAGTCGATGTCCGGGAGCCCACCCCCGAAGGGGATGCCCTCTCCGTCTTCGTCCGTGACGTCGATCGGCCTGGTCGAGAACCTGTACACCTGCCCGTCCCACGTTACCGTGAGCAGCCAGATCAGCGCCGTTTGCGCCAGGTCGGTTCTCGTCAGGCGAGGGCTCATACCAATTCGGCCCCGCTGATGATGGCCACCCGAAGCACCTCGGTATCGTTCTCCTCGCCGAGCACGGTCTCGAGCCGAATCGGGGAGTCGATGGCCAAGGGGATGAAGCTGTACCGGCTGGTGAAGATCGCGGTCGTGCCGGTGACCTTGATCGTGGGAATGTAGACGCAGTCATTCAGCGGGCCGTCCAGATACCTGTCGATGCCCTCGAGCATGTACGGGGTGTCCCGCAGGGAGGACACGGGCAGTTTTCCGCCGCCGTCGCTGCCGTACAGATAATCGGGCGTCTCCTCGTTCCAGATCTCGGTCTGGTCGATGCTGTCCACCAGGGTGATCTCGAGGGTCCTCTGATGGGGCGCGATCTTCCGGGCGCTGCGGGTCCTGTCCCGGGCTACACGCTGCTCGGTGCCGTGGTTGAGCTCCACAGCGCGCCCCCAGTCGGGGAGCGTTCCGAAGACGGCGCAGGGCCCCACCAGCACGCGGCCGATCTCGTAGTACCCATCGACGGTGGCCTGACTCGGGATGCGCAACCGATAGCCGGCGTAGCGCTCGCCGTCGGCCTTGAAGATCCCGCACATCCGAGGCGCCCAGATCTGGCCCGCTGTGCCGTTCGCCGCTTCGCCGCCTGTGACGCCGTCGAGCACCAGAGTCGTCCGTTTGGCCGTGGGCGGCCCGAACCGGCCTTCGGTCTGGCTGGCGATCTTGCGGAGTACCGTCGCAGAGATAGCGAAGGTGCCTCCCTGAAAGTCATTGTGAAGCAGGTAGGGCGTGTCCGTGCCCGAGGTGTTCGCCGGGATCACCGTGTTGCCCCGGCGGTCCCAGTGCAGACCCGTCCGGTCCTCGTCGGCGGTCATATCCACCAGGGTGACCCAGGATGCCGTCCCGACGTCGTAGCCCTGCAGTGTGATGTTTCGGACGTTGGTCCCCAGGATGGTGCACTGGATCAGATCGTTGCCCGGCATCGACTCCGCGGTCCCGAGCAGGGTATCGTCGAGGGCCAGCGCGATGGTCTCGATCTGGTTGTGGGCGGTGCTGCGCCATGCGCGCCGAGGGCTGGCCGCGAGCAGGTTTTCGACTGCGTAGCGATACGCTGTGTCGATGTGCCATTCGTCGGCGATGATGGCCGGGCCGTCCGCGGCTGCCACGGTGACGCCCTGGCTGATCAGAGTACCCGTGGCGGAGAACTCGCGGCCCGACAGATCGGCGGGGTTGGTAAAGCCGGTCGCCAGTTGCTGGCCGGTGTTGGCGGCGAAGCTGTACTGCAGTTCGGTCCAGTCGCTGTCGGCGGTGGCGCTGTTGATGTGGCCCCAGATGGCATTGTTCGCCGCGATGACCGTTCCCCCGCCGTCGGTGAGAGTGGTCGATGCCGGGCCAGCCTTCCAGTCGTGATTCTCGTCGGTGTCGGTGCCGCGATACCAGCACGCGAAGCTGCCATCATCGATCGCAAAGATGAACTCCAGACCGCTGGCGGGCGCGGCGGAAGCGGTGCCGACCGTCGCCGCGGCGTTGTTGTCGTAGACCCGGAAACCGGTAACGTCGAACCGGATGGACACAGAATAGTCCTCGGCGCCGTCGTCGGTGTTGACCTGCACGGCCACATCGTCCGATGCCAGATTCCCGCCGCCGTTCAACACCATCACAGCGCGGACGATCAACCCCTGGGCTACCGTGCCCGAGGTCGTCCGGGTGTACCGGAGCTGCTGGGCAACGGTGGCGATGTTCAGCGCGCCCGATGTCAGCGCAGCCGTTCCTGCTCCTGCCGCGGTCCAGCCGACGGCGTCGGGGGTGTCGAAGGGGAGCCAGGTACGCGCCCAGCTCACAAAGTCCTGATCCGGGTTGAGCGCACTGTAGAGCTCGGGCAGGGTCAGATCGGAGTAGCCGCCCAAGTAGAACACGCCCAGGGAGTTGTCTTCGTTGCCCGGGTTCGCGTCCCAGTTGTGACAGAGCACCACGCGGGCGCGCTGCACCGTTGTGGACCAGTCGCGAGGGTGTGTGGCGCCGTCCTCTGCGTCCCACCACGTCCCGGGGCCGCGAGGCGAGATCCCGGGCTCGGTCCACGTCGCGCCGTCGTCGGTGGAACGGATGGCGCTACACCAGTTCTGCGAGGCTGCGCCGGTGTCCTTTCCATGGACATACAGTGTCCCGGCTTCGTCCACACAGATCGACAGGTCGCCATCGAGCACCACGGGCCCGCCGGCCACGTAGACCCACTGCGGCGTGATGCTCGGGGTGACCCGTTCCGCCACCGACAGGGGTTCATCCGCGCTCCCGAGCCGCCTGATATCCGGGTCGCTGTTGGCATTACAGACGAGGATCGTGGTGTCCGTGGCCACCATGTCCCACGCCTTGGCCTTGCTGCCGTTGGACTGCAGCAGGAACTCCTCGACCAGCTCAAAGCTGATCCCCTCGTCGTCGCTGGCATACTGGTTCTGTTGCTCGCGCCACGCCGGGGTGGTGTTGTTGAGGACCAGCCCGGCGATGAGGGAGACCTGCCCGTTGAGTTCGGCCATGCGGAGCTTGCCCAGCTCGAAGCCTGCGGCGCCGACGCCGGGTGCCCCGCTCACGTCGATGGCCTCGGGGAGCGCAAACTTGCTGTAGACCGCCCAGGTGGCCCCGTCGTCGTCGCTGTAGTGGATGCGGACTTGAGCCAGGTTGTTGGTCGTGTCCTCGATCCAGTGGGCGCAGAGTGCGCGGCCGTCGGCGAGCACGAGTTGACACGGCCAGAAGCCGTCCGTGGGGATCACGTCCTGTTGATAGACTGTGACCGCGGACCAGCCCCACGGCGTCTCTGGGGCTCGCTGGTAGGACAGCACGCGGTAGGTGGTCCCGGTGTCCACGTAAGTGGCTTGGACGACCGTGGAGACCGTGTCGTCGCTCAGGGTGACGGACTGGGGCGTGCTGGTGAACCGAACCAGCCCGCTGGGGCCATCAGTCCACCGAATGGCCTCCCAGGGTGCCACGAGGGGCAGGTATTGGACGTGCCCGTAGTAGTTGCCCGAGGTGGATTCCCGCCAGTAGAAGCGAGCACGGCCGGGGCCCGGCATCCCCGGCTCGCTTACCACGATCTCGAGGTGCGCGTCGTCGGTCATGTCGCCGGTTGCGTACAGGTCCATTTCGCTGGAACCCTGATCGACAGGGTCTCCTGCTGTGGCGCCCTCCTGGGTATAGCTACTCTCCGCGGCCCAAATGCTGTCCGTGGTGATGCGGAGGTCGTGCAGCCCCAGGGCCTGCACGGTGCTTCGGGTGACATCGGCGCCCATCAGGTGCTCCTACGGTGGCCCACACGGGTGCCCTGCTTGGCGACGTCGCGCACGGGTCCGCCCATGCGGAAGTTGTCCATAACGACCCGACCGAACACGCGGTGCTTGTAGACCTGCTGTACGATCATGACCTCGGAGCCGCTACCCTCGCCGCGATTGCGCGCGTTGACCTCATGGGGGCCGCCTACAGCATCGACGCCGCGGTTTGTCAGGAAGGCTTCACGCCCGGGGCGGATGACCGCCAGGCCCTCATCAGGAGACAGCACGGGGGTCTCGTAGGTGAGTCCGCCTGCATGGAAGCTGGGAAGGGTCTGGGCTTCGATCTGCGCGATCTGCAAGCCGACAGCAGCCACGGAAGCGGCGGCAGCGGCCAGCCCCCATGGCAGGCCGTAGTCCGCGATCGCCTTGGTGGCGGAGAGTGCGCCGTTGATCAGCGCCTGGGCTTCGGCCGAGCGCTTGTACCAGTCGAACCACCGGGCGCCCGCGTCGGCGCTACTCGCGGCCTGCTTCTCGGCGGCCATGGCCGACAGGTCCGACACCGCCCCGAACAGGTCCGCGGCCCCGGAGGAGACCACGCGGTTTCGCTCCCGGGCCAGTTCGATGGCTTCGGCCTGGTTGCGGCGCTCGGTCTCGAGGACCTTGTCGTAGAACTCGAGCAGTTCGAGCAGTTCGTCGTCGCGGATCTTCTTCCTGTCCCGGGCCGCCCGATCGGCGACGTCGGTCAGGGCAGCGTTCGCCGCCTTGCCTGCTTCGGACTCGAGCCCGAACTGACCGATGATGTCGCCCAGGGTGTTCGCCTGCTCTCGAAGCGCCTCGTTGACCTTGTCGATATCGCTCAACTGGTCGGCGTTGGCCTTCTTCGCGATCTTGGCCACTTCCGCCAGGGCTTTGGCCAGGTCGTCCGCCCCTGCTGCCGCGCCTGGTAGCCCGCCGCCGCCGCCATCGGACCCACCGCCCTTGGTGCCCAGGGACCCCATGAGGGCGTCCCAGTCCACGAGGAATTCCTGGGCGGCCTTTCTGCCCTTGAGCATGGCCGACCCGAAGTCCAACACGGCGCCACCCGCCAAGTTGTTGGCCTGGGTGTAAGCGTCCAGGCCCAACCGCGCAGCTTCGAGGGGGCCGTCAGCGCTGGCGATGGCGGCGAAGGTCTCCAGCAGCACGGACAGGCGCTCACCGAGCAGGTCCACGAAGGTGATCGCGGTGGTGGAGTAGCCGACGACGGCACCGGCCAGCACCTTGAGACTGCTGGACTGCACGATGTAGTCGAGCAGTTTGTCCTTTGCGCCGCGCCACACCGTACCGACCGCGGCGATCTCCTGCTGCATCCTGGCGGCCTGGTCGATGGCCTCGGGAGCTGTGGAGACGCCCCACTTCTCGGTGAAGGTAACGAGGGCCTCGAGCTGCTCGACCCCGCCACCCAGGGCTTGGGCCATCGCGCCGCCCTGGCGGCCGAACAGGTCCATAGCGCGGGCCGCACGCTCGGTGTCGCTCTCGATGTCGCCCAGGGACGCGATCACGTCTCTGAACACGTCGTCGGCGCTCCTCATATTGCCTTCGGCGTCTGTGGTCTCGACTCCGAGGTTGCCGAAGGCCCTGGTAGCCGTTGACAGGCCTCCTTCAACGTCCGCCATCAGCTTGGGAATGCGCTGGGCGCCCTTGAACAGCGCGTCGAGCTCTTGACCGGAGCCGGCTGCTGCCTGCTGCAACGCCTGGAGGGTCTCGGCGGCCAGGCCGGTCCGAAGCGCTGCGTCTCCAAGCTCGTTGCGGTAGTCGATCACATCCTTGGTCAGCGCGGCCACCGCTGTGGCTGTCGCTGCGAATGCTGCTATAGCGGCCGTCGTGACGGTTACGGCCGTGCCGATCGTCTTTTTGAGGTTCCGCCACTCCTTCTGCGGGTTCTTCGCTGCCTTCTTCGCCGACTTCTCGGCCTTCTTCATCTGGGTGTCCAAGGCCCGAGCCATGGCCTTGGCTTCTTTCTCCGTGATGCCGGGGATCTGGGCCATCTGACGGCGCAGGTCTCCCAACTCCGCCTGCCACCTCAGTCCGATGGTTTCCTGGCCGGCTACCATGTCACACCGCCTTCACGAGTTCGGGTGCCAGGGTCTCCGCCAGCTCCTTGGCCTTCTTCCGTCCGGGCTTGAACAGCAGGGAGCGGAACACGAAGCCACGGGCAGGCCACGGGCGGCGGATGAAACGAGCCTTCGGATCGGTGTTGGCCACGAAGCCCTCGATCGTGTTGACGTTGACGATGCGGACGCCCTTGATCCACGAGTCGCGGAACTTGCCCGTCTTGACCGGGGAGTTGGCGACGACCTGCGCGTCGATCTCGTTGGCCGCTTCCGCCAAAGCACGCTTGGTCACCGGGGCGACCTTGTCGAGCACCTTCTGCAGAAACCGCTCGAGCTTGGGATCGACGACGATTGTCTGGTTGCCGGATCGCGCTGTGATGGTCATCGCCTTCGCCCTCGTCTGCGTGACGGTCGCTTGCTGGCCTGGTTGGCCTTCTTCGCGGCTTTCAGCTTGTGGTTGCGATAGGCGAGTAGGAGCGCCTGGTCGTCCTGGCTCAATCCATCCCACCAAGAGGGCGGCTGTCCGTGCTCCTCGCAGATGGCATGGATCGCACGCATCAGCCCCCCACTGGGGCCTCGGAAAAACCCTCGGCCTCGGCTACCTCCTGCTTCCTGGGCAGGGACATCATGCAGAACTTGTACGCCTCGATGCCGGCCTCGAGGATCGCGCCCACGCCGTGTCCAGCGGAGATCAGATCGTCGAAGATGGCGGCCCCGTACTCATCCACCTTCATCGACGCGCGCCACTTCCGGGGCCGGAACTTCCCGGGCCAGGTCTTGTTCTCCGGCCAGCATACGGCCAGCGACATGGCCTGCAAGGCGAAGATCTCGGCCTGCTGCATGGAGTCGAACGCGTCCGGGCCGCGAGCCATAGCCAACGCGGTGAACGTCGATGGTTTGGCCAGGGTTGTGGGATGCTTTCCGAGCGTGATGGTAGGGGCGTCCATGAATCCTCCTCATGTGGGCGCGGGTGATGACAGGGCAGGCGGATCAGCGGAGCGGGATGACCGCGTTTCCGTCCACGTCGAGCGGGCCGTAGATCGTGAAGGTGAAGCTGATGTTGCTGGGGTCGCCCTCGTTGTAGTCGAGGCCCGTCAGCACAGCGTCCTCGCCGCTGTAGTCCCGGCTCTCGGCGTTGTAGTCGAAGGACATATCGAAGTCCACGGCGACCGCGTCGCCGATGTCGGCGGCTACGGAGGTGAACCCGCCGGTGAGGCCGGTCGCGAGCAGCACGAAGGCGTCTGCGGGGGCCGAGAGGACGGCGGAAACGGTGAGCTGTGGGAAGGCTCGGGCAGCCTGCCGGAGCCCCTTGAGCGCGCCCCGGGACTCCGAGGCGGTGACA
>NZER01000205.1 GCA_002690445.1 Candidatus Pacearchaeota archaeon
ACCTCGAAGCAAACAATTTTTCTCCAGATTTAGTTATCGGATACAAACCTTTAGAGATTAAGGGGTTCGCAGATTCAAGATTCACAAAATGTTTAAGGTACAATGAAATGTATGATGACGAGTGGACACTAAAAGAGATAAACCAGTCTGCCGCAGATATTGTCGTGTGCCACCACAAGAATGACTGGGAAGACTGGAAAGATAGAAAATTTCACAAACCAGTTAAACTTGTAAATATTCCACATTGTGCAGAAAGAACAATTTTCAAAGACTATGAACAACCTAAGACCCATGACGTTTTATTGGTTGGGGCGATTAATGTAACAACCAAGCTTGGCCAGCATTATCCATTGAGACAGAAAATGTTAGATGTGCTCGGGGAAATGGCTGACGATTATAGGGTTGGAGTGTATCAGCATCCAGGGTACGTGCTAGGAGATGCCTACGAAAATCGCTATGCCATAGAGTTTGCTAAGGCAATCAACTCTGCCAAGATATGCGTTACATGTTCTGGCGCTCCCAAAAGCAGGTTCGGTAAGTATGTAGAAATACCCGCCTGCAGAACAGCCATAGCCGCAGATATACCAGGCGAAGAACAAGAAACTTTTAAAAAATTTGTCATTGAAATTAATACCAAAGATTCTAACGAAACAATAATTGAAAAACTTAAAAAATATCTAGATGACGAGAGCGAGCTTAAAAAGGTGACTGATCGAGGTTGGCTTTTAACAAAGAAATATACCCAAAATTGGTATGCTTCCGTTTTTATCGAAAAAATAAACAAAATTTTAGTGAGCAATTAATGAAAAAAATTACCATCAAAGAATACTTTAACTCGATTTCTTATGACTACGAGAAAGACAAGGATATTCTTCGGGACATCTTAAGACTAACAAAAACAAGAGTCAGGCAAAATATGCAGTCTTTTGATTTTGTTCGCGGAATGGAACAAACGTTTTTATTAAAGGCTATCGCTAGCGATACACAGGCTAATAATTTTTTTGAAATAGGAACAGGCAGAGGAACCTCTTGTTATGCGGTATCCCTATTAGAGAGAGTGCAGAAAGTGGTTACCGCGGATATCATTCCCCATACTCAAAAAAAATACGAAGCAATAAACTTTAAACCAGCGCTCGTTTCTAATGCTGATCTTTTTGAATTTATAAAATTTAAAGAAAAAGAGAAAATAGAGTTTAAACATGTTTTAGACTATGAGGACATTTTAAATAAATATTTGAATTATTTTGACTTATGCTTTATTGATGGAAATCATTCTGATTATGACGTTATAAAATCTGATTTTGATACTTGCTATAAGCTAATCAAGAACGAGGGAACCCTAGTATGGGATGATTATGTTCCAGGCAAATTTACTGTCACTGAAGTTGTTGAGGATGTCATGAAAGAGTATAATTTCGAATCAGTATTAATAGAATGCGCTGGACATTTGTTTAAGAACGAGGAGCCCCCAGAAAAAGATAGGGGCATTGTAATCATGAAGGTAAAAAAATAAATGGGACTAGGGGGACACTTAACTTGGACCGCGGTTGCGTCTGCGATTTTTGAAGAAAAAAAGCTACCAGTTTTACCGATAGAAAATTCTTCTATTTGTGAATTTAGTTCAATTTTTCAAAATAATAAACACTTTATATATGACGTTGATTCGGAACACTACCCCCTAAATTTAAGCAACCCTAATTTTCACTACTTGGTCGACCACGGGGACCGAGTAACCTTCACAGCAGAAGACCATATCATTTCTCATATATGCAAAAAAATCAAGTTGAAAAATTTCAAATTAAAATGCCACCTGTTTTTAACTGAAGAAGAAAAGAACAACGCCAATAACATTATTAAGGGACTACCAAAGAACTATATAACAATAGAGCCTTTTTCAAAAATGAGTTGGATGCAGTCCAGGGCATATTCATTTAAAAAGTGGCAAAATATCATTAACTCACTAAGTCAATACAATTTTGTGCAAATCGGCGCCCCCGAATGCGAAAAGCTCGAAAACGTTATATACCTGAACGGCAAAATGTCCTTTAGGGAAACTGGGGTGGTAATACAAAATTCACAATTATTCGTATCCTCAGAAGGTGGCCTGGGCCATCTATCCAACGCTTTCGACACACAGTCTATATTAGTTTACACAAGCTACCAAAACCCAAAAATGACAGCGTACCCAACAACTCATGTTATTGACATAGCTTTATATAGAGATACAATATTAGGGTATAAAAACCACGAACTATACAACGTTGAAACGGAAAAGCACGACGAAATAGAAATAATAGAAAAAATTTTAGAAATCTTATAAACTATGAGAATTTGTTTTAGTTTAAAAATCATCCCAAATCAGCCAGGTGGAGGTGGCGCTAAATTTACTTCGAGCTTTGCTGATTACATGAGTTCCCAAGGGCATTCGGTAGAGTATTTTTTTAAAGCCAATGACCCTCCAGATTGTGTGTTTTTTCTTGATCACAAATTATATTCAGACGAAAGAACAGACAAGTGGATAGGACTGGAAGAGGCTCGAGCAATAAAATTAAGATTTCCAAATCTCCCGATTGTGACAAGAGTGAATGATATAGGAGCCCCCAAAGACCGTGCCCCTGATTTTGTGCAGAGATTTACAGAACTAGCAAACCTGTCTGATCACGTTATTTTTATATCCAAATGGCTAAGAGATGATTACTATAAAAACAAGATAAACTCGGCTTCGACAGTAATTCATAACAGCGTAGACAAGGACGTCTTCACAATAAAGCCCTACCGAGAGGTTTCGCCAAAAAAGTTTAAATTATTCACCCACCACTGGTCTCCAAGCAGAATTAAAGGATGGGGCATATACGAACAAATTGACAAATGGATTAAGGATAAAGATATTGATTTTACATTTGTGGGCAACTTACCGAATGGAGTGAATTTAAAAAACAGCACAACACTAAAGCCATTAGCGGGCCTAGACTTAGCCGAAGAGATTAAAAAACACGATATATACGTCACAGCAAGCGAATTTGAGCCATGCGGAATGCATCACATAGAAGGAATAGCATGTGGATTACCGTACTTATACACATCCAAAGGCGGAGGAACGAGAGAATGCGGCCAGTTTGGCTTAGAGTTTGGCGACTTCGAAGATTTTAAAGAAAAACTAAAAAAAATTATAGAAAAGCTTCCCTCGTTTTATAATAAAATAAGAACAGAATTCGAGCTTTACAATAAAAATTATTTTCCTAAATATCAGAATATTATAGAAAATGTATAAATTAGCCATAGTTCCCAAAATCCACCATACGGTAGAATATTCCAGCGCATACGGAAGTCAGCATGATCGCGATCACATAAAAAAATGCGCCACAAAAGCCAACAAAAGCAAGGGCATTTCCCTTGACATAGTATACGAACATGATTTTTTCGGTAGACACGATCTCTATAACGGGGTATTATTTTTAGGGCTTTCTCCTACCGCACATACATTCATACAAGAGGATTATGAGATCGATATGTTTTCTTGGGCATTCGATCAAGTAAGGCTGACAGATAATCCAAAGATTTTTGACAACATGAGCTTTATGTTCGAGCAAAGCGCCTTAGACTTCTCTAGTAGAGAAAATTTATGCTACCTGCCCCTTGCCTTCCAATCAGACAGGATAGTCTCGGAGGGAAAAGAGCCAGAATACGATATTGTAATAAATGCGACCCTAGACAGATCAAGGAGAGCGACAGCTAAAACGCACAGAAGAGACTTGCTCGAGAAACTATTAAAAAAGGGCCTTAAAACTTTAAACGTTAACGGTAGAGCTGAATTTGATACAGAAAAAAGGATCATTAATTATCTTAAAAAATATGATAATTTTTCGGTTTTAGGCGAGTGGGGAAACCCAGAGCACTACAGCCTTGGAGAGTTCGCATTAAACGTTCCCTTTCATGAGCTAGGATCACAGGAAAACATTAATATGAACTGGGGGCTACCCAACATAGAGCTAGAAAATTCTAACTTTTTAATCCACTGGGATATCTTTAGATGCATCGGCGCAAAGGCAAACATGATCACTTTTGACTGCAAAGAAACCAGGGACTTAGGGCTAAATGAAAACAGTTGTCATTTTTATAAAAGCGACACAAGAGACCTGGACAAAATGGCGAATGAAATCGAAGCAATAGTTAAATCTAAGCAAATTAAAACCATAGACCAAGAAACCTGGAATGATAACACTTATCAAACTCGATGGAATTTCATTTTCAATAAAATATCATCTATAGTAACATGAAAAAAATATTCTCAAAGACAAACAACCAACTGCTCCATATTGTGCATAGGGTTTCTGATTTTAATCTCGACTCAAGGGAGGATTTAGTTGACGCAGATAACTTCTTACAGCAATCAACAATCCCATTAAATTCTGGAACAACATTCAAAGCTCACAAACACTTATTTAAAGAAGTCGACTTTAAAAAATATATCGCACAAGAGAGCTGGGTTGTTGTTAAAGGAAAAGTTCGCTGTCATTTTTACGACTTAGACGACTCACTAATAGAAGAGATTGATCTTAATGCGGGCGATTGCTCAATAACACTAACTGGCGGACATACATATACGGGCCTAGAGGATGATTCGCTCGTTAGAGAATTTAAAACTGGCCCCTATCGAGGCCAAAAATTGGACAAACAGTTTATATGATAGAGGGAGAAGCAAAAATCTATGAAGAAAAAAATTAAACTTCATCTTGGCTGCGGCAAAAGAGATTTTGGCTCCGATTGGGTTCATATAGACGGCTCAGCTTTTTCGCATGTGAGCAGCCATGACATAGTTAACCCTCCCTTTAAGAAGAATTCAGTTGATCTCATTTACGCTTCCCATGTTCTTGAATATTTCGACAGAGAACAAGGCTGCAAAGTTTTAAGTAAGTGGTACTCTATTTTAAAAAGCGGAGGAACTCTCCGCTTGGCTGTTCCAGATTTTGAGGTCGTGTCAGAATTGTACCATTCAAAAAAATATGACTTAAGTAGCTTTATCGGTCCGCTTTACGGTAAAATGAAAATGTCAGATCAAAATATTTACCATAAAACCGTTTATGACTTTAACGGCCTTAGAAAAAAATTAACCTTAGTGGGATTTTACTCAATCAAAAGATATAACTGGAGAGATACAGAGCACTCACATGTAGACGACCACTCCCAAGCATATCTTCCGCACATGAACAAAGAAACAGGAACCCTAATCAGTTTAAATGTCGAAGCGACCAAATAATTATATTCCTCAATTTGAACCTCAAGTTAAGAAAAGGTACGCGAAGGCGGTATATCGCCAAATCATGTCTACTTGGATAGGCGTTGGCCCAGCAACAAAGGAATTTGAAGATAAACTAAAAGAAATCACAAAAGCAAATCATGTGCTTTCATGCAGTTCTGGGTCTTCTGCCATTTTAATGGCAATACATGCGCTTAGTCTACCCAAAGGCTCTACTATTTTGTTTCCAAGCTATACATTTATAGCTGGAGCTAATGCAGCTAAATTTTTAGGCTACAATGTTAAATTTATCGACATCAAAGAAGATACGTTATGCATGGATCCAGATTTGGCCGAAGATTACATCAAAACACATAAACAAGTCAGTTGTATTATGTTTGTCGATCATAATTGCTACCTTGGCGATGACAGATGGCGAATTCGCGCCCTTTGTGATGAATATAAAACCCCCATGGTTGAGGATAGCGCACAATGCTTGGGGAAAAATACCGCAGGCTTAATTGGCGATGTCGGAATCATTTCTTTTTCTACCCCCAAAATAATAGGAACAGGACAAGGAGGGGCGGTTTTAACAAATGATTCTAAAATAGCAAATAAATGCGACCAAGCAAAAGATCAGGGGGCTGGTTGGAGAAAAACTAAAATTCATGAATTTATTGGTACAAATTTTAAATTTAATGACATATGCGCTTCTTACGGATTAGCTCAACTTAATGAAATCGAAAAAATCAAAAAGAAAAAAACAAAAATTTTTGATTGGTATAGAAAACACATAAAACTTTTAGACTTTAACCAAAACTTTAATTGGATGGTTATCTACAAAACAAAAAACGCTGACAAGATTATTGAGGCTCTAAAAGAAAATAGTATACAAGCAATTAAATACTACAGGCCAAATCCAACCCAACCCTCTTTCCAACAAAAGGACGAATACTCGGTGGCTCAAAAAATGTATAACGAACTGGTTTATTTGCCCTCGTCGCTCACATTAAGAAAAAAAGATGTAGACAGAATTTGTAAAATCATTAATATACATAATCAATGAAAAAGGCATTTATAACAGGAATTTCAGGACAAGACGGAAGCTACCTAGCAGAATATTTACTTAATAATGACTACGAAGTTTATGGGCTTATTAGAAGACACTCTGTTCCTGAAACGCAGGAAGCTAGAATTGACCACCTAAGCAACAACCCCAGACTAAGAACTGACTACGGAGATCTTTTGGACCCGTCTAGTCTTTATAAGCTTTTGGCGATAATTAAGCCTGATGAAATTTACAATCTGGCAGCCCAAAGCCACGTGAGAATAAGCTACGATATGCCGCAATTCACGATTAAAACCAACGTGGTTGGCGCGCTAAACCTTCTAGAGGCGTACAGGGCCATCTGCCCAAAGGCAAAATTTTACCAAGCAAGCTCTTCGGAAATGTTTGGAAATCAAATTGACCCAGACGGTTATCAGCGAGAAACGACTGACATGAAACCAGTCAGCCCCTATGGATGCTCCAAGCTTGCCGCGCATTGCATTGTGAGAAATTATAAAAACGCTTACAATCTGTTTGCTACAAGCGGAATTTTATTCAACCACGAAAGCCCGCGCAGGGGAGCTAATTTTGTTACAGCCAAAATAGCCAGAGGTGCTGCTCGAATTAAAAAAGGCCTACAAGATAAACTCGAACTTGGAAATTTAGACTCACAGAGGGACTGGGGCCACTCAAAAGACTATGTGAGAGCCATGCACGCAATTTTACAACATCATGAGCCCGATGAATTCGTAGTATCATCTGGAAGACCCCATTCTGTTAGAGATTTCTGCAAAGCAGCTTTTGAAAAAGTTGATTTAAACTATGAGGACCATGTTGTTCAAAATCCCAAATTTATGAGACCAGAGGAATTATCTAGACTTCAAGGAGATAGTTCTAAGGCCAGCAAAACGCTAGACTGGGAACCTGAATTTTCATTCGAAGACCTAGTCGAAGACATGGTAAATTACTGGATGACTAAAGATGAAAATTGATCATGAATTTCTTTGTCTCAGAGATGACGTGCCTAAGATATTTTATACCCCTAATCAAAGAAGGCAACCGAAGAAACGTCAAGTCTACCGTATATTGGCAGAGCAGTAATTACAGAACAGACCGTCCCCATAAATATAACTGCCCATCGAAATACACTGACCAATTTAAAAAATTATCTCTAGATTTTAATTTTGACTTAAAAAAATGCACAGAAAAAATAAATAACAAAGATTTAACTTTTTTAATTGAAGGGAGAGGTCGTCAATATTTTGAGGGAAAAAAGGCTGCGCTGACTACTGGGCTTGACTTTTGTGGCGAAGGAGGGAACTACGATAAAAGCATAGAGAATATAGATTATTATATTTTTCCAAATGAAGCTTGGACGCGCTTTTCTGACTGGCCTGCCAACATGGACGCCTCGCCCAATCTTAAACCAAAACTTCTTGACGAAAACGAAAAGAAAAACCTATACCTGGGATCACCAAAACTGGATGTAGCCCTCAACAAAGAGGAAATAATAAAAAAATACAATTTATCAAACAGTAAAAAATGCTTGATTTTTTATCCAAGAGATAGGGATAACCACAAGATAGATATAAACAAAATTTCGAATATACTCGAAAACTTAAACTACGAAGTTTTGATAAAATATCGAGCAAAAGATCATTGCAGGCTTTCGGCGTCCCAAAATACACGAATTTTTAAAGATGAATTTTGGTATCCGCATGTTGCCATGGAATTGATATATATATCAGATATAGTTTTAAACACTGATTCATTTGGATTGAAAGAGTCTGTTTCATTAAAAAAACCAATACTTAATTTTAGAATCAAGCCCTTTGTATCGTCTTTTAGTATTTTTAACCCTCTTAATGAAAAATTTTTCTCAGAGATAAAAATGCCTATTGACTATAGCCTAATAAAAGAGCGCATAAACTATTTAAAAGACGCTAAGCCCGAGCACTTTCAGGAAACTATTGACAGATGCTCCCTTGGGCCAGGCGCATCAAAAAGAATTTTAGACTTTTTTGGTCTATGAAAATAAAAATAAAAAAACACGAAAAACAGTTACGAGTTAATTTGGAAAAACTACGGCCAAAAAACTCCTATAAGAATTTAATAAAAAAACGAACGCACAGCATTGATGAAATAATCAAGAAGCACGGCAAAATACCAAACGAACTATTAATCAATAGAAATTGCCCGAATTGCTCGGGCGATTCTTCAAAAAAAATATTACATAAAGACCATCTTGACATTGTTCAATGCAGCGAATGCCAACTTATTTATGTAAGCCCTATTTTTAACGAAGAACACTATCGAAAATCGTACGAAAGCGAGGAATATGAAAATATAGTGAAAGAACTAGGCTTTGGAAGCCACGAGTACCGATGCGAGCGATTTGGCGAGGAAAGAGTAAAACTTATGGAAGCCCATCTAGGCAAAAAGATTTGCCCCAAAGATATTAAATATTTAGACATCGGCTGTAGCACTGGATTTGTTGTCGAAGCTGCCCAAAAAAATGGCTGGGACGCACAAGGAATAGACTTAAATAAATCAGCAATAAATTTTGGCAAAAGCAGAAACCTGAATCTTGAATATGGGGATTTATTTGATATGAAATTTACAGATAATTCATTTGATGTGATAAGCGCATTTGACGTATTAGAGCACATAGTCAGCCCTGCCT
The DNA here is from genome assembly GCA_002690445.1 of Candidatus Pacearchaeota archaeon. The sequence goes on from NZER01000205.1 coordinate 8,968, forward strand.
CAATAGTCAAAAAAATATACAACCTACTGAAGCCAAACGGAATAGCTTACTTTTATGTTCCCAATTGGGATTCTGCATCTAGAATTTTAATGAACCATGAAGCTCATTTTATCTGGCCTACGCACCACCTAACATATTTCACCCCCGATACTTTATGTAAATTTTTTAAGAAAAGAAAACTTAAAACCGAACACCTGGAAACAGAAGGGCTGGATATATTTGATTTTATCTGGAGATTAAAAAATGACAATAAAGAAAACACAGAATTAATCGAAAAACTATCAAATGATTTACAGTTTTTTATCAATTCGGGAGGCTGGGGTAAAAACCTCAGATGCCTGGTAAGGAAATAACATGATAATCGCGGAAGTCGGATCGGTCCACGACGGATCATTAGGAAATGCTTTAAATTTAATAAAATCCGCTTCCCAGTGCGGCGCGGATGTCGTAAAATTTCAAACTCATATCGGCAAGCTTGAATCCACCACAAACGCACCCAATCCACCATATTTTAACGAGGAGAGTAGGGTAGAATATTTTGATAGAACATCTTTTAAACCTAAAGAATGGAAAAAACTAAAAAATGAGTGCATCAAAAATAATGTTAAACTTTTATCGTCTCCATTTTCAATTGAAGCGGTTGATTTTTTGGAAGAATTAAATTTAGGTTTTTATAAAATACCGTCTGGAGAAATAACAAACCTCCCTTTGATTGAAAAAACTGCAAGCTTAAATAAATTTGTTATACTGTCTTCAGGAATGAGCTCCTGGAGAGAACTAGATAAAGCAGTCGAGATACTAAGATCACATAAAACAAAATTTAATATCATGCAGTGCACCTCAATCTACCCATGCCCCTACAATAAGGTTGGTTTAAATATTTTACATGAATTAAAAAGCAGATACAAATGCGATGTGGGACTAAGTGACCACACGGCTGGAATTTCCGCTGGAATTGCCGCGACTATTCTTGGGGCCACAATAATTGAAAAACATTTCACTTTTTCCAAATTAATGTACGGCAGTGACGCAAAGCACTCGCTAGAGCCGAGCGAATTTAAACAATATGCCTCGCTTATCAATGAAGCGCGCGAGATGCTCGACAACCCAATAGACAAAAATAACCTAGAAGACGTCGCAGATATGAAAAAAATATTCCAGAAAAGCATTTACGCAAAGACAGACATAAAAAAGGGCAAACACTTATCTATTGGCGATTTATGCTTCAAAAAGCCTGACCTAGGAATCTCTGCAGCTAACTATAAAGATGTACTCGGAAAGAAAACAGTGATAAACATTTCTTCGGATGAATTAATCGAAAACAAACACTTAAAATGAAGATAAAAAAAATACTAATCCCAATTGGCGGGAGAGCAAACTACAGCAGTATAAAATCATTGTTATATAAATTAAAAGATTCTGAAAATTTCAATCTTAAAATTCTTCTTTTTGCGTCGGCGATTTTAGATAGATACGGAAACGTAAAAGAGGAAATCCAAAACGACGGATTTAATATCGACAAGGAAATAGACTGTATTATTGAAGGGGAAACCCCCTTAACAATGGCAAAGACCACTGGATTAGCGCTTATTGAGCTAAGTACCGCGCTTAACGAACTGAAACCAGACTATGTTTTTACGATTGGAGATAGGTACGAGACGATGGCAACAGCAATTGCTGCCTCATATATGAATATTCCCTTAATACACACAATGGGAGGAGAGGTAAGCGGAACCATCGACGAAAGAATAAGACACGCGGTGACCAAACTATCGGACTTACATTTTCCCGCATCCGAAGATGCCAAAAATAGAATTTTAAAACTCGGCGAGAATAAACTTAACGTATTTAATGTGGGGTGCCCAAGAATTGACACAGTCAAAGCAGTACTAGAAAAAGACCCCAAAATAAACCGCTCGCAACTTTTATTACGCTGCACTACACAAGAAGCGAGGTCGACTCCGTCGACAGACGACTTTATTGATTTCAGTAAGCCATTTTTATTAGTTTCGCAGCACCCAGTAACAACTGAATTTGGCGAGAACGAGCACCACATAAACCAAACACTAGAGGCAATTGAAGAATGCGATACTCCTGCTGTTATATTATGGCCAAATTCTGACGCAGGAAGCGACGAAGTGTCTCGAGGAATGAGAAAGTGGAGAGAAAGAACTAAATTCACAAAAATGCACTTCTTTAAAGACCTAGATAACTCCCTATATATAAAACTAATGGCAGCAACAGGTTGTTTGGTTGGGAATTCTAGCAGCGGAATAAGAGAGGGAGCTTTTATAGGGACGCCTGTTGTAAATATTGGGACCAGGCAAAATAACAGAGAAAGAGGCGCTAACGTAATAGACGTGGACCCAAAAAAGAGTCTTATAGTCGAGGCAATCAAGAAGCAACTAAACACGGGCAGGTACCCCAGGAATAGCATTTATGGTGACGGCAGCGCATCTGATAAAATAATAAAAATACTTAAAAAAATATAATGGCTCGCGCAAAAAAAAATATTTTAGGGCTAATTCCCGCTCGCGGCGGCTCCAAGGGCTTAAGAAATAAAAATATCAAACTGTTGGACGGTAAGCCCTTAATTTACCACACAATAAGCGAAGCCCTAAAAAGTAAACTAATAACAGACGTTGTCGTATCAACCGATTCAGATAAAATAATAAACATCTCGAGACAATTAAACGCGAAAATTCACTTTAAAAGACCAAGATATTTAGCCAAAGATAATACGAATATTTTTTCAGTGATTAAGCACCATCTTAACTGGTGTAGTAAAAGAAATAATTTTTATGATTGCGTTGTACTGCTGCAACCAACCTCTCCATTTCGAAATTATTTACAAATAGACGAATGCATATCTCTATATTACAAAAAGAACAAAAGCACGGTTGTTTCCATAAAAGAACTAGACCACGCTTGCAACCCTGAGTCGCTGTTTATTTTAAAAGAAGATACTAGAATTAAACGCATAAGCTCAAAAAAAGAAACAAGAATAAGACAAAAAAAGAAAAAATATTTTGCCAGAAATGGGCCAGCAATTCTCGTGCTTAATCCAGATTTTAATGATTTTGATAATATTTATTCCAACGATGTGCACGGATACTTGATGGACCAATACGCCTCAATAGATATTGATAATGAATTTGATTTTTCTTTTGCTAAATTTTTGCTAAATGAATTGAAATAAGCGCAAAAAAGGTTAATATTTTAACATTAAAATGACTCTAGGAATTATCGGAAAAGGTTTTGTCGGAAACGCAATACTTCAAGGGCTAAACCACTACTACAATCTAAAGGTTTATGATATTGACCCCAAGAGATCCACCAGTACATTTGAAGAAGCTGTTGGCTCTGATTTAGTGTTCCTGTGCGTGCCCACTCCCATGCACAAGGATACGGGCGAATGCGACCTTTCATACATAGAGTCGGTTTTTGAAAAAGCCAACCAAACTTCTCCTTCTTGTGTTTTTGTTATCAAGTCAACAGTGCCAGTTGGCACAACAAAAAAATTAAACGAAAAATACAAAAACATAAAAATTATACACTCGCCAGAATTTCTAACCGCGAGAACTGCAGCTACTGATTTTATATGTCCTTCCAGGCACATTATAGGCGGTGAAGCAGAAAACGGGACAGATAAATTAAAACAAATCTACGAAGAAAGATTTCCAGGAGTACCTTGTCACACAATGACTAGCGATGAATCAGAATTTGTGAAGTATTTTGCTAATTGTTTTTTTGCCACGAAAGTTTCATATTTTAACGAGATGGCTGTTTTTGCTAGAGCTTG
>NZER01000206.1 GCA_002690445.1 Candidatus Pacearchaeota archaeon
ACCGTCATTGACTTCTCGCCCTTCGCGAGATTGAAGCTCTCGATCAGAGATAACGCTGGCGCGTTGTGCTCTTCCGTATATCGACTGCTCGCAATAATGATTTTCTGTGCGGCTTCAAGGCCGCCTGTCGTCGCTGTCTGGACCATTCTTATCCTCCTTGGATATTTATCCTAATCCTGCCGCTCTTTTCGCCGCCGCCTGTGCGTTCGGCGACCTGTCTCCGCCATTGTACCTGTCCAGCCAGCCCCCCTCGTCGGCAGCCACCTGTGGATTGCCCTGACTGTTGTCGAAACTCTGCGCGGGCACCCGTGCCTGCTTCAATTCTGCAAGCTCTGCGTCACGCGCCCTGTCGCCAGCCATCTTCTCGGCTGCGACATGCATCTCCCTGGGATCGGTATAGTTTCTCAAATCCGCCTGGTCACCTATATTTAGTTTGTACTTGGTCACAAGGGCTTCCACTAGCATTTGCTTGCCTTGCAAGTGCTGCCCGTATGCCTCGGCCTGCTGCACCAGGTCCTGCTGTGCCTGCTGGCTCTGCATGTACTGGCCGGAAAGCTGCTCTGCCTGCTCAGGCATATAGCCCTGGTCCTCTAGCTGCTTCTTGTACTGGTCAGCCTGGTTCTGTAGCGCGGCCCTCTGCTGTACCTGTGCGTACCGGGCAGATTCCTGCTGCATCCTGGCTATCTGCTCGGGCGTGTACTGCGGCTGTGCTGGAGAAACTGGCGCGGCTGCGTCGGCAGCGGGCGCTATGCCCTGCGCTGGTGCTACGTTCGCCCCGGACGGGGGCGGGGTAGAGTCATCCAGGGGCGGGGCAGAGATATCCGCGACCGGCTGCCCGGTCTCGATCCCCACATCCCCTGTGCCTGTATCAGTTGGACTGTCTACGGGCAGGGTCGCTCCTGCTATATCTTCTGTATTTTCCGTTACCATAATTATTTCTTCTCCCCCCTCTAATGCACCAAAGATACAAAGCTACCTGGTAGTTGTCAAGCTACAGACCACAATATATAGCTTATTAACGTCCCCAGGGACCCCCAGCCGGTACGCGAGAGCGTGCGCCTCTTGCCCGTTCCGCTATGGAGTACTCCTCCACGGGAACGTCAACGTAACCCCACTTTAGCAGCATATCCTCTAGCCTGTTGTCAGTCTGGCGGGCTTCGCGACGCACCTTGCGTATGCCTGCGGAGTTATACATTTCCCTAAATGTAATCAGTAGGACCCCTACCCTGTGTCTCTTACCGGCAACACTGCCAACCCTGCCATCCTCCTCCTTCTTGTTAGCGTCGCTCATGGCGACGTAGTTAATCCACGCCTCCCGAACCTCGTCGCTTGGCAGCAGGGCCAGCAGCGTCTCGTTGGTGCTCGCCCGCCAGTAGTTCTCGGATATGTAGTCGCGGTCTTGCAGCCGCTCCCTCTCCAGTTCGGGAAGTCCCTGCTGCACCTTCCTGTCAAGAATGGCGTCCCTCATGTTCCTGACAAAGTTAGGGTCACCGGCCTCGGTGTTCAGTGCCTGGATGCGCCTCTCGTACTCAACGCTGTTAAAGTCCCCGTCCTCGTTATCAAGGGGAACGAACTCCTCTCCGGGGAAGTATTTTCCGTACACATCAATGTCGTCGCTGTAAAGAAGCCCGAAGAAGTCCTCCTCCAATTGCTGCTGGGGTGTCAGCCCCTTCCTCGCCCTGTCCATGAAATCGTCCCCGAACTCCTCCTTCGCTTGCTTTATGTATTCCTGCCGAAGGATGGAGTAGTCATAATTTATCTTTGCGGCGTGTTCCCTGTACCAGCCATGCTTGTTTATCTTGGTCTCGGCCCTCTCGGCAAGGGTTGAAAGCTCCGAGAAATGGGCATCCCGACGCTCTTTCTGCTCTGTGTAGAATACGTTTATGGGGTCGCCAACAGACAGGGCCTGCTCCTCGCCGCGTAGCTCCACCTCCTCCATAAGGCCCTTGTTAAGGGGGCTCTCCATCACGTAATTCTGGGAGGCATAGGTAAGATTATCCCACTTCATACCGGGCTCTATGCCCTGTCCTACCGCCTCGGGGTCGCCCTCGGCAACCTTGCGTACCATGAGGTCGCGCAGGTCGGCGGTCACGGGGGACCTCACCAGAGCGCCCACGCCCTTGAGAATCTGCGCTGTCGTGCCCAGCCGCGCACCCTCCTGCGGTATGATCTTCTCCGCACCCGGAACGTACTCGCGTGCCAGTTGGAGCGCGGACTGCCCCGCGCCTATTGGGACGCCCATGTCGTTTATAAGCTGGGCCGTCGTCGCCACGGACTGGTCCATAAAGCTCGCGTTTGGCTGGCGTATTAACCTATCGTAGAAGTCCTTGTTGGTTACGGCGTGCGCTATGGCCGTGATCGGCACCGACCTTCTGGAGACCACCCAGCTTCCCGGACTGGACATCTTGAGAACGGTGTCCATCTGGCCCATCAGGTCCAGCGTTAGCTGCTGCTCCCCTGTCCTGTCCGTGACGGGAATATCGGGGGCCGCGAAGTCGCGCTGGTAGCCAAAGGGCGTGGGCTTGTTCAGCCAGTGCCCTATCTGGTCGGCCTCAAACTCCCATTCCGGGTCGAAGTCGACGGGAATAAACCTATCTACAGGCAAGTGTTTCCCTGTGGTTGCATAGTGTATGACGTCGGCTGTCGCCACCATACTGAGATACGTCCCCAGCATGCTCTTGCGCCAGTATTTGGCATCGGGGCCCCGTATCGACTTGGTTGCCTGCCTTATCAGGCCCTCGCTCTCCCCTAGAGAGAAGAAGAAAAGTTTCAGGGTTTCCCGCAGCCAGGGCTTCTGGATCACCGACTGGGACGCGGGTATGGTGGAGTACCGTATGTTCGCGGCCCTGGCGATCATCCCATTAAGCTGCTGGTCAGTCAGGCCTGGGAACATCCTGACAAACATGGGGGCTATGTTATTGATGATGTCCATCCTCATGGCCGTCGGATACACACCCTCGAACAGACCCCGCCTCATCATGGACTCAAATTCGCCTATGGCCCGCAACATCTTCTTGTCCAGCCGCTTCCCGGTCGCTTGTGCCGCGACCCTCGCCAGGTTGTCCATGTCGGCAGGCATAAGCGTGACGTCTATGGTGGACAGCCCCGCCCTCACCATCTCTCTGGGATTGATTCCGGGTCTTCCGGCTATTATCTCGTCGGTTCTGGTGTACCACTTGAGTATGTCGTCGCGGTACTTGGGGTCAAGGTTAGACCTTACTATGTCCCACATCCCCTCCTTGGGAAATTTTGCGAGTTTTATTATCCCTGTGCCGTAGTTACCGTGCTTCATCTCGTCTATCATGGACGTCCATGAGCTACCGTAAGCACGCTGCATGAAGTCGCGCTGCTGGAAAAGCGACGCGTACAGCTTGATACGCTTTGGCTGGTAGGTAATGGCAAAGACGTATGGGTATATATCCTTCCCCCAGAAGCCCTTCCACTTGGGCCTTCTGCCAAAGACGTTCTCAAGGCGGTCGGCTATCCCGTTGGGCACTATCACCCCGGCATGGGTCCTTCCCGTCGCCCCCTGTGCTGTCATGGGCGCGGCCCTGCCCTCGAACGCGGGGCCTATCCTCGGTATCCTGTATCCCTTCTTCCTAAGGTTATCTATGATCCAGTCCCCGTTTTCCAGCAGCCTGTCCTCCTTCTTTACCACGAACACATCGAAGGCGTTCTTGTTCCTGAAGTCGTTGATAAGCTGCGTCTGGAGCCTGTATCTATTACCCATCCTGGCCGTCTCCACATACATCTCCCAGGGGTTCCAGTAAAGGGGCTCGAACCCGGCGTTTACCATCTCGTCGAAGGTGGCCCCGTTTCTTGGCAGGGTAAATCCCGGAATATTTCCCACGCTGCCGCCCGTCTTCTCGGCTGCTTTCAAGAGGTTATCCGGTGGCTTCCAGCCCCTGAAGAAGTAGTCGTCAATCGTTGCCAGGTTGGGGTCGAAGTCTATTCTAAGGGCCTCCTCCTTCCCGACAAGCTCCTTGAGTTCTTTGTAGAACGGCCTATATATCGGGGCAATGTTCCGAATGTACTTTTTATCGTGAAGCGCCCTGAACAGCGTTATCAGTCCCGCCCTGTCCTCTGGGCGGGGAACCCACCTGGCCCGTTCCGTAGTGCCGACCCCCAGACTGAGCAGGATTTTCTTCTTTTCTGCCAGCATGACCTTCGCGTCGTTGTCGAATATCTTCGTGGCCCCCTCGTAGGCCGATATCAGGCTCTGCTCTGGGGTCTCGCCGGGGACAGTGTCACGCAGGATGCGCCCCATTGTCTCCTCGGTCTGGTAGACATACTGCCGCAGAGGAGGGGTTGCTGCCTCGGTATCCTGGGCGGTGCGAAGGGCGATGCCCAGGTCTCTTAGCTCTTCATCCCCGGCGCGGGAAAGTTTTCCCAGTTCGGGGGGAGGAACTTCAAATTGCCTCATAACCGGATCGACGCCTGTATCTAGCGCCCTAAGTACTTGCGGCACGGCCTCAAATATATTCCCGAAGAACTTTTTTATTACCTTCGTAAGGGCGACGGGAGCCATGCTCCCTCTTAGCACCTCAACACCGGGCTCTCCTGCCCCGGGCAGGGGCATGCCCTCTCCCGGCGCGACGCCCCTGGCGTCCTCCTCACCGGCTTCCCCTAGGTATGCTTCCGCTGCCATGGTGCCGCCACCAAGTGCGACCAAGAAAGAGAGTAGCCCCCTGTTCTGCAAGAAATCATGGAGCACCATCTCCTCACTCACAGGACGCTTGAGGCGCTTTGTTTCCGCCGCGGCCCTCTCTGCGATAACCTCACGCAGGGCAGACAAAACGGTGCCACGCCCCCCTTCTTTCACGCCCGTCAGGTCCGCCGCCGCCACCCACAGGGATGCCTGTACCTGCGGGGCCGTGATGACATTCCCCGGATTTGCCTCGTTCCATTGCCTGGCAAGGCTATTTACGTAATCCTCGATTAGCTGGTACCGTGCGCTACTGCCCGGCGCATCATTCCAGATGCTCTGGATGCGCCAGAGTTCTTCACCCTCATCTCCGCTTGCAAGGCTAATAGCCTTCTTTTTCACGGCACTTTTAGCATCGAACTCATATGCCCCCGGCTCGCCCCTCAATAGCTTGCGTTTCTTTAGTGACGTAAGCGCGTCCTTTAGCGGCGTCCCGTCCGGCCTCTTCATATTTTTTATGATTCTGTTGAGGTCCTTTTTGGAAATGTCCTGGTAACCAGTCTTTAGCCACGGAACCGGATCGCGTCCCGCTTTTATTGACGTCATGCCGAGAAAGCGCATGAGGTGCACGTCGACAGCCACGTTGGTAGGATTACCCAGGAGGGAGTTTGCAAAGGCCCTCACCTTCTCGTCAGCGCTGACAGGGGAGTTCCACTTGCCTGCTATCCACTTGGCAACCAACTTGGCGTGGGTCTGCCACTTCGGGTGTCCGTATCCAGTCCCCAATTTTGGCATCCCTGGATGCGAGACATCGGCAATCCTAGCGGCAAGTTCGGTTGCGGTATCAAGTTCCTTCCACGGTGTCGCGGGCATCTTTAAGCCCTCATCCCCAAGGAGCTTCCTGTACCAAGAAGCTACTCTCAGGTTATGCTTGACCTGGTTCCCCGGCGAGGTGGCCGCTACTAGGTTTATGTACTCCCTGAATAGGTCGTTGCCTGTTGACTCATCCTCAGCGATGGCTACAAATACCTTGCGTAAGAAATCGGTGTTGTACCAGTCCCCGCCGCCCATCTTCACCCCCTTAGCCAGCCACTCCATGTGCTGGTCCCTGGAAACCAGGTCCTCAGCCATATCCGTTATCCACTGGTTGTCCCTCTGTTGGCGTGGCGTTATCTCTGGCCTTTTCAGTGTGCCGGGAGATACGTCTTTGCCTGCACCTATAGGACCCCTGGGAAAGCCAAGGAGGTCATCCACGGCGTCGACTTCAGGCGAGCCCCCGCCCGGAGGCAGCTTGGCGGGCCCTCCCTTTTCTAGCGGCAGCTTCCTGTAGGCCGCATACGATATGGGCTCTGAGGAGGCGGTTTCTGCGTAGAACTCTGCCCTTGCCCTGTTGACGAGGCCTTCTATCTCATCGACGGTCCTCCCCGTGTAGTCGGCGACCACGCCGAGCGCGCTCTTCGGTCCCCTGCCCGGCACAACCTTTTGGCCAGGCTTGTGGAACTGCGACCACGGGGGTGCGGCCTTCTCCTCGGTAATAAGCATACCGAGCTTCTCATTAATCATGCCCTGCTTGCGTGTTGCCTGCGGGGTAACGTCTTCCAAGAGCGCGGCCCTGCCGCCTTTTCTTTGCGTTAGCTTCGTTAGCGGGGCGGTGACGGGCACGCCACTAATAAGCTCTTCAAGCTGCTTGATAGGGGTCGCGCCATAAGGGGATGACGGAATATCCAGCGGATCATCCGTAAACTCTTTGAGGCGGTTGTTTAGAAGGTTGCGCCGCTGGCGCGTGTTGAGGTCCCCGGTTTTTTCTAGAGCCCCTGGGAGCCCTGATTCTGCTGGCGGTCTTCCCGTCGCGGCTTGAAGATTATCTCTAAATCCGTCGTAGCCGTGTCTGGATGATGAGGTGTTCCGCCCGACGAAGGCCTTGTCAGCCCAATTCTCATGGCGTCCGTAATGCCAGAGTTGGCGAAGCTCTCCCTCAACTCTTGAAAAAGTTCCTCGAACGTTATCATTGGCATCTACTGCACTCCTGAAATTGTGTACATTGTTATTAAATAACCGGTAGGCCGCCTTGGCTTCGCCGGGATTGCTTACGTCGTAACCATACTTTGCCACATGCATTATGTCAATACCTTGGTTGTCGGCATGGGCGGCAAATCCGGGGATGTCGTGCTTGTCGGCAAGGGCCCTCAGCGTCTGGTACTGCCTGCCGGTTATTTCCCTCCCGTCAGTCCTGAGCGCGTAAAGGGGCTCCAGGGAGTAGTCCAGGTCCGCGGCGGTCTTCCCCGGATAAAATCCGGGTGTCGTCCCCAGTTTTAGTGATTCCGCTTTCGCGTGTATCAGCACAGAGTCCTGCGCGAAGTCCACGTCGGCAACGTCTACGATTGCCTGCATGAACGCCTTCTGATTATTCGGCCTTATCCCGATGGCGGAGACATCCATGCTGGGCTCAAGGTATTTACTGAAGTATCCGAAGTTGGGGCGGACAGTCACGTTAAATCCCCTCTTCGCCATCGCGTTCTGCAAGTAAGCCACCGATGGAGCCATGATCTTTCGGTAGGCTACCTCGCCCAATCTGATGTCTTCCGGGGAGTCCGAGGCCATAAGGTCCTGGGCTGCGGTGCGCACTTTGCGCTTCTCCGTATCAAAGTGCCCAAAAACCTTGCTTGTTGTGGCAGCAGATATACCGACCCGTGTCACGGGAGGTTGATAAGGGCCATGGAACTGCTCGAAGATAGCAGGTGGCCTTTCCATCCCCGTCACCTTGCGGCCAGTCCATCCTAAGCCACGCATCCCCGCGAGAGCTATTTCCTCCTGTGCGGCAAGGGGCTGCAAGGCGTCTGCGAGGGTGCGTTTTGCCCAGCCCTTAAACCCTGGCTGTCGCGCCATATAGGGAGCCAGCCGGTCTATGATCTTATCCATGCGCTTGCCCCTCGTAAGGGCTAGTTCAGCCGCAACCCACGGGAGCACGTCAGCACCGAACTTCGCCGCGGGGTGAAGGCCCCCCATACTGACATCCGCCTCCGCCCCTCTCCGCCCCATATACTCCCGGAAACTTTCTTCGGGCTGTCGTAGGCGGCTTTGGTCTATATCCTCTATGGGGCCATAGCCACGCATCAATGACTGCCCGCGATATCCCATTCGTTCTCCAAACGACCGCTCCCGCCACCCTGTCCCCGTGGGGGCTCCGCGAGCAAAGTCCCACAGGCCAGCAACTCCCGCCCCTGTCTCCTTGCCAACCCACTCGGGTATTGCGTTTACTATCTTCCCTATCTCCCACGGGGTCTTTCTGCCCAACTCGTCGCGTTCTCCCCACGGCAACCATCTTTCGATGTGGGAAAGTTCTTCTGGGTCCTTGGGGAGAGGGACAGGCGGTGCTACCTCTGGCTGAGGGCCATGGAGGCCATACTGAAACCGTGCGCTCCGAATGCCCTGATCTTCCCTTGGGGCCTCTCTGGTAAGGTCGGAGCGAACGGGCATGGGATACTGGAACGGTAGTCCGCCGATCTGGTACCCGAGTGCTCGTGCCTGTGGCGGCATCGTGGTCGCAGGTGCGGGCGGGGGCGGGGCGACCTGATAAGGTTGGGGCGGAGCGACCTGGTCAGGTTGGGGCGGGGGCTTCTGGCCCTCCATGTATGCCGCCCACGCTTGCCGGGCCGCCGTCGTGATGTTGCCCTTCTCGTCAAAGGGGTTACCCGGAAGCCCGCGACTCCTCCATGCCCTTAGGAATTCTGCTTGGGTTGGCGGGGCCATCAGTACATCCGGCGTGCGCTAGGGGCAAACCTCGAAGTGGAACCACCAGGCCTCATGGCGGGAGCAAGGGCGGTGTACCTCTCCGTCCACGGGTACTGGTCAATGTA
>NZER01000207.1 GCA_002690445.1 Candidatus Pacearchaeota archaeon
CCCAGTGGCGATTACGACAGCAGCATGGTTCCCGTCGTGGCACTCAACGCCGCCGGAACGACGCTGATGCAGGTCGACTGGTGTGCCTGTGGGTACTTGGTCTAGGAGACAGAAATGTCTGAAGAACTGAAAGAACTTCTTGGATCGAAAGCTGATGCTTTCGAGGCTAATCAGGAGCTTGTCCAGTCAGCTATCGCTGTGTGTGGAGGCAAACTTAGTGTTTTGCTTCCGGCGCTGTTGTGCCTGATCGGGGATGATTCTGCCAAGAAAAAAGCAGCTTCCAAGAAGAAGTCCTGAAAAACTTACGGGCTGCACAGCCAGCGTTTCCGTCTCATAAACTGAACCTGCTGTGCAGTTCGTAGGGTTTTTTGTCCAACAAGTAGGTACTGATTATGGATACGCAAACTAGGCAGACATTTTTTGTTCTGCTCGGAGGCGAGGAGCCGAATCCAAAACTTATAGAGATGTACGAGAAGGTTTGTGAAATGCTCAATAAGGCAGGATTGAGCAGAAACCTTCCGGTGCCCCTTCTGGCTGTCATGGCGTATCTAGCGGAGTATGATCCGATCGAAGATAGTTGCGAGCATGATTGGCAGCAGTTAGAGAACGGGACTCTGCTGTGCTTCAAGTGCGATGCTCAAAGGGTTGCTGATGGCTGAATCTACCCTGACCCTGACCGTAGATGAACTCCGTGACCAGATCACTGAGGAGTTTTACGGCGGGTTGTATTCTGCTCTATCATCGAACGAGAAGACTATCGTTGGCAGGTTGGTAGATTCTGGCATAAGGCAATTCAATTCCCCTCCCCCGGTGGGAGGTCTCGCCCATGAGTGGAGTTTTCTGTTCCCGGCATCGACGCTCTCGATAGAGGCTCCCTACTCGACAGGGACGATTGCATACGATGATACTGGCGGATCTTCCGAGAATCTCATCACCCTAAGCGGTGGAACTTGGCCCTCGTGGGCGGCTGAAGCGAATATCAGGATATCGGGGACCGATTATCCCGTATACAACCGAGTCAGTGACACGCTAATCACTCTGGGTTCATCGGATAATCCCGGTGCGGACGTAGCGGCAAGTACCGCATATAATCTGCACAAAGACGATTACACGCTTCCGGATAATTTTGGTCGGGTCATGGGGGCGTTCACCTTTGCCCAATCGGATAATGCTTGGTATACGGCGCAGATTGTGGGTGAGTCTAGGATCCGCGAGCTTAGGATGCGAGGATCAAACAATGCGTCATCTCAGGGAGATCCTAGATTTGCAGCGATTCGGCCTGTCTCAAGGAACGATAACTACACGACCGGGACCGTGGGGTATGACCACACTGGAGCGTCATCGGAACGCTTGATTTTTTCCAGCGGTGCAACTTTCCCGTCGTGGGCTGGAAGCGCGAAGATCAGAATCGCATCAACTACCTACGACGTAGAGACTAGGGTATCGGACACACAACTGAATCTAACGAGTTCGTCTAATCCCGGTGGTGATGTTAGTTCTGGCACTAGTTACACCCTGATGCACGCATCCGGTGGTCGTCAGGAGGTTGTGTTCTGGCCTAATATTACAGCATCGGCCACTGTGACTTATCGGTACCGGATTCTTCCAGATCAGCTAACTGACACAAACCTGTACCCCTATGGTGCGACAGACCATAGTGAGGCTATACTGTACTCATGCTTGGCCGAGGCTGAGCGAAGGTTGGACGGAGAGAGGGGTGTGTACTGGCAGCGATTCGTAGAATGCCTTGCCGGTTCCATTGCTAGGGATAGTCGGGACAATGCTCCTGACCATTTTGGGTACAACGGGGATATGTCCGATGGTCGGGCTGTTTTTTCTGCTCATCGGGATTATCTCTTCGGATCTGCGGTGAGCTATAAGGGTCAGGGAACTTAAGGAGAACAAGATGAGCGGAAGGCACCAACTACACGACGCGACGGGAGTTGTCGCCTCGCTTGACAACGGGGATTACCTGATCGTCGCGGGGGACACGGTCCCGAGCGATGGTGTTACGGGCTATTCTGTCGGATGTCTGTTCATGCAGACGGATGGATCGGCAGGATCTGCGCTGTACGTCAACGAGGGGAGCAACACTTCTGCCAATTTCGATGAAGTCGGCACAGTTTGAAGGTGAGGTGACCAATGGTTTCTTCGACAACTAGCATACTCAGTGAGCTAGGCAACTCGACCTTCAGTGGTGGTGGGCATAAATACGCCGTACTTAACGCTGCGGCTGATGGGACAAGGGAGGTGGTGGCCGCCGTCACGGGGTCGAAGATCCGCGTCCTTGCTCTCGTGGCGGATCAGCAAGCGGATGCTGCTGCGACAATGCAGTTCAAGAGTGCCACCACGGCCATCATGGGCGAATTGGTTTCAGCCAACACCAAGATGCTCGTCGTGTTGCCGTTCAGTTCTGCTGGCTGGTTTGAAACATCTGCCGGTGAGGCATTGCAAGTGACAACTGCCGGGACCGACGTGACTGGATGTCTGGTCTACGACGAGGTTGCGGGTTGATGGGGTAGTAGATGCCTCCCAAAGCAAGAAGTGTAAAAATCCCGTTCCCTCTCAAGGGGATGCACGAAGGGGCTTCATTCGAGGATCAGCCATCGGGAACGACGGTCGATTGTCAGAATGTAAGGTCGTTTCCAGCGGACTCGTCTGAGGTCGCAGCACAGAACGCTAAAGCCTCAGGACGCGCTAGGGGTGGTCAGAGACCGGGCCTGTCTAAATATATGCCTACTCAGTGGGCCAGTAATCTGACTCACCGCCCGTCGTTTCAGGATCTGAATCAGATCGTCTACTCGGAGCTGACCCCTAATACCGGAGAGGGTCATGTGATCATGCAGACCACTTCTGGGACAGGCGGTTACACCTTGGTAGATAATCAGGGAGTTACAGTAGGGACTGGTGGTGCTGGAGAGACCTACCAGATGGCGGAGTGGGGTGAGGACGGATTCGGATATGTCATCACTGCCACTAGCGATCCGGAGTTGGTGGTCCGTAAGATTAGCAAGACTGGCGCTGTATCTTGGACATGGACTAGTGGCGGTAGTATGCCGACCATAGGTCTTGGAGGGGCAACAGAAGTAGTCAGGGGTATGGGCACAGCTCAGAATACTCTCTTTATATGGTTGCGTAACGTGACCGGAGTAAATGGAGAGGCTATTTATCGAGTGGATACAGGGGATGGTCTACTTCGGGATACGACATACTGGAAGCGAAGCGAGAATCAGAGCACGGGAGTCTTCGAGAACTTTTATCCCAGCACTGATTACGAGGCAAACAACCATAACCTGATGTCTATCAGTCGCGGAGTGATAGGCATGTTGTGTTTCAATAATTCGGGTGCGCAGGGAGCGACGACGAATATTACCAGTGCACTGGATCACGATGTCAGCAATGCTGACTTGACTACTGCCATTGAGGGGTTGACTAATCTGTCCTCCGCGAATGTTACCGTAGGGGGAGGAGAATTATCCGCCGATAACGATGTTACGATAACATTCTCCGGAAACAAGGCGGCACAGAGCGTATCCAAGCTGATCTTTACCGACGTTGACCTGTCGGGTGGCGGGACGAATGCCATAAGCACGATTACAGACGGAAATACCGAGCAGAACGAGGTTCAAAAGCTGACGGTAGCAGCTACAGGTGGTACGTTCAAACTGGCATTTGATGGGTCGATCAGCCTTCAGGGGCTGAGTCTGGAAACTGGGGCGCAGTTATTCTGCCGGTCGTCCCACCTGTATGGAGTGAAAAGTGGTGGGGCGGCGCTGGATGATGTGAATCAAGAGCTATCAATAACGTCCGACGAGGCAGGAAACTTTTACACGCTGTCGAAATATTCTACTGATGGCGGGTCCAACTATAATTTTGTTCTAACAAAATTCGATACCGTTGGAGATGTGCAGTGGACTAGATCTCATACAGGGACCACCAGAGATGTCGCTTACGACTACGACGGGCAGAGGCTGGTCTGTGTGGGTGGTAGCGTTCAGGGAACCACTCACAGCTTTGCAATCGTCAAGGTTGTGGATGGGACCGTTCTGAATAGCCAAGATGCGCATGGTACGGCGACTTGGAATTCGTGTGAAGTTGACGAGCAGGGTGGATACCGGCTCGCAAGAAATGCAACAACAGTCAATCTGGCTAGGATGACGAATGCTACCGTCCCAGTAGAGGACTGGATCGTATCTGTAAGCGGCAGCAACAACAATCAGGAACGGATCGGTATAGCCAGTATTTATTCTCTAGAACCGTCGAATCAGTTGGCCACTCGCCAGACGGTTCAGGTGGCTGTGGCCGGGGGTGTTGTCAGGAAGTTCACCGATGCTGAGTGGATAGATGTAACCAACAGTACGAATATCGGATCCCCGCCTCTAGACAAGTCGGTTCCAGTGATATTCTCGGCATCTCTCGGCGGGAAGTTGTTTTTCGCAGACGGAAGGAACATAAAATACTACGATCCGAATGATCCCCAGCCTCATGGATCGATAAAGACGTGGGCTTTGGATGACGGGACTCTTCCGGTAAGCACAAGGGATGGTGTGACTGGAGAGATGCGCCCTCGGCTTATCGAGGAGTGGCGGGGACGAATCGTCATGTCGGGCCTGTCCACGGATCCGCAAGAGTGGTACATGAGCAAGGTGGGTGATGCCTTTGATTGGGAGCAGGCCCCCACGGTATTGACGGAAACCACCGCTACCAGCGGAACAAACGCCCCTGCTGGTAAGATGCCGGACATTATCACTGGAATGATCCCGATCAGCGATGATGTTCTGGTCTTTGGTGGTGATCATACGATCTGGATGTTGTCGGGTGACCCCATGCAGGGTGGTCGATGGGATCTTATGACCGACACTATCGGCATGGCGTGGGGCAGGGCATGGTGTCGAGATAACGGTCACGGCTTCTACATGATGGGCAGCAAGGGTGGTGTCTATTATGGTGCGATAGGTCAGGGCGTGAAAAAGGTCAGTGCCGGTCTTATTGACGAGAGGTTGTCAGATATAGATCTCAGCGCCCATCTCGTTCGATTCTTGTGGAACGAGAAGGAGCAGGGGGTCCATATTTTCATCACTCCGAGAGAAGTTTTACTGAATACGCTAAATTCATCTACTACTTCACATTTGTTCTACGATACTAGGACTGAATCGTGGTGGTTGGATAAGTTTGCGGATAAAGACCATAACCCCAAGGCTGTTCTGACTATAGACGGGGACTTGGCCGGAGACAGGGCGATCATACTCGGCGGGTGGGATGGTTACCTGAGGAAGTGGGACGAGTCTGAGGATGATGATGACGGAACGGCGATCAGTAGCCATGTTTACTTAGGCCCGATTGAGGCTGGTTCACAGCTAAGTTCTGTGCGGATTGATGAGATACAGTCAGTGCTGGCTAGAGGTTCTGACGATGTAGATTTTGATTTATATCGAGGAGTCTCTGCGGAGCAGGCATATCGGAATACGACAGCTACGTTTAGCGGGACGTGGTCGGCTGGTAGGAACCGGTCTGAGAGACGCAAGATTCGTGGACGGGCGATATACCTCAAGATGTCAAATACGTCGGTTGGTGAGACGTGGGCGTTCGAGGAGTTGTTGTGCATGTATAAGGAAACGGGTCGTTCAGCAGCGAGGTCTCCCTAATGCCTCAGGGATATGAACAAAATCGACTTCCGGCCGGTTCTACAGGTCCGATATCGCCTGCCCGCGCTCGGAGAAACAGTAATAATTTATCCGGAACAAGCTCTGTGTTGAGGGAAATCGGACTAAATAAGGCCGATCCGGAGATCGCACTCCATATCGTGAGGGAGGGTTTGGGGTCTGGCGTGATCGTTGAGCGGATTCAGGAGGGCGAGTTCGCTGCTTCATATATCGGGCGTGCTGCTAGGGGTACCGAGATAACACCATCAGCGGTGAGCGACAATGATGATCTGCTTACCTCGGGATGGGCCTATGGATACGCCGGTCCCAATAACGGGTACGTTCAGGCAGGATTTATGCAGTTCGAGGTGGATGACACAGTATCGGACGCTGCCACTGGAGTTCCGTGCAGAATTATCTTCAAGACATCTGATGGGTCAGCTTTTAGTGAGCGTGTACGAATAGATAAAAGCGGTAACGTCGGGATTGGAATTACCCCTACCAACAAGTTGCATGTTGTTGGGAACATCCAGTTGAATGCTAGGGGGGAGGTCAGGTTTGCTGACTCAGACTCCTCTCACTACACGGGTATCAAGTCTGCTGCGACGGTGTCATCTAGCCACACATACACACTTCCGGCAGCGTTCCCGGCAAGCAATAAGATATTGCAGTCAACTGACGCTGGGATTCTGTCTTGGGAATCCGCTGGTTCTGGTAGTGGAGACATAACAGGGGTCACGATCCAGACCGACAGTGGCTCTGGCAGCAAGGCGACGGACGAGGACGGGTCTGCCGACTTCATTCTCCAAGGAGACTCGGCTGGCATCGACGTTACCAACAGCGGTGCGACCATCACCGTAGCCCTCGATCTGAACGAGATTAGTGCCGGAGTCGCTGCCGATGGGGATTCGTTCGTATTCGTGGACGCGAACGACAGTAATGCGAACAAGAAGGAGGCTATCGCTGATCTGGCAACCCTGTTTGCCGGTGACGGCCTGACGGCTTCATCGTCAGTGATGGCCGTGAACGTGGACGACTCGACGATTGAAACCAACTCCGATGCCATCAGGATCAAAGACGATGGCGTGACTTACGCCAAGATTCAGAACGTAACTACTACCAACAGGATCTTGGGCCGCGACTCTTCCGGTGCGGGGGTAATCGAAGAGATTACACCGGCTAATCTCCGCACGATGATAAACGTCGCTGATGGTGCTACTGCGACGACAGACACCAACACCACTTACTCCGTTTCATGCGTGGATGGCGACAACTCTGACGAGGAGAAGATACGCCTGACGGCTGGCGGATCTGGATCAGGAACGGACGACGTGGTCTTAGAGGCCGGTACGGGACTCTCCATTGCCAGAAGCAGCGACAAGATTACGTTTACCAACACGGTATCCGACACGGACACAACCTACTCCATCTCGTGTGTCGACGGTGACAATTCCGACGAGGAGAAGATCCGTCTTACGGCGGGAGGTTCTGGGTCTGGTACTGACGACATTGTGCTGGAGGCTGGGACCGGGCTTTCAATAGCTAGAAGCAGCGACAAGATTACGTTCACCAACACAGTCAGTGACACCAACACGACATACGCGATCTCGTGCGTCGACGGTGACAACAGCGATGAGGAAAAGATTCGACTTACTGCTGGAGGTTCCGGCTCAGGGACTGACGATATCGTCTTAGAGGCGGGCACAGGACTCTCGATTGCGAGAAGTAGTGACAAGATAACTTTCACCAACACGGTTAGTGACACCAAC
>NZER01000208.1 GCA_002690445.1 Candidatus Pacearchaeota archaeon
CTGCTTAGGATAAACACAAATTAAATTTTTATTTTTTATTTAAACTAAAAACAAACATAAGAAGAATGGAAAAAAGAAAAGAAAACAAACAGGGAAACTTAAATTTAGCTGAGGCTTTGGAGGAATAATATGGGAAACAGAACTATGCCATTAATGATGGACGGTGCAGTACCAAGTGTGGAGGAATGTAGGGAGTTTGCGGATGCGGTTAATTCTCCGGCAAATCTTAGTTATAAGCAACTTTGTGATATGGCAGAGACAGCGATGTTTTTTACTGCAGATGCAATTTTTCATGATCCAACAAATGTTGGCAGAGAATATTTTAAAGAAATTGCAGGTTTAATTGATGAAGCTAATACGCTGTATGATCCTGCAAGGGACATGGCTTATGCATTGGGTGAAGCTACTTGCGAATCTGTGAAAGATAGAGTTCATCTTTCTGCTCTTGCTAGTGCATTAGGTTGTGCTGCTCATCCTGAATGGAAAATAGCTTCGAAGGATCTTGCTTTAAGAAGGGCAAAGGAGATAGGTCAGGAAGTGGGAGTTTTCAGAAACTTAAATCTAGTTGGAGCTTTGGAAGAATAATGGTAGCTGAAAATTATGACAGGAGTGGAAGAGAAGTTCAGAGGAAAGCAGGCCTAGATAGAAAGGCATTGATTCGTAAGATTAGTAGACCTGGACAAGAGGCTAGGTTGAAAAGGGATTTTGTTGATGCTTCAAATTGTGCTTGTGCGTTGCTGGATGATTTTTCTCGATTGAAAAAGAAGGAACTTGCAGAGATGGACCCGGAAGAAGTGGGAAATTTGAGGGGCAGATATGTAATTGAATTCCGGAGGCTTTGTGGAAAACATTTAGAGTATGCTGGAATATGTGGACTAGATTTAAGATCTGCTGAGACACCTGAATATTGTCAGGCAGGGGTGATTTACCAGAGTCTTATTGATCAGTTGGATAGTGAACTGCGGAGGAGGTCAGGATGATAATGCAGAGACAGTTGACAGTTGAGGAAATTTGTAGTAAGTTAAAGCCGGTTTTGGGAGATAAGATTGATCAGATTTATCTTAGGTATACGATGGCTTCTGGGCTTGAAGAGAAGGAAGATATTGCGCATGTTTTGAGTGCGTTGTATCAGAAGAATTTGAATAAGTTGCTTGATAGGGGAGTTTTGCTTGAGCCGCCGAAGGTGGGAGATGTTGCGGGCGATTATCCGTTGGCGACTGTGAGTTATGCTGGGAAGAAACTTTTTCCTTTTGCTTTGCGGGAACAGGACTGGCCGAGGCATGTTTGTATTTCAGGAATGTCTGGGAGCGGTAAGACAACTTTAGCTTTTCAGATTATTGGGAATTTTATTGAGAAAGATAAGCCGTTTTTGGTTTTTGATTGGAAGAAATCTTTTCGGCCGTTGACTTTGGCTGACAATGATATTCGACTTTTTACTGTTGGGAATGATGCTGTTAGTAATTTGTTTAAGATTAATATTAATAAGCCTCCAAAGGGTGTTTCGCCTAAGGAGTGGATTAATGTTGTTTGTGATTTGTTAACTGAAAGTTTTTTTGTTTCGTTTGGTGTTCATAAAGTTTTGCTTGAGACGTTAGATGATGCGTTTAAGGAGTGGGGGATTTATGATGGGAGTGAGAATTACCCGACTTGGAATCATATTAAGTGGAGATTGGAAGAGAGAGCGAGTTCGTCTAAGGGTCGGGAGGCGACTTGGATTGAGTCAGCTTTGAGAATTGCAAGTGTTTTGACTTTTGGGGATTTTGGGAAGACTGTTAATTATAAAGGAGAAAAGGGTTTTAGTATTGAAGATATGTTGGATAAGAAGATTATTTTTGAGTTGAATACTTTGAGTAATATTGAGAAGAAGTTTTTTTGCGAGTTTATTTTGACTTATATTTTTAAGTTGAGGAAAGCTGGTGATGGTTGTGCTAGCGAAGCAGGGAAGTTTAGCCACGCGATTGTTGTTGACGAGGCGCATAATATTTTTCTGAAGGACAAGACGCATTTTGTTCAGGAGTCTGTTACTGATATGATTTATCGGGAGATGAGAGAGTATGGGACTTCGTTGATTTGTCTGGATCAGCATGTTTCTAAATTGAGTGATTCTGTTAAAGGAAATTCTGCGTGTCATATTGCGTTTCAGCAGCAGCTGCCTCAAGATATTTTTGAAATTTCTAATTTAATGCAGTTAGCTGATAAAAAGGAAATGTTTTCTCAGCTGGAAGTTGGAAGTGCGATTGTTAAGTTGGCAGAGAGATTTACTTCTCCTTTTTTGATTGAAGTTCCTTTTGTTGATTTGCGAAAGCAGGATGTTAGTGATAATGATATTGCTGTTAAGATGAGATGTTTGGTTGAGGGTAAGGATGTAGATGAAAAGAAAGATGATTTTAGCAAGGCTGTTAAGGGGGAGGTTGAGTTGGATAGAGAAGTTGAGGAAGTGGAAGTTGTTGAGAAGGTTAGTGGGGTTGTTGGATTTAATGAGGTGCAGAATTATTTGATGAAGGTTGTTGAGGAGAAACTTGGGGCTGGGATGAGCTTGGCTGAGGTGGAGAAAGAGCTTGTTCGTGCTGCTAAGGTTGGAAAGAATTATCGGATTTCTGATGTTTTGAAAGTTGTGAATTATATTTTTGATAAGCAGTTTAAGGGAAGTTTGGAATTAGGTAGTGGAGAAGTTGTTGAGACTGCAGGTGTAGTTGTTGAGGCAGATGGGTTGAGTGAGGGACAGGGGAAGTTTGTTAGATTTTTGAAAGATAATCCAAAGCATGTTTTGAGCACTGTTGAACTTTACAAGGAAGTTGGGCTTAGTCCGAGAAAGGGTAATGTTGTTAAGAATGAATTGATGGGAAAGGGTTTGATTAAGATTCACGAACAGAAAAATAACAGGGGGTGGAAGAAGGTTATTCGCCTTAGTTAAGATGAAACATAAATTACATGGGAGTGAAGCAGGGCCTTTGGGAAGGGTGCGGAATTATCTTAGATTGGCGCGGAGTCATTCAGGTCCTGGGTGGCGTGATTTTATTGTTTCAAATTATGACAATGCATTTGATGTGTTAAAAGATTTGCCATCTAGTCCGGAAGTTGAAGCACTTAGAGTAGAAGTTAAATTGGGAATTGAAAAATTATCATAATCATACTTATTCAAATAAACAAACAAGAACCACAAATAGATAAACAGAGACAACAAAACCAGCAAAAAATCGTAAGATTTTTTGAAATTGGTTAAAGTGACTTACAGAATGTGGTTTTTTTGAAATAGAATGAGAAATACCTCGCGGCTTGGGAAACAGGTTGTGAAATAAGGTAATTCGAAAGAAGCAAGGACAGACATGTCTTTGAAAAGATAGAGAGTTTTCTGGCAAGAAGGTGAAATACCTTTTGATTTTGGTGTTTTTTGATGAAATATCTCGAACGCGCGTGAATTTGCGTGTTTGGGAGTGAAAAACCTTGAAGGAGAATTGTGATGGCTTTTATATGGGCTTGTGTAATGAGACTGGGGCGGAGTGCTGTTATAGTGGTTGTGGTGATAACGGTGATAAGAGAATTTGGAGGTGAGAATCTTTCGTCTTGGTGTATCGATCGGGTGTTTAATGGGGGTGTTTTTTTCATGTTCTTTGATCTGTTTTACTATGCTGCGGACAGGATTGATAAGAGTGGGTGAGAAGAAGGAGAAACGTGAGTCGGCGGGGGTCTGGCGGTTGAGTTGTGGTTTGGGAACAGATAAGAAGAAAGGCAGGTGTTGAGATGTCTTTTGTTGTGTTTGGGTTGATATGTTTGAGTGCTGCGATAATCCTCTTTCGTCTTAATCGTATTGATGAACGATTGGAGAGAATTGCTGAACTGCTGGAAAGGAAGGAGAAGGATGAAGCTGGAGAAGCGTGAGTTGGCGGGGCGGGGGTCTGGTGGTTGAGTTTTGAGAAGTGTAGGAAAGTAGAAGCAATAGAGATAAGGGGATGATCATGATAAGGGAAGGTTGGAGGCAGGTTGGTTGGGTTTTGTTTTTGACGTGGTTGGCGTTTATGGCGATGTGTTAGGGAAATAGAAAGGGATAGCAATGCGAAATGTAATGGGAGAATGTGAAGGGTGCGGGCGTCCAATTGATGGTGGTAGTGGCAGTTCTTTTTGCAGGGCGTGCGATGTAGAAGTTCGGGAGGATTTAGCGGCGGCAGCTGCGGCGGTCGAGTTTTGGAAGAGGCGCTGGAGAGGTTTAGAAGACAGAAGGAAGCAAGCCGGCAGAGGTTGTTGTAGGAAGGCAGAAATAGACAAGGAGAAGGAGGAAAGTGAGTTGGGGGGAATGTGAAGACAGAGAAATGAAGCAACTGGTTTTGGAACTTTAGGAACTGCCCTGGTGGGCAAAGAAGGAGAATTGAGATGTCAGAGAGAATCGAACAGATTGTGGAGTTGACAGGTGATGATGGGTCGGATTCTGCGGCTCTTGGGGATGGGAATGTTGCTGAGGATCAGCTTCTTTTTGTTACACAAGGGGGTGGTACTGTGAGGGTGGATGATTGTCAGCCCGATGTTTGGGTCTTTGTTGATCCACCTCGATCTTGCCCTGAGTTGCGGGCTGGCGATGTTATGCCAGAGGAGTGGGGCATCGAAGGTCCGATAAATGGGGGTGGGAGTAGGGGTTGATGATTTCAAGGAGTAAAGATTAAGGGTTAGGAAGATGTTAAAGGAGAGCTGGGGGGATTTGGTGGTAGTGAAGAAGAAGTAGTCAGTGAGTGATGAGTTTGGGATTGGAGAAACTTGCCTAGAAGGGCAGAAAA
Source organism: Candidatus Pacearchaeota archaeon (assembly GCA_002690445.1). The sequence continues at coordinate 4,767 of NZER01000208.1, forward strand.
GGAACTAGCAATGAAGAATCAGAGAACGAGCACGCAGAGTTGGAATGGTCAGAAGAACAACGGTAACGAGAACGGAAACAGCAAGAAGCAAGGAGATGGGACGATGAAGACGAGCACGCAGAATCAAGTTCGGGATGGCGGCAACAGGGCTGGTATGTCTGTGGATGCTAATAAGGAGGTTGAGACCCTGCTGCGGCAGGCAAGAGGAGCTGCTGTGAAGGCACGTCATGATGAGGGGGAGTATGACAGGATGCAGGAGTTGATTCGTCGGGCAATTGGGTGGGCGAGGAAGAGTGGCCGGAATATTCGGGAGGAGGTTAAGAAGATACGCGATTCTGTTCCGTCAAGGAGTAGGTTGGAGATCTCGCCAGAGATGCAGGTGCGTCTGGAGCAGATGGCAGAGCGTTCGGCAGTTCAGCAGGCAGCTCTAGCAGTGGCGTAGTTTTTGTATTAGGGAAGGGGGCTTGAGGTGACTAGTGTTAGGACTGGACTGCACTGGAATCTGAGAGCCCCTTTCTCCTGTTTTTTGGTTGTGAAATTGTGGAGCCCGCCCTGAGCTGTGTATGGTTTGGGGCGGGATTTTTTTGAAGGAGATATGAGATGGCAGATATGTATCGGCGAGAAGGTATGGAAGCTTACAAGCGGGACGAGAAGGAGGATAAGGATTGCCCGTATCCTTGGGGAAGTGAGGAGTGGCGTGAGTGGGTTGAGGGGTTTAAGGAGGCTGCTGCTGGTTTTCAGCAGTTGGACAAGAAGAGTTTGGAGAATGTGGACTTGGGGGAGTTTCCTGAGGAGGGAGATTTGGATAAGTAGGTGTTGAGTTAGAGTGAGTGAAGAGCCTAATTTTTGAAAGAACAAAAAAGATGACAGTGTATGAAGAGGAAGGTCGTCAAGCTTACGAAGATGGGGAGATAGGAGTTGGGGGTTGTCGGTATGATTTTGGGACAATGAAGCGTAAGGAGTGGGAGAAAGGTTGGTTTGCGGTTTTTTTGAAGAAGAATGGTTTGGGGGGTGCCGGGGTTCGGGCGGCGACAGAGGCGGAAGTTGAAGCAGTGGCGGCAGGGGTAAGAGATGGTATGGAGGTTCTGGTGGGGGCTGAAGTAGTTGGTGTTGGGTAGTTCAGCAGTACGTTGACAGCAGTGTGTGGTGGTATTGGAAATCCTAAGGAAAGGATGTAGTGATGAAGGAATGTGATCTAGCAACGAGTGAAGATGTTGAAGGTGTGGTGATGGTAAAAAGGATGGGATCGATGGAACTTCCAGCATCTAGCAGTAAGGATATGCTGGTGGAAGGAGATCTTTCGATGCAGCGTAGGCAGGAGCTCTTAAACTCCTGTGAGGGCTGTTGTCCGGATGGGGGTCAAAGTGAGGAGTTCTGTTGCGGGTGTGGGGTTCATGAGAAACTTAAACAGGAAGGGTGGAATGGGGATGTGGAGGAGGAAGATGTGGAGGAGGAAGATGTGGAGGAGGAAGATGTGGAGGAGGAAGATGTGGAGGAGGAAGATACTGAGGGGCGGAGCTGGTTGACGTAAAGCTGAAACCTCCTGCTTGTATAGGGGAGGTTCATGTAAGATAGCAACTTGCATGCTGATGAGGTAAGCTGTAGTTTCTTAAAATGGGAAGGAGAGAAAGAATGTTCTGGATCTGGGTGTTGGCTTGTTTGTTTGTGGGGACTGTTGTTCATGTCTTTTATTCAGATGTGAGCTGGTTAATAGGTCTAGCTTGCGGGGTTGTGCTGTTTTTCTTGGGGTGGGGTGTGTATGAGCTGTTGTGTCTGGTTTTCTAACTGAGAAGGAGCACGAAGATGAATGAGATGTGGCAAGGAATCGTGATGGTGTTAGGGGGTGGTCTTGTGGTGGCAGGGATTGGGGTGGTTCTGGTGCTAGTGGTGAGGAAGATGGGGGAGGTTCGGAAGGTTCATGATGAAGAAAATGAGAATGAAGATGGTTTGTACTGAGTAGGTGATGGAACCTAACTTGCCCAAAGGGCAGAGGAGAAATGTCATGGATGCAATGAGATGGTTTTTAGGTGTAGGAGGAGGGCTTTTGGCTGTTTGTTTGTTGACTCTCGTGTATTTGTGGGGGAAAGCCAATGGCAAGGAGGAGAAGAGGGGAGTAACGAGAGCAGATGAAATGGATGAGATTTATAGGGGGGTTGGGAAGTCGTGGGGGATTATTGCAGAGGAGATGGTGAGGGCTCGGAAGTTTCGTGAGGGCGGTGGTGGCGGAGAAAAGAAGGAGTAGGTGACTAAACCTTAATCTGCCTTAGGCAGAGGAGAATTGAGATGACTGATGAACAGCAAGAAGTTTGGCTGATATTTGCCTTCTTGGTTGTTGTGGCTCTCTCTTGTTTTCTTGTGTTAGTAAAGCATGAATTAAGTAAGATGGGGGAGAAGCTAGGTGAAATTAAGGAGGCTCTTGAAAGGAGAACTCTGCCAGAGTCTCTTGATAATTCTGAGAAGGGAAAGAGCAACGGAGAAGCAAAGTAGTAGGTAGCTAAACTTTAATTCTGCCTAGCGGCAGAGGGAGAACTGAGATGACGACTGAAGTAGAAAGAGATGCAGGAAATCTAGCGTTGATCGGTGTTGTGATGATCGGTCTCGTGGCAGCAGTTGGGATTCTTTTTCTTCCGCATGTTAAGAAAGGGAGAGAAGCTCAATTGAAAGAGAGGGTGAAAGTGGTGGAGGGGGTTTTGGTTGATTTGAAAGGGCAGTTGGAGGTGCTTGATGTGGCTCTTGTGCTGGTGATGCAGAGGAAAGCAGAGGAGAAAGATCCTAAGAAGGTGGAGAAGTGGGAGAAAGCAATTGAGGAGTTTGGATTGAGGAGGAAGGGGATTCGAAAGTGTATTAAGAAGGATGAGAAGATTTTGAAGGAGGTGAAGGAGGAGTTGGATAGGTGTTACGCGGATGTGGAACGTCAGTTGGAAGAGAAGAAGTCCCAGTTGGTAGAGATGGAGTCGGAGTGAGGCAGTAAGTTTTCGTTGCGTTGTGTCAGAAGATTGAGGCAACTTGAGAAAGGAAAAAAAATGATATGTGATGTGAGAGATGAGTCGGTTGTGGATATGGACCTGGGTTTTTCTGAGGAGGAGATTGGGGGGATAGAGATGTGGAGGAAGGTGAAGGAGGTTGCTAAACTGGTGGATGATAAGAAGGAGGATAGTTATGATGCCTGCGTCATGGTTTGCGAGAGGCATGGTGATGCTGGCAGTGAGAAGGTGATGGAGCTTTTGGGAGAGTATGAGGAGAGCATTTTGCCAGAGTAGGTGTGAACAGGATGGAGGGGCGTTTCTGGTGTTGAAAAGTTGGTTCTGGTTTCATGGAAGTTGATTTAGTACAATGGATTGTGTCCTTGATTCTTAACAAAGGAAACAATCATGTTACTGAAGAAAATCGTGGTTCTGGTGCTGGTGGCGCTGGTGGCGGGGGCGGTGGTTGGGTGTTCTGAGAATCATGCCTGGCGAATGGCAAATGGGACTTATGAAAGTTACACTCGGATCACTGGTGGTTTGGGTGAGCATTCTGGTAAGAGTGCAATTGGGAATAAGGGAGCTGTTATGGGGGTGGTGAAAGATGAGATAAAGATTTTGCCTCAGACAGAGGCGTCGCCTGGTACATTGACCCCTCGTGTGGAGGTTGTTGTTCCTACTGGTGGACAGCCTTCTGGTAACAGGAGGGTGAAGAGAAGTACAACTCAGTAGGGGAACGAGCAGGAGATTATCATGGATAAGGAAAACTTGAAGAGAAAGCTGTTTTTCGGTTTCTGCGTTCTTTTTGTGGCGGCGGCGTTTAGCTATAATGGCGAGACAGACCAGTTGTTTTCTTGGTCACGGTTTTTCGCTGTTCTGGCTGGGGTTTTGGTGGTGATGCTGCTGCTGGTTAACAACTTCAAGCCAAAGAAATTTGTCTATGTTGTTGTAGACATTCTTTTTGTTGTGCTGTTTGTGACTCCTGTCTGTGTTTATGGGACGTCTGAGGCAGCGGCGCATGTTGGCAAGATGTTTAGTCAGGATGTGGCTCTGAACGAGGCTGCACACGGGAGTGTGACCACGGGCATGAAGTTGTTTGGGGGACTTGGGAAGGTGTGGAGAATTGGATCTGAATATGTTTCTACTGGGAGCGAGAGCGAGACGCTGAATACCAGTAGATATTCGGTTCATTGGATATTTGGCGGCCTGTTTGTTGTTGTGGTCACTGGTATCCTTTTTTACAGGTGGTATCAGGAGTGGAAGAAAAGGAGGAAGGAAGAGGCACTTAAGGCAGAGCTGGTTGAGGAATGAGATCTTGATTGCAGGGGCGTCGGTTTTTCACATGCAGATTGTTTCTGTGTGGCTGGCGCCCTTGTTTTTTTCTTTTGGTTGAACCTGCGCTGCAGGTAGAAGGAGACAGTGATGACTGAGTTGATAATAAGAAGTAGTGAAGAGGCGTTGAAGTTTGTTCGGAATGGGTTTTTATTTGCGGGGGATGTTGTGCTCGAGTGCGATTTGGAGTTTGAGCATGTTGTGGTTTGTTGTGAGTCTATCCGGGGTGTGGGGATTCCGAGATGGATTAAGGTGGAAGCGCTTATTGTTACAACGGGGGATGTTAGTGTGAATAGGATTGCTGCAACCAAGGACATTATTGCTGGAGATATCTTTGCAAAGGATATCACTGCAAGAAATGTTAGTGCAGGGAGAATAAGGGTGGTTGATAGTCTCGTTGCAGCGCATGTCATGGTGAGAGGGAATATTTTGGTAGGGGGTGGTGTTCGTGCAGCAGACATCGTGGTAGGCGGGAATATTGTGGTCAAGGGGAAGGTCACGACAACAAAGGAGATTCTTGCAAGAGGGAACATCGATGTGGGGGGGATTTCTTATCAGGATGAAGTTTGATTGAACATTAATCCTGCGTGGCAGGAAGGAGACAGGCATGAAACTTAGAAAGAGGATTGTGGAGGTTGGCGTACGGGTTGGAATCGAACTTGGGATTCTGATCTTGATTACGATCTCGGTGTTTGTGGGGGTGGTTGGGGGGTTGGGAGTAACCTTCTTCTACGTTGTTGCAATCATTGTTTTGGTTGCGGTGCTGGCGGTGTTGGTGGGGGCTGGTTTTGGCTGGCAGTGGTTTAAAGGGTTTGTTCGATCAAAGTTTGGGAAAAAATGAATCTTTGTGTGGGTGGGAAGGAGAACGGATATGAAACTTCTTGGAACACTGATTGCGATTGCAGGGATTTGCATCGGAGGTGGGGCGGCGATTGCTATTGGGTTGTGGGTTACAGGGGATGCTGGGTGTTGGTGGGCAGTGGCATTTCCCTTGGCAGCTGTTTTGTTTGTTGTTTCTGTGGGTGATGGGGTAAGAATTGGAGGAGGGATTGCAATTTCTGCAATTTGGGTTTTGGTTGGGGGCGGGGTTGTTTGGGGGTTGGTAGCTACAAAGAGTCTTTGGTATTTGTTTGGATTACTGATTTCTGTGGTAGTTACTGTAGTGATTGCAGCGAGTTCATGTAGTGTTGAAGGGGTGAGATTGCCACAGCCATGTTGTTGGTGGCGGCGATGGTTGTGATAAGTGTGAGTGTTTGTGAATGACGTAACATTGCCCAAAAGGGCAGAGGAGAACGGACATGAATGAGAACGAGAAGAAGATTGTGATCGGTGCGTCGTGGCAGGATGGGGTGCGGGTTGGGCTTGCTCTGCTTCTGGTAGTGATGAGTGTAGGGTGGGGTCTGATGTGTCTGATAGTTGGGTGGGTACCAGCTGTAGTTTCTTTTTTGGTGGGCTACATCATAGTTGCATCGGTAGTTGTGGCTGTGGTGGCTGTGGCGAAAAGGGGGTGGGAGAATGTTAATGGGATTGCCGGGTTTGGGGGATTGTGTGAAATGGCTGGCATTGCGAGGTCACTGGGTTTGGGATGGGTTTTTGGGGCAGTGTTTTGGTTAGTTAATTGGTACATCCTTTTGGGGGTTTTGGGGTTTGATAGAGCAAGGTTTTACGGGTGTTTCACGGGGATGGCTTGTGGGTTTGTCTTTGGGCTGATTCACGGGCTTGTTAATGAGTTTTATGAGTTTGGGAAGAAGAGAAACAATGAAGAAGAAGGAGAAGGATGATGACAGAAAAAGAGCTTCGAGAGGTTCTGGCTGGTGCAGTGTCTTTTGCGAGATACTCTGTGAGGGATGTGTGGGGGGTTGTAGGAGTTGATGCAGAAGGAATGATTACTGCCCAGGTGTCAGCTGCTCTTGTTGATGCAGCTTTGAAACCGCGGGACTTTGATACAGAAAAGGAGCTTCAGAAGGTCCTGCGTGAGAGGGGGGGAAAGGAGAAGGAGTAACGATGAGAAAAAAGGCAAGGAGGCGGGCGGTTCTTTGGTGGGCGTGGTTAGGAGGTAGTGTTCTGTTGGGGGCAGGGGGTTTGCTGGGGTTTCCATGGGAGGGTGTAGGTTTGGGGGTGGTGTTGTTGTTTGTGTTTGTGGTCTGAAGGAAGCAGAGGGAAGAAGGGTTTGGCAAGGTGTCAAGCCATGGTTAGTGTGTTGCAACATAGCAAGGAGCTAAAAAATGCAACAGCAGATGAAGAGTGTTCTTGTGGTGGCGGTTGTGGTTTTCTTTCTGGGTTGGGCTGTAGGACTGGCCAGCGGTGCGATGATTATCTCTCCGGTGGAGGAAAAGAGTCCGACAGCAAGTGAGCCTTCTCCGGGCAGTGGTGGCGGTTCGGGTGGCGGCGGGGGTGTTGTTGTGTCACAAGTTCCTCAGCGAATTCGCAAGGAAATCGGTTTTCCTGGTTTTTATGTGGGTCTGTCTGTTGAGAACCGGGAAGAAGAGACTTATAAGTGGGAAGGTAAAGATGGTGAGACATATATAGACATCTCACCAAAGCACACTTCTGGCTCACTTTATTTTGATATTGAGCAGGGTGCGCTGAATAACTATTACCTTCCGACAGGGAGCGATGTGGACGTGAGGAGGTATGATGAAGAGGGGAGTTTCAGGGTGGATATTGGAGCAAGGTTCCGGTTGGTAGGTGAAGATGATGTTGAGGGATGGAAGGAGCTGCCGTCTGGCGGGGTGAACTTTGATTTCGGCATGGCGTTTTCATCCTGGATCTCGGTCCGGCACGGAAGTGACTGGATTTGGGATGAGGAAACTGGCGAGGGGTGGCCAGTTGAGAATGATGGTGTGGAAGGGCATGGTGGTTTCAGTTTTGAAAATGCTGAGACAACTGATGCTCGTCTGAGTGTGCGAGAAGCGAGTCATTGGATAAATGATGTTTGTTATCCGGAGCTCGTGATTGAAGGGGAGTTTGATGTTCAGTGGCTTGGCGACATTCATGTGCTTACGGAGCTGAATGCGCTTGTCCCACTGGTTGACGGCGGTGAGGCGACAGTCCCAGAGCCCTGTACTTTGACACTTTTGGGGCTTGGGGCATTCGGTGCGCTTCTTCGTCGGCGTCGTGTGAGGTAGTTGGTTGAAGTGCGAACCCTGCCTTGGGCTTGTTGTTTGGTCTGGGGCAGGGTTTTTGTTTTTTTGTTTTTTTAATCCTGCTTGGCAGGAGAAGGAGACGATCGTGATGAGGACAATAGGAATTGTCGGGTTGGTGGTGGTCTGTTTGATGTCGGTGGGATGTGCAACTGTGATTCGGGGGGTGACTCAGGACATTCGAATTGATTCGACTCCAGCAGGGGCGCAGGTGATGGTGGATGGTGTGTTTTGCGGGGTGACTCCGGTTGTTGTTGAGATGGCTCGGGGGTGTGATCACACTGTTCAAATTGGGGGGAGTTATTATCTGGCAAAGACTGTTTTTGTCCAGAGGAACTTTAGCGGGGCAATAGCAGGCAATGCTTTGCTAGGGGGCTGGTTGGGGGCGGGGGTTGATGCTTTGAGTGGAGCAAGTTATGATCTAACTCCGTCAAGTATCTGTGTTCCGTTGCAGAGGAAGGGTCAGGTGGCGGTGTTGAAAGAGTAGTTGGAACTTTAGATGACACTCACGAAAGTGAGAAGGAGACTGAAGATGGTGAACAAGAAGAAGGGTAGAAAATCTGGGGAGCAGGAATTGGGGGGCGGGGGTTCTGGGCGGATTCTTTGGGTTGGTGTGGGGGTGGTGTTGTTTATAGGCAGTGCTTTTTTGACTGCCTTGTTGTTGGAGTTTGGAAGAGGGGATGTGGAGGAGATTCAGGAGGAATATCAAAAGTTTGAAGAGTGGTATAGCAGGACGAGGCAGGAGGAGATGGAGAAGGGGATGAAGAAGTTAGGGGAGAGGTTGGCTGAGGAGCGCGCTAAGGAGAGAGAGGAGGAAAGAAAAAAGAAGCTGGCAGCAGAGAAAGAGGAAGATGCTCCTTTTGATTTTTCTCGGATGGAAATTCTTCTGATTTGCATTATTGATGGAGAGGTGATCTTGGCTGATTTGAAAAATAAGTTGAGAGAGGTTGAGAATTCTCTCTTGGAGGTGAAGCAGGCGAAAACAAGGGAGAAAGACTTTCAGAAGTTGAAGAAATGGGAGGATGCTGGTGAAAGGTTGGAGTTGCTGGAGGTGAGGTTTAAGTAGGAGATTAGGAAGGTTGAGGAGTTGCTGAGGAAGGCGCGCAAGGAGTTGGAGGAGCTTTTGAACGGGGAGCCGGCGGGGGTTCTGGTTTAGGTGTTGTGTGTGTTTGAAATCATGTGGTTAACAACAAGGAGAACGAAAATGACAAGTAAGAATCTAGTTTTGGTGGCGGCGGTTTTCGCGGTGTTGTTGGTTGATGGGGTTTGCCTGGCTGCGATGGTAGGTGAGTTCCAGCTGAATCAGTACGAGGTCAGTAATCAGCACTATCCGGCAATTGCGATGTCGAGGGGCGGGGGTTTTGTGGCGGCGTGGGAAAGTGCAGGGCAGGATGGAAGTGGATTAGGGATTTTTGGAAGGAGATATGATTCTTTGGGCAATCCATTGGGTGCTGAGTTGCAAATGAATCCGACTGCTGGGGGGAATCAGACTGAGCCGTCGATTGCAGTGGAGTCGCGGGGAATTTCGTAGTTAATTGGGCAAATAATAACACTCAGATTCGCGGGCAGCGTTATGATTCGGATGGGGGCAGGATCGGGAGTGAGTGGATTGCTAACCCTGCTCAAGGTGGAATTAACTACCGGTCTTCGGTTATGATGGATTCAGTTGGGGGGTTTGCAGTAGTGTGGCATTCCTTGAATGGGGATTGGGATATTTACGGGCAGCGCTATGGTTTAGGTGGTGAGCAGGTTGGCAATAATTTTGTTGTCAACACAAATAGAAGGGGGCATCAGTGGAATCCTGTGGGGAGTATGAGTCCAAACGGGAATTTTGTAGTTATGTGGGGGAGTAGTATTGGCGGAGAGAATATTGGTGGTCAGAGGTACGATTACTTTGGCAATCCTGCTGGTGAGGAGTTTCAGGCGAACACTGATACTGTAAGCAGCAGGGGATGTCCTTCTGTGGCTGTGAATGGTGCAGGGGATCTGGTAGTTGTCTGGGGTGTTGGTGGGAATAGTGTCTATGGTCAGCGCTATGATGCTTCTGGCGACAAGGTTGGTGAGGAGTTTCAGGTGAATACGACTGATGGGAGTTCTAAGCGAGAACCGTCTGTGGCTATGAACAATAAAGGGGAATTTGTAGTTGCCTGGATGGACAATGGTCTGGATGGGGATGGTTGGGGAATTGCTGCTCAGGTGTATGATGGATTTGGGAGGGAAATCGGGGATGAGTTTGTGGTTAATACACAGACTAGTGGCTCTCAGACTTCGCCATCGATTGCAATGGGTGATGAAACCTATGCAGTGGTATGGGTAAGTAGGGATCAGAGTGGAGCAGGTGTTTATGGGAGGGTGCTGTCAATTCCAGAGCCAACAACAGCTGTGTTTATTTTGATTGGCGGGTTGTTGGCTCTTTTTCGGCGGCGGCATTGCGGTTAGGGTGTTTGGCACTTGATTGAATTTTCATTTCCTTGAAAGGAATCAGAGATGGCTAAGAAGAAGACTGCGAAGAAGGCAGTGAAGAAGACTGCGAAGAAGGCAGTGAAGAAGAAGGTGGCAAGGAAGGGGAAGGCTGGGAAGAAGAAGGTGGCGGTTGTTAAAGCAGATCCTAAGAAGGAAGTAACATTGGGGTCTGCTTTGAGGCTTAAACTTTGGACAGGGAGCAGGCGGGTGCCTTGTATTTACCATGTTAAGGGGTTTTCTGATGAGTTTGGGAGGGATTGGACGAAAGCTAGTAGTGGGGAAATGTGGGTGGTGGTGAGTACTAGGTTAAGGGGGCCGGATGGAAAAGTAGGCGAAGTATTTCGTCGTATGCCAGTTACTACGGCGAGAGATTTTCTTGTGCGGTAAGGTGTTTAAATGGAAACAATAAACAAGAAGGAGGTATTGTGTGATTCAGGAAAATAGGCGAAGAGATGGGCCTTTTTTGATGAGGCTCAAATATGTTCTGCCAACTGATCAGGAGTGGTATGCTGTGTGCTACCCTGCGCTTTCTGGTGATATGGGGTTTTTGGGGGGTGGGAGTCTGACTTTTTCCTTTATTGAGAGGATTTGGGAGGAGTGTATTTTTCCGTGGGACTATGTGTGGGAAGGTTTTTTTGTGGAGAGACGTGAGGAAGAAGATGAGGATGAGTGTGGTGCGTTAGTTGTGGTGTCAAATGTTGTCTTGTGGCCAGGGGGGTGGCGAGCACATAGTGCGAGGTTTTTCAGTTTTGGGGATAAACCTCTTTTGGAACCTGTGGTGCCTGTAATGAGCAGGCAGAAGGAGACATAATGGGAAAAGGCAAAGATGGCAATCAGGTGAAGAGGACGTATTGTTATGGGGAAAAGTGTAAGGGGAGAAGAACTCATACAGGGGCTACTGGGAGATGCAGTAGTTGCGGTAAGATGAAACGTCCTCCTGATGTTTTGTTGAGTGGGAAGTAGTGAAGGAGTTGGTGGTTAACTAAAGAGAGGGTAGAGGAGACTGAGATGACGATTTCAGGGAAACTAAGGAAACTGCTTTTTCGGGTGTTGTGCTGGTGTGGTGTTGTGTGGCTGGTGTGCTTCCTGGTTGTAACTTTCTGGGGTAATGATGAGGCAGTTGTGGGTCAGTATTCTGCAGCTGGAGTAGCAGTAGATCTCTCTGGGTGGTTTTTGGTGGTGCTCTCTGTGGTTCTTGTGGGGGGTGGGTTGGTTTTTATTCTGGATCAGGCGGGGCGGGCGGGGTGAGGAGAAAGTGAATGGATGAAGGAGATGTTAAGGCACTTGGGATCCTGATGGCTGTTTTCATTGGTCCGATTTTGTTCTTTTTTGTCTGGGATCTGTTTTTCAGAAAGAAGAAGGGCAAGAAAAAGAAGGGAGGTGGGACTGGGAGTAAGGGTTAGGGTGATCGGCGTCTTCGGTAGGTTTGTGTGAACCTCGGAATGTGAAGGAGAGTGTGATGCGTGACATGTTGAAACGGCGAATAAGGGCGCCTCCGTTTGGGGAGTAATATCAAGTGAAAGGTTGTGGGATATGAGGTGTTGTAGTGCCCTGCCTTGAGCTAGTGTATGGTTTGGGGCAGGGTTTGTTTTTTCTTGAGTTCGGCTTTGTTTTTTGAGGCATACGCTGCGCCGGGCTGCTCCTTCTGAACTCCTGTATGGGATAGTAGGGAGGGGCAGCTTTTATTTTTTAGAAATGAAAAATATGGATGAAAAATGTGTGAGTGCTTATTTTTTTTGCAACTATATGTATACTCGAATATACTATATTGCGATATATATGTTGTATCATATATGTTTGAGTGATACCTTCTCTTTTTTGCTTGGGGTTAATTGGGTTGGCGGCCCGTGAAAATTAGGCGACTTCGCCGTAAACATTTGCGTAATGTAAACTTAGGTGTTTGGGTATTTTTATACTATCTTCAAAATCACTATCTTTTTCTGCTATGACAACTAGACGACTTGTTTCTTTTGCTTCTGCTATTGCTGCTGCTAAAACATCTACATCTGCTTGTGAAACCTGACAATGTTTTTCTAGGTAGGCAGCGCATTTTTTATAAAAATCTCTTGGATTTCCTCCTAAATTTTCTGGTATGTGGTAATTGTCTTTTTGGGCAATTTTTATTAAATTTCTCATTGATTTTTTTAATTCATTAGCTTGTATTCTTGAGATTTCTGGAGGTGTTTCACCTTTTAGTTTAGCTTGAATAAATGGACCTAATTGTTTTGCTAGTTGTGCTTTTTTTGATTGAGAGAGATAGTTTCTTGCTTCTTTTTCGTATTTTTTGGAATCTGGTTGCGGGGGCACTGTTGCTTCTGCTAATTCATTTACAAAATGGTTTTGTTTTCCTTTGGAAAATTCTTTGAGAACCGATTCTGGAATAATTACTTCGCCTCCGGGGGTGCCTGTTATAGATTCTATGAATTGCTTTATGCCTAGACCTGTGTACGAACTTAGAAATGAGGCGGCGGCGATAATTGAGATGTTTCCTTGATTAGTAAGTTCTTGGATTCTGTTTGCTATGTCCATTGGATCTACAGCGTCCTTTTCTCTTGTTACTTTTTGCTCTAGTCCAGTTCCGATAATTAGGAGAACTCCGAGAATGAAAGTTGCGATTGAGACTGTCGCGAGGTAAGTTGGAAGGGGGGTTCCTACTACTGCTCCGGTTATTGTGATCTTTGTTAAGGATAGAATTGCAGATAAGGCAAGGAGAGAGATACCTAATGCTCTTTTGTTCATGTTTTTTTGTAAGTTAGAAAGTTAATAAATGTTTCTGGATGGGTGATAGTAGGCGAGCTTCTGGCTCTCAGATTTAGAGCGTGGCTAGCGGCACGCACTGCCTCTAGCGAAAATCTCTGCTCATTAAATCGCTCCCGATTTTCTCTGACGTTTTTGTGAATGTGACAATTCCTTTTTTCACATCGTAAAATGCTTTGATATTGTAGAATGTTTTGGCATCAAAAAATGGCTTTACATTGAAAAATTTTTTTATGCATTGATTAACTAAAACTTTAAATAATCTTTTTCAGTTTGAATTAAGAAAATAAAAATGAAAAAAGAGGAATACATTATATGGCTGTCTTCTTTGGGTAAGAAGGACGTTCAGCTTGCTGGGGGCAAGGGGGCGAACTTGGGGGAAATGTATAAGATAGGTATGCCTGTGCCGCCTGCGTTTGTTGTGACTACTAAGGCTTTTCATTATTTTTTAAAGCAGGCAAAAGTTGAAGAGAAAGTTAAGGAGATGCTTAATAAGATTGATGTTGATGATACTGCGGATTTGGAGGAGAAGGCAAGGGAAATTCGGGAGTTGATTGAGAAGGCAGAGATGCCTGAGGATTTGTATAAGGAGATTGTTGATTCTTATGATCACTTTAATATTGATTTGGATGGTTTGAAAGATTCGCCTGGGGCTTTGGCAATTATGAAATCTGCGCGGGAGGCGGTTTTTGTTTCGGTTAGAAGTTCTGCAACTGCAGAGGATTTGGGAGATGCGAGTTTTGCTGGGCAGCAGAGCAGTTTTATTAATGTGAAAGGAAATGTGAATTTGATTGAACATGTGAAGAAAGTTTTTGCTTCTATTTTTACTGCGAGGAGTATTTATTATCGGAAGAAAAAAGGTTTTGAGAGCTTTGTCGGGATTGCGGCTGTTGTTCAGCGAATGATTAATTCTAATAAGTCGGGAGTGATTTTTTCTAAGGACCCGCGGGGCGGGAATGAGAATATTTTGATTGAGGCGGTTTTTGGGCAGGGGGAGGGAATTGTTTCTGGGAGGATTAAGCCAGACCATTATGTTGTTTCTCGGAAATTGGATATTGTTGATGAGAATCTTGCGAATAAGAAGATTGCAATTGTGCGGGATGCGTCTGGGATTACAAAGACTATTAAACTTAAGGAGGAGATTTCTAAGAAAAAGGTTTTGAAGAATTTTGAGATTAAACAGCTGGCAGAGCATGCTTTGACATTGGAGGAGCATTATAAGAAACCGCAGGATATTGAGTTTGCAATTGAGGATGAGAATATTTTTATTTTGCAGACGCGCCCTGTTACGACGCTTGAGAAGAAAAGCCAGAAAGAAGGGGATGAATTTGAAGGGCAGGTTTTGATTGGGGGGCTGGCGGCGAGTCCGGGGGTGGTTTCTGGGAATGTGAAGATTGTTAAGTCTATGGATGATTTGGATAATATTAAGCAGGGGGATGTTTTGGTTACTGAGATGACTAATCCAGATATGGTTGTGACTATGCAAAAGGCGTCGGCGATTGTGACAAACGAGGGGGGAATAACAGCTCATGCGGCAATTGTTTCGCGGGAGATGGGGATTCCTGCAGTTGTTGGGACAGATAATGCTACATCTGTTTTGGAAGATGGTGCAGAGGTGACTGTTGATGGTTTTAATGGCAAGGTTTTTGCTGGGAAGGCAGAGAGTAAGAAGGTGGAGATTTTGCCGATTGTTGAGACTAAGATGAAGATTAAGGTTTTGGTTGATTTGCCTGAGTTTGCTGAGCGGGCAGCTAAGACAAAGGCGGATGGAGTGGGGTTGGTGAGACTAGAAGGAATTATTGCGTCTGGCGGGAAGCATCCATTGTATTATGAAAAGCAGGGGAGGTTGGATGATTATACAAAAATGCTGCGGGAGGGTTTGAGTAAGATTTCTGAGTTGTTTATTGGGAAGGAGATTTGGGTGCGAACTTCAGATATTCGGAGTGATGAGTATGCTAATTTGGAAGGGGCACCTAAGGAAATTGAAAAGAATCCGATGTTGGGGAATCACGGGATTCGGTTTTCGCTGAAAAATAAAAATATTTTTAAGGCAGAACTTCGGGCGATAAAACTTCTTGCTGATAAAGGGCATAAGTTTGGGTTGATGTTTCCGCAGGTGATTTCTCCTAATGATGTGAAAGAGGCGAAGGGGGTTTTTAGGGAGTTAGGGATGCTGGGGAATTCTAATATTAAAATTGGGGTGATGATTGAGACGCCGGCTGCGACTATTTTGATTAAGGATATTTGTGATGAGGGTATTGATTTTATTTCTTTTGGGACAAATGATTTGACCCAGTATACTTTGGCTGTTGATAGAGGGAATGAGGATGTGCAGTATTTGTATGATGAGCATAGTTGGGCAGTGAAGAAGCAGATTTCGCGGGTGATTAGGGAGTGCAGGTCGCGGGATCCGAAAGTTGAGACTTCTATTTGCGGGCAGGCTGGCAGTAATAAAGAGATGGTGGAGTTTTTGGTTTCGCGGGGAATTGATTCTATTTCTGTTAATGCTGATGTTGCTAAGGAAATTTCGCAGTTTGTGCAGAATTTGGAAGCTGAGGCTGGCAGGGGAAGTGGGGGTGAAAATGATGGGGGTGTGGAGAAGGTGGATGGGGCTGGAGGCGGTGGGTCAGGTGGGAATAGTAAGATTGAGGAAATTGGAAATAAGGAAAGTGTTGAAGAAGAGGTTGGGGAGAGGAAGGAGGAGTTTCAGAAGTCGGAGGGAGAGGGAAGTGGGAGTGGTGGGGAAAGAGAGGGTGGCGGCGGGGGGGGGGATGGTGGTGGGGGTGGGGAGGAGGGAGATGGTGGTGGGGGCGGTGGGGAGAAAAAGGTTTTTGATGTGTTTAGTTAATTGTCACCCCTATGAAGATACAACAGAATAGAAAAGTTTATAAACTAATTGCGCGTAGGTAAATTATGGTAGTAGCTCCAATTGACTCGAAAAGCGGGTATGATTCAAATATTTTTTATGAAAGAATGACTGATTTAGCTGGTTTGACCCAGATTAATTTTAATAGACCTGAAGAAGCAAAAAAGACTTTAGGAACTTTAGTTGCAGGTGATGAAAATTTTATTTCTAGTGCAACAACAGATGAAGCTATGAATTTACAGAGGAGGATTGCTGGGGAATCTCAAGTTAGTATGGCTAGTTATGTTTCTGGTAATTTTAGTGAGGTTTCTGCGGATTTAGGTGAGGACGCATTAGCTCAGGTAGTTATTGGGATGTCTGCTGAAAAGGGTGCTTCTGATGGAAATGATGGTGCAGTTGATGCATTGGAAAAATATAGGGCTGCTGAGAAAAAATTAGGGACATCGGAAGGTCAGCAAGAATATGTTGCTGAGCAAATTAAAGCAGTTGACCCAGCTTTTAGAGGAATTGTTGCAGCATTTGGTGGGGAAGCTATTATTAGAACTTCGCTAGATTCTCTTCAGGCAGGTGTTAGAGCTCCTTTTAGAAAGGAAGATGGTTCTTTAGATGGGAATGGGATGAAGAGTTTTATTAAAGCTAATATGGACCATTATATTGCTTCTGGAAGTGATGAAGAAAAAGGGAAAGGAGCGCAAATTAGTTTGGCTGTTGCAGGTCAAGCTTATCAATTAATGCAGGGTGAAAAAGCAAGACAGGAACATGCAAAGGAAATGTATGATGCACAGGTAGCAGCAGAGGCTGAAAATTCTGGTGAGGAAGAATCTAAGCCTGATAAGAAAAAGACTAAGAAAACTAAGAAGGCGATAAAGAAAAGGAAGAAGAAATCTTAAATTATTGCGGGTCAATTAGTTTATCTACGAGGTTTGCCATTTCTCCGACAAATTCATCTGTTTTTGAATATAGGTCATCTATTTCTTTGCCTTTTACTTCTGTGATTTTTCCGCGAATAATTTCTTTTGCTAATTCGTGGAGTTCAGCATAATGTTTGACAAATTTTTTATTTAATAAGTTGTTTTTTACAAAAGTGTTAGTGAGAATTTCTGGGATTTGTTCTGGAGATGCTGGTTTTATTTTTGCTGTGATTAGTGCGGCGTGTGCTGAGTCAACGCAAGCCCAGTATAATCCGTCAACTGCTGCGAGCATGGAAGTTCTTGCCCGCGCTATGTGGTTTGGAGCTCGTTGAAGCAGGGTGTAAATTGATTCTGGTGTAGATTTGATTAGTCCGTCTTTTAGCAGGATTTTGAGTGGGTTGAAAAATCCTCCGAAGTCTATTAGTGCGTCGCCGTATCTTAAGATGTTTACTATGATTGGGTCGCCTCGCATTAGGTCCTGCCACCATGTTGATAATTTAACTGTGTTTATGTGGAGGGATTTTTTGTAAGGGTTTGTTTTGATTATGCTGGCAAGTGTGTCCCGGTAGTGGGCTACAAGTTCTGCATCCCATTGGATTGCGACGTCATCAATTACTACGATAATGTCTATGTCTGAATCTGGAGTTGATATTTTTTTTGCTGAACTTCCGAATATTACAACTGATTTAATCATCTGATCAAATTCTTTGTAAAGTTTTGTAGCAAAGTCCATAGCAATGTCCCGCTCTGCTGTAATTTTCATTGTTGGCGGGAGTTTCTTTGGCTTGCTGGGCTGTTCTTTTTCTTTCACCATCTTTTTATTTTTTGTTTATTAGTTAGTTATTTTTAATGCATTTACTGGGAGGTTTTTAGTTGCATTTAAAACTTCTATGCCCAATATTTTTCCGTCTTTATCTAGGTCTAGGTTTATTGATTTATTTAGTGAGATTGTATTTACTGCTTCGCCTGCAGAGATTTCTTTAAAATAAATATATGCTGCATCTGCTTCTTTATCGAATTGTATCCTCATTTCCATATAACTGTTATTATCTTTATAAATTTACGCTCTTGAGTATAAACTACTTTTAATGTCCTACTGTTTATCTTTTTATATGCCTCCTTTTTCTCTCCCTTGTTAATAATGTAATCTGGCAGTTCTATTGTTTCGTGAATTTGATTTATTGTAATCGCACGTTCAAACATCCGCTGTTTTGTGTGGGATGTCAGGATCACCTTCACCATCTTTTTCATTAATATGGAGTAATGAGATTTTATAAAGGTTTTTAATGTGGGTGGGAAATCCGGCTTCACATCTTTCTCACAATTTGCATCATCGCTAGATAGTTGATTATATCTTGATGAAGCGAATTGTTCGCCTTTGCTCAGATGTTCAGCCCGGGGGGAATTTAGTAATCGGAGGAAGATTTTTAAATAGGTGGGGTGCTTTTTATTATTGGGTTAGATTGGTGGTGGTAATGAAGTTTTATGGAGAAATAAAAATTGGCAGAGCCATTTTTATTTTGGATTGGAGATTATTGGTCATTAGGCATTCTACTCACGCCTAAGTCTGCAATTATCTTGTTGTTTTATATTGATTCAGACTTACGCATTCGGAGTACCAGTAAACCTGGATTGGGTGCCGGGCATTTGTCCGCCAAGTTCTTCTGGGAGTAGGGAAAAGCCAGAGCCGTAAATGGAAAAGTGCTTTTCTGGCATGTAAGCCATTGGAAATTCAAAGTAGTTTCCTCGCATGCCCATTGTCTGGTTCCAGTAAGGTGCCATTTTTGCGCTGTAAATAGGGGAGCCGAGTGCAGACAGGGTCCAGGGAAATGGGGATTGTTTGAAAGTTGTTGCAAAAGGTCCTGCTTCTACAATTGCGCGTGCGTCTTTTAGTGCGCCTTTTTTTTCTAATTGCTCCATAATTTCTTTTGTTGGCACATTTCCCATTCCGGGCGGGAGGTGTGAGTCAGAGTATCCAAAATTATCTGTGAGGTGGACGTGCTTGACTAAGGGGGCTATTTTTTTTGTTTCTGCAATTATGTCTTCTTTTGTAAATCCTTGTTTTCGCATTATATTTAAGTGTCCGACATCCCATGTTACGCCGAGGAGTTTATCTGCTTGTTTTTTTGCTTTTGATGCAGACATTCCTAAGCCGCCTTTCTTTTTTGACATTTTTGCGTGGTCTATAAATTTCTTTTTAGAAGTTTCAACA
>NZER01000209.1 GCA_002690445.1 Candidatus Pacearchaeota archaeon
CCGACTCGGGGGAGGTGGGGTCAGGTGCTCAAGCTGAACCCGGATGAGACAGGAGAGTGGGCGTGAGCCCGCCAACAACAAGAGAGGACTATAGGATGCTACACAGCCTGGCCGAGCAAATGAAGGAGTGGGCCAAGCTCCTCGAAGACGGGAAGACGCCCACTGAGTCCATCGTGGCAGGCCTGCGCGAGGTGGCTGCCGACGTGCAGACCTCGCTGGCCTACAGCCGCGAGGAGAAGCTGGGGGACGAGAGCCGTGAGGCGGCCCTCCGTGCCGAAGCACGGGGCCGCTACTGTGCGAGCAGCGACAACAACATCGAGATCGACCAGGACTCAGACTTTTCTCCTAGTGGGGAGGGCTGTTGGGCCAGCTCGTGCTGGGTCTGGGTCCCGGATGAGACAGGAGAGTGGGCATAATGGCTGGTCAAGTCTGGGAATACGTCAAGAAGCAGCTCCCGAAGCTGCGCTGCACCGAGGCGAGCACCCTCTTCTGGAGCGGGGGTGACAGCGTCTCCTCCTTCTTGGCCTTCGCCAATCGGGCGGGACTGCACGAAAACGTCAGGCTGGCAGCTCTGGGCTCGGGCTCAGGGCTGGTGTGTGAGGATGGAATAGCACAGTTCCATGTGAGCACAGGCCGGGGCCACGGGCGTGGCTGTCGTATCGAGGTCCGCACCTCGCTACGTGACAAGAGTGGCGACGCCCACCTTCGCACCATCGGGCAGCTCTTCGGGGGCTCGGTGCCGGGCTTGGTGGAGAAGAGCATCTGTGCTCACCACATCAAGAAGGCAGCCCAGAAGCTTCGTGCTGCTCAGGGCTTGCTGAGGCGAGCGAAGGAGGTCTGATGGCCAAGCAGAGCACCCTGGCACGCCTCTTGACAGAAGAGCAGGCCGAGCGGCAAGCTGTGAGAAATGCTGAGAAGCAGGAGGAGACGGGGAGGGCGAAGGCTAAGAAGCAGGACTTCCTGGCCCTCTTCTGCCAGATCGAACCGCTCCTGGGAGGCATCCGGCCAGAGCTGGATACCTACTCTTTGCGCTGGCGTGTGGAGCCCCCGCCCGGTTTCATCATCGAGCCCCAAGGGAGTGGGGGCTACCGCGTCATCGACTCCCGAGATTCTAAGGAGAGGAACCATCCCTCCCACTACGTCTCGCTCAGCCAGGAGAAGGACGGGGGGGTCCATGTCACCATTCGGCTGGAGAGCCTCAAGCCTGACAAGCCCTTCCACCGGAGCTACTTCGACGCAATCGAGATGTCGATGGGGCGCATTTGTCTCCTCCGCAGGACGGCGAGGGGAGTGCGGGAGCAGCTCATCCTGACGCCGGCTCTAGGACGCAAAGCTGCGGCGTACCTTCATGAGACAGCAGAGGAGGAGAAGGCAGCAGTCATCCGGTCAGCACAAACTGAGGTGACTGCGGCAGAGGAATGGCTCGCTGAGCTAGAGGAGCGTCATGCCCGCCTCCCCTCCCCCTTGGAGGCGCTGGGCGCAACTGGTGGAGAAGAAGGATGAGTCAGGGAAGGCACTTCGAGTGCTTGGACCTCACGGTCTTCAACTTCACCGTCTACTCCACCGACTCTCTGGTAGCCCTCATTCAAGAAGGCCGCGAGGTGATGGAGGCAAACGGGGTCGCTCGGGAGCGGTGGTTTCTTGGGGGAAGGCTGGAGGTCCGCTACTGGCAAGGCAGGCTCAAGGAGCCGGCCCTGAACGTCCGGCCCTTCCTTCTCCCTGCAGGGGAGGACCCTCAGAAGGGCGTTCGGGTCTTGAAGATCAAGAAGCCCGAGCGTCTTGCCGTCTCCCCTGTCGAGCTGCTAGCTGCGGAAGGGAGAAGGATTGCCCCTTCTGCCGTGAGCGAGGAGGTCGGGAGGGTCATCTTTGGTTGGTCTTGGGCCCAGTTGGCCAAAAAGGCGCGAGCCCAGTTCAGCCTTCAGCTGGTCGAGAGCCCCGAGATGTACGAGAGCCGAGCCGAGCAGCGACAGAGAGTTCTGGACAAGAAGGTCCGAAGGGCGGTCCGAGGGGCTCTTGGGACAGGAGGCTTGAAGAGCGTCTCTAACCACCACGCTGCCAGTAGGTGGGTCGAAGCCCTACAAGAGGTCAAGGACCACTTGGACGAGGAGGAGCAGGCTCTTCTACATGCCCTCCAGGCTCAGCAGAAGGCTACGGCCCAAGTCCGGGCTGTAGGCAGGGCCCTGCGAGCGAGGGAAAGAAGGGAGGGAGATTGACATGGCAGACATCAGCTGTGCTGTTTGTGGAGAGAGGTGGGATGCGTGGGGGATGAGAAATGGGGACATGGCAAAGTGGGAAGCCGGATTGACTGCGGCGGGGGCCGGATGCCCCTCCTGCCAGGGCTTCTACAGGGAGGACCCCACGCCGGTCGAGCAGCTCTCTCAAGTCAACGAGCCCGAGAGGCCTCCGTGGGTTCGTCCGGACCCCAAGGTCCTTTGGGAGTGCGAAGGCTGTGCGGTCGAGGCCGTCATCGACCCGGACGACGGGGACTTGGACTGGCAAGGGGGCAAGAAGGTCCACTACCACAGGGGCTACGCATTCCACTATGGGCAGCACCTTGACCACGAAGAGCGGCCAGAAGAGTCCCCGCCTCACGTCATTGGGGATGAAAGCTACTGCCCCGGCTGCGCGACGACGTGCCGCGACTGTGATGCTTCGATCTTCACTCGGTCAGAGCTGATCGCGGACTGCTATGACCCCGGAGCGAGCTTCCTCCCAGAGGGGAAGTACGGGACGAACGAAGCTGTTTGTGTGGATTGCTACGAGAAGAACTACTTGGATGAGGAGTGAGAGCTATGAGTGACGGTCAAGGGTTCGAGCCTGGTTTCTCCGTGACTGGCGGGAAGGGCTTCCACGTTCGCTACCCCAACGGCTGGACGATCTCCGTTCAGTTCGGCTGGGGCAACTACTGCGAGAACAAGGTGCGGGAGGACAAGAGTCCCCACAAGCGCTTGGAGCGAGTGGAGCGCGCCTCCCGCTCGGAAGACAGGGAGAGCTTGGGGGATGCCCTTCGTGAGCACAGCAACGAGACCTCTGCCGACGCCGAGATTGCCATCTGGGCAAACGCTGCCGACGAGCTGGCCGGCTTGGCCGAGCTGGGGGGCCGCATGTCGGCTTGGGTCAACTTCGGAGGGGACGAGGTCCAGGGCTATGTGCAGCCTCTCGTGCTGACTCAGATCATGTCCATCCTGGCAGCTTCGGAGGATGCCTTCTTGGACTTCGCCCGAGTTCAGGAAGAGATCCGAGAGGTCTTGGATTCCGAGGAGGACGAGGAATGAGGAGCAAGCACGGCCCGGAGACGGGCAAAGACGGGGTTTGGTCCCGCAACCAGATGGACGACTACTTCAGCGATCTTGTTCGGAAGGCGCTGGAGCTTCCCCCGACGGAGATAGTCCACGTCTCCACGGCCTTCTTCGCTACGGTGAAGGAGTCGGACTTGGAGCTTCAGGCCTACGGAGACTCGTGGCTGGTCACTTGGAAGAGGGGTCCGGTCTTCCGGGGGTGCTACAGGGTCGCGGCGCCACGGCAACCGAGTGGACCCGACGATCTCGTTCTCGGTGGCGAGGACTACATCGGGGAGATCCTCACGGACCCTACGTGGGAGGACCTGACCATCGAGGCCGAGCGCATGATTCGGGCGATCCGTGACACTCATCACTGCTACCTGGAAGCGGCTGACGTAGTCGCCTCCGACTTGGAACTCCTCGGCGCCGCACAGGGCGAGGGGGTTCTTCTAATCCGACTGTGCATGGGGAGCTGAGATGGGCTGCGGCATTCACGTTTACGTCGAGAGGCAGCACAAGAGGAAGGGCTGGGTTCCGGTGGACCCTCCAAGAAAGCACCCGGCCGAGTGGTACCTCGACGAGCACGGGAGGCGGGACTACAGCAAGCATGACCCAACCGACTGGGGGCGATGGATGGAGCCCGAGTCGGCGCTGAAGGCGCTGGCCGATGTGGTGATCCCTGAGCTGGAGAAGGTCCCAGAGCAGGCTCAGAGCTGGGCCTTCAGCCAAGGCTACAGCAGCTTTGCCCAGCTCGCTGGAGTCCGATCTCGCGACGGCACGGAGCCTCCGATCGAGCCTCGGGGAGTGCCGGACGACATCAGCGACTTGCTCTTCGGGGAGTGCTGGATGGAGGACTCGAAGTGGGGCGGCAGGACGACCGAGCGCCACGGCAGAATCTACTGCTGGCATCCTGACTGGCACACGCCCCATTGGTACGACCTCTACGATATGGAGGAGTTCTGTCGGAACGGTTCCTTCTCCGAAGCGAGGATCCATTCTCTCTGGCAGGAGATGGAGAGGGTGGCGAGGAAGTACGGGCTCGGAGCCCTGGATGTCCGAGTCGTCTTCTGGTTCGACAACTGAGAAGCTGGGAGTGAAGTTCATGGACCTCAGAATGTGGCCCAAAGGCCCATGGGACGAGGAGCCGAACCAGGCAGCCTGGCAGGACGAGGACACTGCTCTCTTCTGCTTCTTTGCCCGGGAAGACGACAGGACCCTCTCCGGCTTTGTCGGCGTGCCGATGAGTCACCCTCTTTATGGCAAACAGGCTCAAGAGTTGGGCCACCTCGGAGTCCATGGGCGCGTCGTCCTGGCTGACGAGAACCCTCGGGCCTTGGGGTGGCGAACGGACCCTCACCCCCTCCCGTCAAGGACGTGGTGGATCGGCTTCAAGACCTCTGGGTACGGAGACCTCATCCCGGAAGACCTCCGGCGTTATCCCGAGAGCGAGAAGGAGTTGCAGGACCGGCTTGATGACACCTACCGTGACGTGGAGTTCGTGAAGGAGCAGTGTGCTCACCTGGCGGCGCAACTCAGGTCTCCGCTGGAGACTTTGGCTGCGGCAAGGGAAGGCAGGTCGGGAGCGGACTTTGACCTGGGGGACTTGGCTTACTGCCCCGAGTGTGGCACCCGCGAGAAGGGAGCGGCCATCCTTGTGACACGGTCCCCCTTGGGCGTGGAGGCCAAGGGGGAGTGGACGAAGTATCGCTGTGAGTGCCGGTTTGAGTACTGGGACGACGGCAATGACATCTGGCTGAGCGATGATGAGCTTCTTGAGGGGGTGTCGTGAGCATCCAGCAGATCGAGTGGACGGGTCAGTGACTGCCTGTGTCCGAAGCGGCTTCTGCTGTCTCACTGCCACCTGTGCGCCGGGCATGTTTCATGGCTCCGAAGGGAGCGGGAGGAAAGGAAATGGGCAAACGTGTGACTTCCTCCGAGGGCCACGCCCCGGAGAGTACCGCTGTGGCCTCGCGGAAGACGGACTCATCGCTGGCCCCGAGGTCGGAGGCTTCGGCAGTGGATGCTCCTCGCCCCTCTTCAACGGGGAGCGAGCCCAGGTATTCCGCCGACGAGCAGCGGTTCCCCTTGATCCTGGGGGCTCTGATGGCTCGTAGCTTCACAAGCACGGATCAGGTGAGCATGTGGGTCCGGCGGCTTCAGGACTTGGGCTTCGAGGAGGAGGTCCTTGCCCTGGTCGATGGCTTCAACAACAACCGTCCTGGGTGCATCCAGGACTTCATGGGCTGAGGAGAGAGACTGATGACAACCAAGGTGATGGACATGCTGCAGGAGACCTTCCTTCAGGTCAAGACGGCTCAGCCTGTGGCTGAGCTTCGCTGGTTCGAGTTCGGCCAGAACAACAGCGGGGGGCACTTCACACTTCCTGCCCACGTGGTGTGGGTCCAGGCGACCTCTCACGAGGAGGCCCGGCGACTGGCCGAGTCCGAGGGGCTCTACTGGGGCGGCTGCGCCTCTGGTCGGGACTGTTCCTGTTGCGGGGATCGGTGGAATGAGGGTTGGGACGAAGAGGGGGAGGACTCGCCCTTCCCGACTCGGCAGGAGGAGGGGAGCATCAAGCAGAACGTCCTCTGCGACGAGCTGCCCTCGGAGGGACAGAAGTACACCCGCTTCATCACGACGCCCCGGACGGAGCCCTGGGCGAAGGCCGACATGCATCACTGCCAGGATTGGGCGTCGAACAAGAAGTTGATGCTTCGGGCTCACAGCGGGGCAAAGGTCTACTGCACCGCCATTTCCTACTACGACCGGACCTCGTGGGGCTACTGATGAGCTACGAGTTGGAGAAGATCGAGCACGAGGGGCTCGTGGTCCGCATCGTCAACGACGAGGAGCCCGAGGAGCCCGACTGGGGCGGGGACGACTGGTACCTCTCCTGCAACAGCAACCACCACCGCTTCGGCCGGGCAGGGGAGACCACGCCGGAGACCCACCTCCAGTGGGGTGAGGGGCCGTGGGGGGAGTACGGCGACGAGATCCCCAAGCCCCCGCCGCCCGGAGACGAGTCCGAAGCCTACAACCTCTACGAGGAGTGGCAGGCGGACTACGACGACACCTACGTCGCCTGGCCCTTCACCTGCGGCAACGCCCACGGTCCAGGCTCCTTCTGCATCTCTCTGATGGACTTGGAGTCCCTGACCCGCCGCGACTCAGACGGCTGGATCTACGTCAAGCGAATCCAGTCACCGCTGGAGCGGATCGCTTACCCCGACCGGGACGAGGAGAAGATCCGCGACAGGTTGGTCAAGCTGTACGAGCAGTGGGCGAACGGGGACGTGTGGGGCTTCATCGTCGAAGACGGCGATGGCAACGAGCTGGACTCGTGCTGGGGCTTCTACGGGTCCGATGCTGCTGTCGAAGCTGGCAAGGAGTCGGCCGACAACCTCGCTCCGAAGGGCCGGACGGTCAAGTTCCTGGTACTCTACGACGGCGCGACGTGGGACGAGGAAGCTGTGCTCATCCCTCTCATCGTGCCCGACTCGAAAGCTGCATCCTGGGCGCTTGCCGAAGGCGTGTTCGAGCCCAAGAACGGGTGTGCTCCGTGGGGCGCAGTCATCAACGACAGGGTGGCACGACTGATGCCGAACCAAGGAGCAAGAAGTGAGTCAGGTACTCATCGCTGAGGTTGGGAAAGACTACGACCTGGGGAGGCGCCCTGTGTGTGCTCTCGTAGTGATGTCCTTCCCCCTGCTCAAGACCATCTTGAAGGCCAGAGAGATGGCCTCCTCGTGCAAGCAGGTTCACGCGAGCTTCTCTTTCCTTGCCTTCTCCAACTGGGACGTCTTTTACCTCCTGAACTCGATCCCAGAAGAGTGGGAAGACTGGTGGGAGGATCTCGAAGACCGCTGGATGTGGCGTGAGCTGCCCTTCCCTTGCGATCCGAGCAGCACGCTCCTGGATCATGCCAACGCCGAGGAATGTCGCCTCAAGTGTGACCACTTCGGGGATGTCTGGTGGAGCGCCGAGACGGGCACCGGCTCTATCTACACACCCAAGCTGACCGAGTTCGGGCCTCTGGAGCAGCTTGCCCTTGTTTCCGAAGCGCCTGAGGAGAACGCCTGATGCCCAACCACTGCACCAACCGCCTGATCGCGTCGGGGCCGCTTCCTGACATCGGAGCCCTCGTCGCCCTCATGCAGGGTGAGAGCGCCTTCGACTTCAACAAGGTCATCCCCATACCCGCGATCCTCCAGGGTTCCAGCTCTGGGTCCGGCGAGGAGTGCTACGCGATCTTCCACGGGGACTGGCGCAAAGCGTTCCGCTTCCTGCCCCCTCCTGGGGAGACTCGCGAAGAGGCCATCAAGTGGGCCGAGGTGCGCTACCCCGACGGCAAGGCGAGGACGATGGCGGACTCCTACAAGGCGGCCGTCGAGGCCACGGGGCACACCAGCTGGTACCCCTGGGCCATCGAGAACTGGGGCACGAAGTGGAACGCCTACGACATCAAGGCTCCCGCCAACGGGAGCCCGCTGGAGTCTCTGGCTCGGGGACATGACGAGGACCCTACTACCGAAGCCGAGTGGTCCTTTGACACCGCGTGGAGTCCTCCTATGCCGATCATCAAGGTGCTCGTGGAGCGGTTCCCGACGATCACTTTCACCCACGACTGCATCGACGAGGGCGGAGGCTTCGCCTACCACCACGTCTGGGCAGAGGGCAACTTCGACGAGCCCGTTGAGGAGGCCGGGATGGGAGGGGATGGGGGCACCTGGGCCTTCACGGACTGGCATCACCAGTTCAAGTGTGACGACGATGACGACGAGGAGGACGAGTAGATGAGCAACGACAAGAAAGACCTGGAGCAGAGGGCACAGGAGCGCAAGCGCCACTTGGAACGTCTGGAAGACCCACGGACGCAGGAGCGTTGGAAGGGAAGCTACCAGGCTGCCCTCACGGAGCCCGAGAGGCTCCTGGAGGCTCTGACCGAGTTCTGCTACGGCGGCGAGGAGGCCCAGGCTGACCTGGAGCGCCGCATCCAGGAGCAGCGTGTCTGGGTCGAGGGGCTGAGCTTCGGGGACTGGTGGCGCTACGGCGGGGCCTGGCCTCGCGTGACGGAAGCGACTCCCGAAGGCCAGGCCTGGCGGAAGCTGGCGATGGAGGCGCGCAAGGCTGCTAATCCGTACCTCCGCAAGGAGCAGTGCGTCCACGGTCATGTCTACCGGATTCGTAGCCGCAACCTCTCCTTCGGGGCCTACAACGAGCAGACCGGAGGCTTCAATGGCATCCGCGAGAAGTTCGGCCGGCTCTACATCTTCGAGGAGTACCACTGGGACAACGGGCCGCCTTTCGGCACGGTTCACCCCCAAGAAGACTTGGGCCCTCTGCCCGAAGGCATCGAGGCCAGGGAGAGCTTGGGTTGTGCGGCGGAAGACGGTCGGAGGATCTGGTTCGACCGGGAGGCCCGCCGCCCGGAGGGGGATGTGATCCAGAGGGAGTACGGCCGAAATCGCTACAAGGACACCAACGAGTTCGTGCCGGAAGAGGTGCGGATCTACATCATCCCGAACCAGCTGCTCTTCGAGCACCTCGAAGCCATCGAGAGGGGGGCTGGGACCTGGGCAGGAGAAGAGTAAATGCCGATCTTTGAGGTTAAGAACTTCACTCGATACAATACCGAAGACATCATTCGGCAGCTGGCCGTGATCGAGGGCTACCTCCAAGGAGAGGGTGGGGCCCAGAGGGGCCGGGTCCAGACCTACGGGAACAGGGGTCCTCTCATCTCCCCCATAGTCACCATCAGGGACTACAACCCGTCCTCCCCGTGGGCTGTCCAGCCCGGCTACTGCAGGCGCCCCCAGGACCTGCCGCCACCAGTTCGGAATTACGTCAAGAAGCACCCGAACTGGAAGAGGGTCACGGAGTGCCGCATCGTGAGGCCGGTGAAGCTCTACCTCTCCCCCACAGAAGCCCTGGCCGCGGCGGGTGAGGACGCGACTCTTCCCTCGGTCGCTCAAGAGCAGCTCTGCTGGTGGCTACTTTGGCTCTACGCCTTGCCGCCGGGGTTCGGGTACTCCTACAGGACCAGCCCGCCCCCCCACGGGGGCGCAGTGGTGGCCTCCTTGCAGCAGGCTTGTGGCCCGATCCGCATCGAGGGCAAGCGCCAGGGTGTTCTGGGGAAAGCTGAAAAGGCTCGTGCTGCCCACGAGAGGGCCAAGAAAGCTTGGGCCTCCGCTTCTGCGTCCACGTATCAGCTGGATCACTACCACAAGAAGCTCGTGAAGGACCACAACCGTGCCCTTGCGGCTCTCAAACGCTCGAAGGCGCCCCTCAACGAAGAGGAGCTGCTCCTGGTCGCTCGCTTGGAGACCTTTGAGGAGTCCCTCAGCGAGCTGAAGCAACAGTTCACCCAAGTCCTCGGCTACGAGGCATTCGAGAAGGAGTAGAGATGAACCTGAAGGCCCTGGTGGCATACGTCATCGACGAGTCTGTTCGTAGGATCGTTCACCGCGTGGAGGAGAAGGACGACGAGCTGGTCGCCAAGATCAGCCAGGAGGTGGGGAAGAACATCGAGGTGGACTACACCTACCTTGTCCAGTGCTTGGACTGGGGCAGGGTCGCGGACGAGATCGACCTAGCGGAGATCGCAGAGCACTTCCCCACCCACGACCTTGCCCGAGAGATCGACCTCAGCGACTTGGCCTACAGCCTCGACTGCGGGGACATCGCAGAGCACATCTCGGAGAGTGATGTCGCAGAGAACATGGACCCCGAAGGGGTCGCCGACGCGATGGGCGACATCAGCCCTGCCGTGGCCGCGCATCTCAACTACAAGAAGCTGGCCGAAGCCCTGAACCCGCAGGAAGCCCTCGCTGCCATGGCTCCCGGAGAGGAGGGGCAGGCCGAGCGGCTCAAGCTCGACACCCTCGCGGGCAAGATGGTCGACCAGGCCGTGGACAAGCTCTTGGGGTTGGCGTGCAAGCTCGTCGAGGAGGAGATGGCTCACGAGCAGAAGGACCGACAGGAGAGCGCAGCCTCCAAGGACTGCAACGGCCAAGGCAGTTCCCTCCCGCTGGAAGGGCGCTGAGATGGGAACAAGAGGACTTACCACCGTGTACTTGGAAGGAGAGTGCAGGGTGGGTCCTATGGAAGAGCTGGCCGCAGCCCACAAGGTTGGAGGAAGGGTCCGATGAGTCTCAACTGGAGTGTGGCTGACGTCCACGACTACAAGAACCTCTGCTACGAGAGGAGGACCCGAGCCGAGGCTGAAGCTCAAGGGGCTACCTTGGAGGAGCTTCTGGGTAAGCGCTGCTTCCTGGGCTCTACCTGGTATGTCCCTGGAGGTTCCGACGCAGAGAAGTTGGGCAACGCAGCCGTCGTCGAGCGCCTACGCCCCGTGACCAACTGTCTCATCTGGGCCACCATGAGCATCGACATGGGGCGGATCACTGAAGACAACTGGCAGGAGTTCTTCGCACGCATCGCCCTGGTAGAACGCTGCAGCGGTTCCTTCATGCAAGAGGAGGCCGAGGACGGGAAGTGGGTTGGAAGGACCTTCACTCCGGAGGAGATTAGGGCCCACATCGGTCTCCGCACCAACGTCTCAACGACGGGTTGGCTCAAGTTCTGCTCGAAGACGCTCGATGCGGTAAGGGAGAACATCCTCAAGGCTTCGGGAGTCGAGAACACTCGGCCCGCCCGCTGGCAGATGCCGGTCTCTGAGGCTGTCGAGGAAATCCAGGAGCCTCTCCGAGACCTCAGGGAGATCATCCAGAAGGCAGAGCTGTATAGCTTGCCCGAGGACGATCCTGCTTGGGAGTCGCAGTGGAAGGACGCCAGCGCGGTGGACGAGATGTCAGTTCAGCTCCACGACATCAAGGAGAGCTGGGAAGACATCGAGACTCGTATCCGAGCGGCCGAGGAGGAGGAGTGATGGACGTGAACAGGCTTCGTGAGTTGCTGAAGCAACATGGGCTGGATGTGGAACAAGACGAGGACGGCTTCCGGGTGGTTGGCAAGCCCCTGGAGGCGCTGGCTGACCAGAGGGAGAAGGTCTACCTCATCAAGTGTCGGCACGAGGTGGACATCACTTACAGCGTGCGGGGGACGAGCTTCGCGGATGCTCTGGCCCAGCTTTGCGGGCGAGAGCTGTTCTGCGAGCTGCACGAGGGAGCCTTCGGCCCTGACAGAGACGTGCTCTTCAGCAGAGACATTGACGTGGTGGACAGCGATGTCTTCACTGACCCGAGTCCGACAGGGCGTGGCTACTTCCGGCGGGACTGGATGTACGAGATCGAGGGAGAAGACGATGAGTGAGGCGAAGACTGTCAAGCTGACGGATCTTGTCCCTGACAGGTGCAACTTCAAGGACAGGGCCTTCGAGCTAGCCGTGGGGGAGTTTATGGCAAGGAACATGCCGGGCTTCCCACTGGGTCTCCTCCAGACCAACGGGGAGAGCGCCTATGAGAGGTGGGAGATCCAGCCGGAAGAACGCTTCAAGGTCTCAGAGCTGCATCTCGTGGTTTACGCCTGCCACTCTTGCGAAGAAGAGTACCCCCACTGGGCTCATGACGAGGAGCCCGAAGTCTGCTGTCCTCTGGAGACCCTCGCAGAGGCAGGAGAGGTCGCCCCCTTCGAGGTAGCGGAGCTGACCTGGCTCGTGCTTCGGGACACGCACTACGCTGGAGACCCTGCCGAAGAGCTGGCGGGGGAGCACCAGATCAACTTGCCCAAAGGCGGCTCAGTCTGGGGGTGGTACCCGGAAGCCCGGAGTGATGCCGAGAACAAAGCCAACGAGATGAACTCCGAGGCGATGCACGAAGGCATGTACGGCTTTCCGTGGGCCAACAGCTGGTTCTACTGCCCCGACGACTTCATCGAAGACAAGGACCTCAAGGAGGCCGGGTTCACCGTCGCGACCTACTGCGGAGGGGAGGGAGACTGGAGGAGTGACCAGTCCTTCCGTCTGTGCGGAATCGACGGCGGGGGCTACTCCTTCAAGGGAGCCCACTTCGCAGAAATCTACTTTCTGACTTGTCTTCGGCGAGGGTGGGAAGTGGCTACAGACAATGGCAAGATGATGCCGGAAGGAGAGGAGGAGTGATGAGGAATCGGCTGTGGATCAAGAAGAACCAGACACGCTACTCGACAGAAGACATGAACGCCCTTTTCTCTTGGGCCGAGGCTTACACCCGAGCAGTAGGCAACCAGGTCGAGAGGATCGTGCCTGGTTACTCTGGAGAGGTTGTGTGGAACGAGGGACGACCCTTGGTGATAGCTTACTGGTCGGGGTCGAGCGGGGAGGAGGCCTCCACGAGTGTTCGCAGAATGCCCTCGGGCAGTACTTCTCCTCCTTACACCACGGATGTTGAGGGGCCTTGGTGGGTGAAAAGCGGAGGTGAGATCCTCCGTCTCCTCTCCCCGAACAAGCTCCAAGAGGTGGAGGGGCCTTTGGCGGCCCTCGCGATGGCAGGACCGGGGGCAGTCTTGCCGGGCTGGGCGAAGGCTCAGCTCATGCACTACGGGTTCAGGAGGACCGGAGTTCGAGTTCGAGGAAGGGGTTACGGTCATCGAGACGCTTCCTTCTACCGCCTTTGCCAACTCCTATCTCAGCACCCTGACTGCCCTCCCGTGAGGATCCTCAAGAACGTGGAGGACCGTCCTGTGCCCTCCACGCAGGAGGAGAAGATCAGGCGCCTCCTCGACACCTACTTGTCTGGGGGGGCAAGCCGAGAGCTTGGCTGGAAGCGCTGGAGGCTTCGAGACGTGGTGAGTGAGTACACCAAGCACTACCTCACGACGCACGAGCAGAAGAAGCGGCTGCTTAAAGCCGGAGGTAAGCCGCCTACGGCTTACCGGTCGCCCCAACAGCTTCTCCGCGACATGGCAGATGAGGTGGAGCGGCGTCTGAAGGAGCTGGGGGTCGAAGATGGGTAGTCAGAAGAGGAACAAGAGGACGCCTACCGAACGTCTAGGAGAGGTGACCCTAGTGGTGGAGTCCCTCAAGCAGCACGGTGGGGGGAAGTTCGGCTTGACCGGCTTGGACGGCAACGCTTTCTCCATCATCGGCCGTGTCTCCCGTGCTCTCCGAAAGGCGGGCTGGGGTCCTCGTGCCGTCGAGCTGGTGCAGGAGGATATGACTTCGGGAGACTACAACCATCTCTTGAGGGTCGCGATGGGCGTCCAACATCAGAGCCTCGCCGAGGAGCAAGAAGCATTGGAGAGAGGTGAGTGATGAGCAAGACGATCGAGCTGTACCATTTCACCTCTAGGTGGACGCTTCCGAGGATCCTACGAGAGGGGCTCAAGCGGGGAGATGTCCCGCTCGCCCCAGAATCGGGCTTCTCTGCTCCCTGGTTGACGGCAGACAAGAGGTGGTCCGAGCAAGACGTCTGGGCCTCTCTCAGCGCTCTCGACAAGACCGAGGTGCGCCTCACCGTCCTTGTGCAGGAGGACGACCCGAACCTGTGGCCGTGGGAAAAGGTCATTGATCACTACAAGATCGAGGAGTGGTGGGCGAAAGCTCTTCGGGGAGGAGCCCCAGACCACCCAGCCGACTGGTTCATCTACGTGGGGGGAGTTCATCCGGGGAAGATCGGCAAGATCGAGTTCAAGCCGGACCTCCCCGTGCTTTCAGACATCAACATGCCGAGCGGTTTCCGCTTCCTCGACCACGGGACTGCAACTCCGAAGAAGCCTGGCCCCCTCCGGTGGCGAGAGGAGACCTTCCACAGCTTCTACAAGACCTCAGGCAACTGGGTTCGGAGAGTCAACATGAGATACCCGTGGTCAGACATGCCTCTGGCCCTCTTGAAGCTACTGGCCAACTCCAGTCCGGGGGTCGCTGCAAAGAGGGGTCAAGCCTTCTGCGAGAAGGCTGGCATCAACCTTCGGCTTCACCACCCTGATCAGATCCTTCCAGCTTTGGTGACGATGGAGGGGATGAGCCGTTGGCTTCACAGCTCCCGAAAGCTCATCACGGTCAGCCCTCAGTCAGCGGCTCTCCTGGAGGCGTGGGAGCCGCGCTTCACGGCTCTGCCAGTGGTGTTGGGCAGCGAGACCTGGCGTCACGGGGTTCTCTTCAAGATGAACCTCTTCGACTTTGGCGAGGTCAAGGGGCCGCCGATGCTGATGTACGCGGAGCCCCTGGAGGGAGCACAAGCTGGCATCCGTTTCTGCATCTGGCAGCGGGATGCTCAAGGGCGCTGGGGGACCGTCATTAGCAAGGAGAACACGGAGGGGGTCATGGACACCTTCACCGATCTGGACCACATGTTGAGGACCAAGTCCCTGCTGGCTATCGCGCAAGACGGGGCACGCCTGGACTTGGCCAAGCTGCGCCGAGTGGCGATCAACTCGCTGGCAGCCCTTGCCGAGGACCCGAAGACTGTCATCGTTGGCAAGAGGAAAGCTCCCAGGGCCCGCAACAAGAAGCTGGGTCACATCAACAAGGTGACCCGCCTGACTTTGAGCTACGACGGGGCACGCTTGGTGACGCGGCGGTGGGTCACCCTTCCTACTGAGCCCCCGACCGAGAAGATCCACCACAAGACTCACAAGCCGCCATGCCTTCACACCGTGGACCCTCACACCTGGAGGGTTTGGGTGAATAACCCCAAGGCTCATGAGAAGGTGCTGGAGACTCGGGAGAAGACGAGGAAGAAGCGCGACGGGACAGCCGAGACTCATGTGCAGTACCGAGTTCGAAGGCTTCGGGGGAGGGACGGTCCCTTCTCTCGGGGAGGCAAGGGGCAGGACAGTGGGGGGGTCCTCCCCAAGGAGGCCCACTTGGTGACTGGCGTGGATGACCTCAACACAGGAGGCTTCTGATGTCCGAAAAGCCCCTCTCGGAAGCACAGATCCACGAGTTCCTCAAGAATCTCTTGGTGGACTCAGAGGAGTGGATGGACCCCGTCGAGGGAGAGCCGGACTTCGTCCGGTGGCTTCCCCTCCGAATGGACGATCGGGACTTTCTCCTCCGGGCCTACACGAGGGACTCGGAGCACCCCCTGCAGCTTGCCGCGGAGGCCAGCGGGGCCGGCTATGCCGTGGCGATGACGGCTCTTATCCATCTCCGTCACTGGTGGTACGAGAGCGAGTCGTTCTTCACGGCCCACGAGGTGACCCAATCTCAGTTTCTATCCGCCTTGCAGGACGACCTTCAGACTGTGACTGGCCTTCTCAGCCAGGTGCAAGTCCGGCTCTCCCGGATGGAAGCGGGCATGAGAAAGACGGAGAGGGAGAAAGCAGAGTGTCTTATGGAGATGAGGCAGGCTGGTTGGCAGAAAGCTAAACGCGAGTGGGTAGAGGCTGACCAGCGGAAGAAGAAGGCCAAGGCCAGGGACAAGCTGGCCTCGCTCTTGGAGGAGACTCCGATAGAGCAGCTCTCTCGTCAGGCCTTGCCCCAGCCGAAAGACAAGGAGGAGAACTGATGGGCTACTCTGTCACAGTGGAATGCGAAGGCGTCTGTGTCCCTTCGACGAGGGTCAGAAAGGCTCTCTCTGCCATAAAAGAGCTGATGCTCGACGAGTTGACCTCTGACTACTCTTGGGTCGATCGAGCGGAGGCCTTGAAGGCAGTGAAGCACGAGAACCTCGTCGCTGCTCTTAGGGCTTGGAGATACGAGGCCGAAGAAGGAGACTTGCCGTCTCCTGTCGAGCAGCTGGCTCACCCAGATCAGGTCTTTCGCAGCGTGAATGTCTACTACTTCTCGGGAGAGAAGTGGGGGGACGACGAGGATCTCTGGCGTGCCTTGGCCCCCTTCCTCCAATCTGGAGGGGTTATCACATTTTACGGGGAGGACCGTGCTGCTTGGAGGTACCTCTTCGAGCATGGCAAGATGACCGAACAGCACGGTGAATACGTCTTCCTGTAGAGCGGCCCGTCTCCATGCGGCCTCGCGTGAGGGCCCAAGAGAAGCCGAACCCGTGGGCCGCTTCCCCTTCGGGGAGTCTCCATGACTCGGCGGGTTCAGCAGTCACGCCGGTGAGTGGTGACATCGTGAGGGAAGCTGCTTGAAGCGACCTGATCGCCACACCTTTACCTCAGGAGAGAACAAAGCATGGGATACACAACAGACTTCAGCGGCAGCTTCCAACTGGACAAGCCCTTGGCCTCCGAGCATCAGGCTTTCTTGGTGAAGTTCGCCGGGACTCGCCGGATGCAGCGAGATGCAGACATCACCTCCGAGCGGGAAGACCCGGTTCGGGAGGCGACTGGTCTTCCGGTCGGGGAGGAGGGCGCCTACTTCGTCGGAGAGGGGGGCTTTGCAGGCCAGGGTGAGAGCGGCTTCGGCTCTCGCCCGGAGGATGTGATCAACTACAACGCACCGCCGGAAGGCCAGCCGGGGCTCTGGTGCCAATGGGTCCCGAACGAAGAGGGCACGGAGATCCGCTGGGATGGGGGCGAGAAGTTCTACTCCTACGTCGAGTGGTTGGAGTACCTCATCACTCACTTCCTCACGCCGTGGGGCTACGTGCTCAACGGGAAGGTCGAGTGGCTCGGCGAGGAGCGTTCTGACATCGGCCGGATCGTCGTCGAGAACAACGAGGTCACTACAGCCCCTGGCTTCTTGGAGTGGCGATGAGCACCCGAAACACGGTGACTTACCGGAAGGCTTGGTGGCTCTGGGCCCACGACCTGTTCAAGCGGGCGAGGGACAAGAGCAGGGGCAAGCCGCTCATGGGCAACCAGAGCACCTACATCGTGGTCTCCCGGACCAGTCCCGTCCTGTTCGGGGAGGACGGGTGCGTGTTTGCTCTGAAGCTTCATGGCACCGAGATCATCCGGTACTACCCGAACAACTGCGTGGCAGTCTCGCTGGCCGGATGGAACACGATCACCACCAAACAGCGAGTGAGGGCGTACAGTCCCCTAAACATCGGCTCCCGCGGAGACCAAGTCATGGTTTTCAACCCTGACACTGGTCAGACGTGGATTGGGTGCGAGTACACTTGGTTCTACTGGAAGGAGGGGCTGCTGGTCTTCTCGGACTACGGCCCAACACCGAACCTCCTTCACTGCCGGGCTCGGCAGAGGGTGCCTCAGCAGCGAGACACCCTCACAGACATGAAGGATGGGGACGCCTTTCGAGAGGGGAAGCGGTTCTGGGTTTGCGCCTTGAACGTGACCGTCTACCCCCGAAGCTTGGCCCTCTTCCCCTACTATGGGGACTGCCAGGCGGACAGGGGCTTGGCCGTCACTGATCGAGAGGCCACACCTCGACCGCTTCCAGGAAGGCTGGAACTTCTGGCCTCTGCCACCGGTGAGGGGCTTCGGCCTATCAACCGTTTCATCTGGTCTCGGGAAGCCTGGACCGCCATGGGGGAAGATCATGTCGAATGACTTTCAGCCCAGCCCAGTGCTGCGCCCTTTCGAGAGAGAAGTGGGGCACCTGACCATCGCAGGATCGGGAGAGTCCCGGATTGTCGATGTCCGACGACACAAGGACTACAGGCGCCTCGTTCGGGTTGCAGGCCACGTCACGTGGAAGAAGGACGACTTGGACGAGTCCGGACCCTTCTGGGGTTTGGATGAGGCCTTCAAGACGTCCTTCTCCCCCCTTCAGGTCTCTGCCACCTCGTGCAACGGCTGGAGGGGCTACAGCACCGGGGAGGACTTCCGGCTTTTCTACGCCCTCGTGATGCCCTCCGCTTCAGCTGCCAAGCCCTCTCTCATCCCCGACGAGGCGTCTTGCTGGAAGCAGTACGGACTTGACTCTGCTGACGTCGCGGGGCGGATCGTCGAGGCTGTCGTTCATGCTCATGGGAAGTGGGTCGAGCAGAGAGCTGAAAGGGACCGGGTTCAGCAAGCCAACGCCGTGCGGGACTGGGCAGCGGAGGAGTACCTGTCTCGGGCGAAGGCCAAGTGCCGCTTCAAGGCTCGCAGGGCTGCCTTGGTGGCCGAGTTGAAGGAAGAGGTGCGGCAGGCGGTCGAGGCCTCCCGAGAGGAGCTGGAGAAGGAGCTGGAAGCCCACATCTGGAACGAGGGCACCGGAGCCAAGTTCGACGCTCGGGCTATCAAGGCCGGCTTGGTCCACGCAGAGAAAGTAGCAGAGGCGAGGGCGGGGAGCGTTATGCGCCGGGGTTTCCCAGCGATTCCAGGCGACACCCCCGTGGAGGAGATCCGATGACCCTCCGCCAAAGGCGACCCGACCTCTACAGGGACAACCCGAGTCCCTGTCCCCGCTGCCTTCGATGGTGGAAGACTGACCAGCGCGGAGATTGGGGCAAGGCAGAGATGGTGCAGCCCCTTGCAAAGCTGGCTCCTGCCCTGGCTCGGGACGGTAGCGGTCCTTGCTGCCACGACTGCCAAGCAGCCGACACCCTCCACCAGCTCCTCAACGTCGAGCCTTCTCCCCCAGACCTGGAAGCCTTGGTGAAGCGTGTTGGAGAGGGCTTCCGCCCCGTGCCCTTCACGGAGCGCTGCGAGGAGCAGGAACGTGGGCCACACCGGAGCACGATGTTCACTTGGCCCATGTTGCGCCTGGCTGTCGGCAATGACCGGCGAGAGCAGTACCGCCTCCCTGGCGCTCCTATGGGGCTGATCGCTACGGGATGCGTCTCGGCCTCCGCGGCCGGAGACTTGGAGCTTCACCATGCCTGGGCCGAACAGAACGGCCTGTGGGGCGAGGAGGACGAGGATGAGTAGCCGGACGATGATCACGCGAGCTGCAGGAGGCTCGGAGGAGCGGCAGGTCCCTTGCGGCCAGATCCAGATCCCAGACCTCTGGCATCTGGTGGGGTGGCTGAGGAGGCAGAACATGGGACAGCGCGCAGAGGAGGTGCTGGAAGCCTGGCACATCGCCCATGACCTGCAGAACCACATCCTGCATCAGCCCGACTTCACACCTGTCGAGGTCCTGGCCCGAGCCGGTACGGGGAGGAAGGAGTGATGGCCTGGAAACCCGAGATCCCGTCCCTGAACGACATCAACATCGCCCTGGTGCGTCTCCGTCGTGAAGGCGCTTGCCTCAACCCGAAGTCTGTGAACCCCTTGTCGGAGGATCGTGCCTATGCCCCTCCTCGGGTCTGCGTCACCCACCAGGCCAGGGTTTGTAGGGCGGACGGCTCGTTCGGGTCCTGGCACGAGGCTGTCGCCATGGAGTTCCCATGGGACCACACCGAGTGGTCGATCTACGAAGCGATCGAGGTGGCTCGAAGGGGGGAGGGCCGGGTCTACATCGAGCAGGACGTGGTGGAGCTGGGGTGGGGCCCGGAGAAGGATCCCCGAGTTCCAGACTGGACACGTTGGGTTGATCAGGGCTTCTCCGTGGAGGTGTGGCCCGAGTTCACAGGCAAGGACAAGAACTCGGGGTGTCACTGGAAGACCTCCTCGTGAGGAAGGAAGTCATCGTCTTTGCCGTCTGCAAGGAGGTCTCTTTGGGGGTTACTGTCTCGAAGGGCAAGAACTTCGTTCGTGTCAGCTTTGCAGGAGGTTTGTCGGGCAGGGCATCGCCGACAGGTTCAAGGCCACAAACCCCCAGCTATCCCGCGACAGCGGTAGCAAGACCCTCAGGGGCGCCTCAGCCAGGAGCCCTCCTCGCGGGAGAGGTTCCTGCGGGCCCCCCGGGGGCGTGGGCCTTTGAGTTAGACTCCTCCCATGAACGACGAGACCCTGCAGACTCAAGACCAGCAGCTCACCTCGGAGTGGGCCTACTTCCTCGCTGAGCAGAGGCGCATCGGGGCAAAGCTGGTCGATCCGAGCAACCAGGGTTTGGCCACCGTCGCGGTCGTTGCAGGACTGGTCAGCTCTTTGGCCTTGGGGAGGCTCTACACCCGCTTGGCCCCCGACTCGGAAGATGACCATCTTCGCACCCTCGCAGGTCGAGGGCTTGTCGCGATGGCTCTGGGCGTCGGCTACGTCTGGTGGGAGATGAACAAGGCTCAGTACCAGCTTCCCGAGGGGATGGACTCCTCCGAGCTGGTCTGAGCACAGCGGGGCGAAAGCCCCATCGAGGAGAAGAGAATGGAGAAGCACAACCGCTTCATGGCAGAGCTGCGCGCTCTCCTAGAGCGCTACCAGGCCGAGTTCTACGTCCCTGATGAGGGGAGCGGCCTTCGCATCGAGTACGACGGAGAGCTGGAGCGACTGGCCTCCCCGGAACAGTCGGTCTGCGACAAGTCTGGGAACCTGGACCTCACCGACGACCCTGAGTGGGATCCCATCTCGAACGAGCTTCAGGTCGGTGCCTTCCTGCACTGTGGGCTCTGCTTGGAGGAGTGGAGGCTCCACCACGCCGGCAAGATCAGCCCCAAGGGCTACTGCCGTCAGCAGGCGGGGTGGACAAAGCAGGGCATTCAGGTCTGGTGCAACCGGCACGACGTGAACATCCTGCACGTAGACTTCGGGGGGCACCGCCGCCGAGCGAACACGTCTCGACAGAAGCTTGAGGGTGAGTGACAGTTGACACTCTCTCGTCCGAGAGTTACATCAAAGGAAGCTGCTTCTTGGTCCCGGAAGCGGCTTCTTCTACTTCAGGGGCATGAGGAAAGAGGAATGAGTGAGATCCAAACCCGACAGGAGAACGGGGTTCAGCAGTCGCTGGCCCTTCTGCCCTTCACGATCAAGGACAGGACGCTGGTGAGTCGGGGCAGCAAGCCCGGAGCCACGTCCACCTTCCACCTCGAAGAGGTGAGGGACTACCTGACCAAGCTGACCGAGCTTCAGGACCCCGAGGACCACGACCGGAGCCTCGACCAGCTCCACGTGGACTTCAGCGAGGGGCATATGCACGCCCGGTTCCTGGCCCGAGACGGCATCGAGGACCTCAAGATGCTGGTCACTGACAACGGAGCCTCGCAGTTGGCCCGAGACGTGCTGCCTAGCCGCTTCTTCTCCGGGCTGAAGCAGCTGGCCCAGCTGGACCCCGCAGGAGGCAAGCTGGCAACGATGGCTTGGGCCAAGTTCTCC
This sequence comes from Candidatus Pacearchaeota archaeon, assembly GCA_002690445.1. The sequence continues at coordinate 21,147 of NZER01000209.1, forward strand.
CAGCTGCGGGACAAGCCTCGCATGGTGCGAACGGTGAACATGCAGGCTGCAGGAGGGATCCGGAGAGTCATTCGGTCCTGCCACAGCCAAGGCTACGCTCCGTACAGCAACCTCCAGTTCGTCCAGGACATGCTGGACCACGCGGGGGACTTCGCAGAGCTGCCCATCTTGGACTGGCGGGTCACCGACTCGGTGATGCGGCTCCGCTTCGCGGCCATCGACGCTCCCCTGGCCGTCCTCCGCAACTGGGACGCAGGGGCTCTGCTGAACGAGCCAGTGCCCATGGTCGAGTGCTGGAACAGCGAGGTGGGACGTCGGAGGGTCGGCCTTCGCGGGGGCATGTGGCGGCTGGTCTGCACCAACGGCATGGGGCACTGGGACGACGGCAAGGAGTGGAACTGGATCCATCGAGGTGATGCTGCTCGCATCCAGGCTGGGGTTCGGTCAGCCTTCAAGGATCTCCTCACCACAGCGAACGGCGTGGTGGATGCCTACAAGGACGCCTTGGAGGTCGAGATCGACGACGCCTTCGCCTGGATGGAGGACGAGCTGAAGCGAGGCGGGGCCCCCAACCGCTTCGCAGTCGAAGCCCAGAAGGGCTTGACCCACCCGTCCACTACGGCAGGAGGGCGCCTGGCCTCCGTGGTCGATGCCATCACCCTGGCGGCACAGGACGAGAAGGACCTCGTGCAGCAGTACGCGATGGAGAGGACGGCTGCCACCATCCTTCGTCGAGGGCTCTCCCAGTCCTTGAAGAATGACGGCCGCATCCTCGCCCCTGTTTGAGGAGGGCAAGAAGATGAGTGATGGGAAGCGCTTCGCCTACGAGCACTTCGTAGAGGGCCTGGACAGCTTCGTGGAGGGCCAGGACAATCCTGGCCTTCTGCGGGCTCTCCGCATGGTCAAGTTCATGGTCCTGGCTTCTGCTTGGTGCGACTTCCGCATCTGGGATGCGGGGGTCAACGAGAAGGACGCAATGGCCTGGGCTTGGGAGGACATGGTCATGGCTTTCAAGGGCTTCGGGGAGAACTCCCTCACGGGGGTGGTCATCTCCTTTTGGTCAGCGGGTGGCAGGGACGTCTGGGAGGAGGGCCGAAGGGCTCTCAACCGGGCCTCCTGCAAGGCCGACGACGAGACCTCCAACCTAGTGCCCCGCCGGTACCTTCTGAAGTACCGCATCCAGACCATTCGTACCCCGGAGTTGGGCTTCGACCTTCCTTCCATCGTGCCTGCGAAGGGGGAGCGCCTCCGCCAGTGGGCTACGAGGGAAGGCCTGGACCCAGATGAGGTCGAGACTCAGATGGCCGTGATCGAAGAGTACGAGAGGATGGGTCTCATCGACCTCTCCGAAGACTCCGAAGACTCCGAAGAGGGCCGGCCGACCTTGTCTTTGGTGAAAGGAGGTGACAAGTGAGGGCCGTGACGGTCGGGAGGCTCGAAGGGGCTCCCCGCTACGGCAAGCTCATGTTACGGTCGAGGCACTTCGGAGGTTCCCCAATGTCCCAGCTCTGTGATGCCGTCACCTCGAAGGGCGCTCCCTGCCGCAACCGTGCTGTTGGCGAGGTGGGGGGCCGCCAGTTCTGTCGGGTCTACTCCCACGAGGACCAGATCCGGGCCCTCGCCGCCCCTCCTGTGGACAGCGAGGAGTCGGAGCCCGTGGATGCGCCTCCGGAGCCGGAAGAGGCTGTGGAAGAACCTGTGGAAGAATCTCCGGTCCCTTCGGAACCTCCTTCCAAAGAAGCTGCTTCTTCACGCGGCCCCCGTTCCATGACCTACGGGCGCACCGCCGACGAGATCCTCGCCGAGGGGCGGCGCATGTCGGGCAAGGACAAGTAGGGACCTCGTGCCTGTCTACGTCCAGCAGGCCCCCTCAGGAGAGGGGGGCATTGAGAGGTGCGTCCTCTGTCACAAGCCCACCACGCTCTGGTGGGGCCGCGGGTGCGCGCCTCTCTGCCAGCCGTGCAGTGACAACGCCTGGCACGGCCTGCTGGTCAAGGTCAGCAAGCGCGAGCACTTGGGGCCCGTCCCTTCGGGGAGCACCAACCGCTGCCCGTCCTCCTGAACGGCGGAAGCCCCGCCGGGGGTAGACCAGCGAGGCTCCCTGAGGATGAGGAGTAGGAACAGCGGGGGGCTGTCGAGCAAGGTATACACCCGAGCTGTTCTGCTGTCAACGGCGGGGAGGGATCTTGGTTCCTGCCGCCTTGAAGAGCACCTCTCGGGCCCACTCGCTGAAGCCTAGGCCTTGATCGAAGGCGTACTTCCGCAAAATGTACGCTTCCTCCTCGCTGACCGTGAAGCCCAAGGCTCGGCCTCTCCTCTTGTGGGGAGCCTTCCTCTTGGGCCCCCGCCTGAGGTCGATCTTGGGCTCCGTGTTCTCAGGAGGAAGGGGCTTCTTCGTCCGCTTCAGGGCACTCCAAGAGTCGGGAGTGTCGTAGACGCTCTGGGGGTCGGGGGGTGAAGAGGGCTCAGGGGCGGGGGCTTCTGCTTGCCGCTCCTCCTCGAAAGCCCGGTCCAAGCGGCGGCTGACGCGTTTCCGGGGCTTGATGCCCCGAAGCCTCATCAGCCTGGCGATTTCCTTCTGCCGGCTCATGGCTACCTCTTGTCTTTTCAGCGGATCGAAGCTTCGGGGAGTCTGGCGTGGCAGTATATGATATGAAATAACTTCTCGCACCTGTGGCCGGGCGGGGGGAGAGCATTAGAGGACTCTCGTCAAGCCTGGAGGTCTCATGTCGCGTCGGGAGCAGACAGAACTGGCCGAGGCCATGCGCCTCTCGCAGGAAGAGGGCTCGGCCCTTCTCCCCGAAGACCTTGATGAAGACGAAGGAGATGACGGGTTCGTCCCCGCTGCTCCCCCCTACGGGGGCGATGACGACGAGGACTTCGATGAGGACATCGAGGACCTGAACAACCCAGACGTGGACACCTTCGGGGAGGCCCCTCTCCTCGGGACCCGCGCCCAGACCAGCGACCTCTTCGGAGACACGGCCGACTCCTTCGGACGAGCCACGTCTCCCAAGCTCTACGCTCAGGCCGCGAACTTCCCCACCGCTGTCCAGTACCGAGTGTGGCGCTGGGAGAATGGGATTCCTGTCGCTCTCGGTGCGATCGACGCAGAGGCCACCGAAGAGGACATGGTCCGGAAGTTCTACGCCGCGATGCCCAAGACGGGAGACGGGCGCTTCCAGTTCCGCTTCCGTCCGGTGGACATCCGAGGGAAGGAGCTGGGCAAGGAGTTCACCCTCAACTTCAGCGAGCACCACGCCGAGGTCGTTCGGATCCGGCGCCAAAAGGAACGAGAGCGAGAGGAGCGCGGCGTGAACGACCCCATCTTGATCAACCAGGGCAGCGATGCAGGAGGGGCCTACGCCGAAGAGATGGGCCGCATGTTCGAACACGCGGTCGAGTCTGCCGAGCGTCGAACTGAGCTTCTGCAGGAGACCTTGGAGCAGGAGCGTGACCGGCTTCGGGAGGAGGAGAAGGCCCGGTACCAGGAGCGCATCGCGGTCGCTGACAAGTCGGCCGAGGTCGTCCAGAAGATGACTGACCGCCTCATGGAGACCGACCGCGCTCGATCTGTGGAGCAGGTGGAGTCCCAGAAGGCCCACTCCGACATGATGCTCAAGACGCTCACCACGGTCTTCGGCCAACAGCAGACCGCGACACGAGAGCAGCAGGAGCGGGTGCGAGCCACCGACGAGGCCCGGATGGGGCAGGACCGGGCCTACTTCGACCGCCAGCGGCAGGACGCCGAGGAGCGCCGCCGAGCTGACGCCCAGGAGTGGGAACGCAAGCGGGTTCAGGAGCGGGAGGAGGCCGACCGTCGATCTGTTCAGGATGGAGCAGAGGCCGATCGTCGCTTGCAAGCCGAGAAAGAACGGCTGGAGTTGGAGCGCACTCGCATCGAGGAGCAGCGCAAGTTCGAGCTGGAGTCCCTCCGCATCGAGGCCGACCGCCGGCAGCAGGAGGCCGACCGTCGCCGCGATCAGGAGAAGGAGGAGGCCAAGCTTCACTTGGAGCGGGAGCGGATGGAGTTGGAGCGCAAGGAGAAGCTCTCTCGGGAGGAGCGGGAGCGCTGGCGGGTCGAGTTGGAAGAGAAGCGACGCAGCGAGCGCGAAGACTGGGACCGCAAGATGGCTCAGCAGCGCGAGGACGCCGAGCGGCGGGAGCGCATCGACCGAGAGCGCGTCGAACGGGAGCGCCAAGACTTCCAGCTTCGGATGGAGCGAGAGCGCCAGGAGCGCGAGAGCGCCACTCAGCGCCGCTTGGAGGAGCTTCGTCAGGACACGGAGCGCCGGAAGGAAGAGGCCAAGCGGGCTGAAGAGAACCGCCGTGCTGAGATGGAGTTGAAGCTCAAGCAGATGGAGGTCGAGGCCCAGCGGGCTCGCGACCACCAGGAGAAGATGACCGAGCAGGGCCGCCTCGACTTGGAGGCTCGTCGAGCAGCAGAGGAGCGCCGTGACCGCACTGAACGGGAGGCTCGGGAGGCAGCAGAGCGAGACCGCCAGCGGCAGCACGACATGCAGCTCCGGTCCCTGGAGATGGACAAGGAGCGGGATCGGGAACACCAGGAACGGATGATGCAGCTCCGCAAGATGGAGCAGGGGGGAGGTTCTCTCTTCGGCTCGCTTGGAGAGCAGCTGGGCATGGAAGGCCCCGAGATCCTGGAGCGTCTCTTCGCGGGGGGCGGGGGTGAGGGAGGCTGGTCTGATGCCATCCCGAAGGTCCTCGGGTCCATCGCGGAGCTGGGCAAGGCTGCCATCACGGCGAAGGCGGAGCAGGGGCAGGTCCCGCCGAAGGGCCGGCGCCGTCGCATCGCTCGGCTTCCTGACGGCACCACGGCTCAAGTCATCCAGACCGAGAGTGGCCCCCAGGTGATCCTGCCGGGGCAGGCTCAGGGCATCCCACTTCGGGCTGTGCAGCAGGCCCACAACCACCCCGTGCCGGTGGACTTGCCGGAAGACTCGATCATCCCGGAGGAGTTCGAGGAGGAAGAGGCTTCTCCTGGAGAATCTCCGGTCCAGTCTCAGCCGATCGACCTCCTGGCAAGAGCGAAGGCAGCGAAGCTCGGCCTGCGAGACCAGAAGAAGGCCAGGAAGGCCATCCGAACTCTCGTCGGGCGGCTGGACGCCGCAGACCAGGAGGAGTGGCTCGGGCTCATCACCGAGGCCATCACCAACGAGACGGGGATCTACTACTACATCAAGGCGGTCACTGTGAACGCGGCCATCGGTGAGGCTGGGGCAGGGGCTGACCTCTGCGAGAGGATCACAGGTGCCATGAAGGAGTCTGGGATGATCCCGAGCGAGGTGCCCTACACCGAAGAGGACTTCGCCAAGCTTCAGGGGGGTGAGGGATGATCAAGTTCAGCTTCGAGGGCACTCGGGAAGACCTGATCGTTGTCCTGAAGGGGCTCACGGCTCGTGCCGCCCCAGCTTCTGCCCCCACGATGGAAGAGCTTCACGTCGACCCCGTCTATGGCGGTGTTCCAGGCCCCTCGGCTCCAGGGTCGATGGGGGAGTCCAACCCGGCTCCTGTGGATTGGCCCTCGCAAGACCCAGCTATGGCTGAGGGCTTCGACTTCGGCTCCCTCCCGTGCAAGCCGGAGGCGTGGGAAGTCTTCGAGGACTTCGTCACCGCTTGGGCTGTGAACTTCGACGCCACCGGAGCGGAGCAGCCGGACCGGCTGGCCCTTTTGAAGGCCCTTGGGGCAAGTCGCTGGGTGATGTACGCCCTTCGGTGGCTCGCCCATTACGGCTCTTTGCAAGGGGCGATCTTCGCTGCCCTGCAGGACGGTCCCCTGGAAGGAGAGGACCTCCTCGACTTGGTGGATCGTCTTTCGGCCAACATCACTCAGGTGGCTCACGCTGCCTTCCCTGACATCGCTGGCTTCCATGACTACGGCACCAAGTGGAAGCGGGCCCTGACTCGCGAGAGCGAGGAGGAACAGGCATCATGACCGAGAACTACGAGTACGAGTGCGCCCTCTCCGGGCTGATCGCGCCGGGCGGTGTCCCCTTCGAGGGGGACGGTCTCGATGACCTTCCGGCAGGTTGGACCGAGGTGAGGATGAGTCGGAGGGTGATGAACCCCAAGTGGGTCCTCATCCAGCAGGTGAAGCAGGCGATGGTCGAGGGTCTCAAGACCCAGTTCCCCGAGGCGGTCCAAGACGCCCAGGCTGTCGCCATCCGCCTCCAGGTGGACGCTCAGTTCTGGGGGCTGGAGCAAGAGACGTCCACCTACATCACCGAGATGGAGACGGTCTACCTCGCCCCGCCCGAGATGTCCGAGGACGTCGCAGCCTCCGTCAACGAGGCCCGAGAGCTGCTCGGCCTCAGCGCCTTCTTCTACGAGGAGGAAGAGGAGGACGAACAGGACCCTGACAGCCTTCCCAGCGAGCACAAGAAGGAGGCCAAGTGAGCCACTTCGGCCTGCTGGCCCTCTTCGACCACGAGTTCCTGAAGTTCCCCCTGGCAGTACAGCCTCCGGGGGTGGAGGGTGAAGCCAGCCTTCACCTTCCCTGTGGAACCGCGCCGACTTCGCTGGTGGAGTACAGCTACAGGGGGGAGACGGTCACCCAGGTGACAATCATGCTGCCCGGAAACCAGCAGTCCTGGGTAGTTGCCCTCCCCTCAGATGAGGTCCAAGCCATCTTCGCTGCCGGCGTTCAGAAGCTGAATCGGGTGCCCGGAGGAGAGCTGGGAGACGTGCGGGAGTTCGAGCCGTAGCACCTTGACTGCGCGGTCTGGAGTGCCCCGATCTGGCCTTCCCAGTAGAGTGGCTGCGGAGGACTTTCGTGTCTCGCCTTCCTGTCGAGGAACTCCCTGCCCGACTTCGTCCGCTAAACCTGGCAGGCACGGAAGTCCACCACCTTCCAGACTGGAAGGGCTACGACGACCCCAAGAGGATGGCGGTCATCGCTCACATCGCCAAGATGCGAGGGCGAGACCCTCGGATCGCATCACTGGCTGTCTCCATCCTCAAGAAGGCGAAGGTCAAGCCCCGGCAGTACAAGAAGCAGGCTGCCGCGCTCTTGAAGTGGGTGCAAGACCCGAAGAACATCTACTACGTGAACGAGCCTGGGGAGCGGCTTCAGGACCCCATCTTCACCATCAAGCAGGGCTGGGGGGATTGTGACGATCAGTGCCTCACGTTGGCCGCGCTGTTCGAGTCGATCCGACTGCCATGGAAGCTCGTCCTGGGGGGCACCTGCAACGGCAAGAAGGTTCGCTACATTCAAGGGCAAGAGTTCCCCCAGGGCTGCCAGTGGGCTCACATCTACTTGATGGTCGGCACACCTCCGTTCAAGCCCAACAGGTGGTACTTCGCGGAGACCACGGTCCAGGGAGTTCCCCTGGGCTGGGATGTCGTGAGCGGCTCCAAGCGCTACCTTCCCGAGATGGAGACTAGGCCTCTCGGCCCTGCCTACGTCGTCAAGGCCCCCAGGCCTCCTCGCGGTCACCGACCGGTACCTCTTCCTCCTGCCCCCCACCGTAGCCCTGCTTACGCCATGGCCTTTCAGCCTTCCCGACTCAGCACCTCCGAGTACGGGCAGTCGGCTCTCAGCCCCGTCGGCGCGGCTGTCGGAGCCAGCATGGCAGCCGGGATGGAAGGCGAGGACAGCTGGATGTGGGATCCCAACTGGACGCCGGAGCAGAAGGTGAAGGAGACCTGGATCGACGTGAAGAAGATCCTTCCGGCAGTGATCACAGGCGTGGTGATCTCTGTGGGCACGCAGCTCATCCTGGACTACATTCGCCCCCGCTTCGGGTTGAGGAGGGGCAAGTGAGCCGCTACTCCCGCCGGCGGAGGAGGGCGAGGAAGCCCCGGCAGCCTCGGGGCCTCTCCCGGGCTCGGGGCAACCCCAAGAAGGACGCCTCCTACTGGGAGGATCGAGTGGGGAAGCTGGCTGCGCTGGCTGATCCGGAGTCCGGGGCGCCGGACACGGAGAGGGAAGTGGCTCGGGGTGAGCTGAGGAAGGCCCAAGCTGCCTGGGAGAAGGCAAAGAAGGCAGGCAAGAGGAAGGGCAAGGAGTCCGCGGCGTCTCAGGAGATGGCCTCGGAGGGCTTCAGCCTTCCTGCATGCTCGGCCAAGCCGGACCTCTACATCCTCCCGATCAGCCCGGTCCTCCTGGGGCGGTACTTGGACTCCACCATCCTCTGGATGGCCGAACAGCCATGGGCCCGACAGCAGGTGGAAGCAGCGATGAGCAGCTTTCCAGCCCACGGGACCGCTCGGCCCTTCGCGTTGGATGGACCCCGTGACCCCCTGATCCAGGAGATTCGGCACCTCGACTCTCCCGGCGGGCCGCTTCAGCTGAACGCCTGGAACCCCCCGGTCGTGGGGTATGCCCAGAAGTTGCTTCTCCTCGTGAAGCACGCGCCCAAGATGTCTGACGGGTCCCCCTCCTTTGGGCTCTACGACGAGCTGTTCGGCGAGCCGGGATCAGCGGCGTCCATCCGATCAGCTTTCGGTGTGAGGGGTTCGGGGGGTCCAAGGATGACGCCTGTCGGGGTCGGCCAGGGAGCGCACTCTCTTCTGGACCTGTACCTCCAGTACATCCGGTCTGGCCAGGCGGGGGGCTACCCGAAGCTGTGGCCCACCTTCTACTTGGGTGACAAGACCTATCGAGGCACTCCAGTGGCCGTGGTGGTGGCAGGGCCGAGAGGAACTCGGGAAGGGATGCAGCTCGCTCCCCCTGACTACGGCAGGAAGGCAGAGCAGGACCTCTTTCCTGTGGCCGAGGCCGTTCTATGGCGGGGAGCCCGAGACGTGTGCCTCTTGGTCCCTCCCGTGGTCATCAAGGGAAGAGGTCGGGGGATGCAGGACGTTGCTCGGGGCTCTGCCTGGCAGCTCCGGTTCGCGGGCTACACCGAGTGGCCGGAGGGGCTGCGGCGGAGCGCTTCCCTCGTGGAAGACTTCGGCTTCTTCGCCGAGGCCGTCCGCCAGAAGTACCGAAGCAGCTCCGAGGCTCAGCGGAGAGCGGACTCCATGGAGGCGAGCCCTCCGAGGTTCTTCTCAACAAAGCCCTTCCGGACTGCTGAGGGGTTCTACGGAGAGTTCCCAGACGTTCAGGGCTGGCCGGCCGAGTTCATTGAGGGCGTCAACAAGTGGTCTCTGTACGGCTACTCGAACGAGGAGATCTTGGAGGCCCTCTGGGACAGCCAGGTCCCTCTGGAGGCCTACCGAGGCTTGGCAGAAGACGCCGACCTTGAGCTGGCGCACAGCATCTACCGCAAGCAGCACGACTACTTCCGCCGAGGCATCCAGCCCCGAGAGACTGGGAAGGAGAAGGCAGAAGAGGCCGCTCCCGACACTCGGATCAGGCACTTCTCCGAGATCCCGTGCGCGGAGCAGGTCGTGACTCTCTTCGGGCAGAACTTGCAGACAGGAGAGTACATCCCTCTCCAGGCGGTCTCCTCCGAGGGGCCGACCAAGGTCTTCCTTCGGGGCATGGCTGACGCCCATGGGAGGGCTTTCTTCGACGACCCGACTCGCTTTCTTCCCCCCGTTCAAGTCGCGGTCTGCCTCTTCGACATGAGAGCCCTGGGTGGCGTGCCCAAGAAGCTCTTGAAGAGGCTCAGCAGGGAGACCTCTCAGCTCGACAAGGCCGGCAGGTGGCGCGCAGGCATCAGCTCGACCCGAGTGGGCGGGGTGGACATGAATGCCGAGGGCTCCCTCTTCCTTTCGTGGCGTCCGACCGCGTTCTTGGGGGACCGCGACAACATCCCGGACTACCTCAAGCGGCTCCTCCGGCTTGAAGTCTCGTGGGACCCGGCTTCCCGCCGGCCTCACTTGAGATGGCTCAAGGGCCAGCCTGCCCAGCCCTGGAGGAGCCCAGCGCTGCCCTACCTTCTCTCTTGCGTCCTGGCCCGCGTGAAGGTGGGGGGCTCAGGAGGGGAAGAAGAGGAAGCTCTCCCCGCTGAGCACTGGATCGGTCAGAAGAGGCGCGGCAAGCCTCCCCGGTTCGCCGAGAAGATGGTGTCCTACAAGGACGACGAGAAGGCCTACACCCAAGCGTTCTCCAACGCCTTCGGCTTCTCTCGCGTCCCCGAAGCCGTGCGGGGTGGGCGAGCGGCTCACCGGGAAGGCCGCGAGATGGGGGGCAAGCCAGCTCGTGGAGGCCAGAGGGCCGAAGCCGGTCGGGTGCCGCTCAGTCAAGGCTTCAGCACCCGAGGCTTCTGGAACCTCGTGCGCCAGACCCTGGCTCACAGCACGGCGCGGAAGATGGACTTGGGAGAGTCTCCGATGGCTCCCCTCCATCAGGCCTTCGCCAAGTACTGGCCGACCCTCCTCGGCTTGATGAACGAGGAGCGGGCAGAGATGGGGGAGGACCTCCTCTCTCCCGACACGCCGCTCCCGGAGAACAATGCAGCCCTGGAGCGGGAGGCCCTTGGCGCCCTCAAGATGCTGCTCACCTTGGACCCGTCAGCTGCCCTGTACGGCAAGAAGCTGATGCACCCCCTCTCCTCGCCTCCTGGGGATGAGGGCTTCTCTCAGCTGTATGGGGAAGAGGTGCAGGAGGAGATCCTCGCGGTCGAGAACCCCCGAAGGCGCAAGGGGAGAAGGAAGAGGAAGCCCAGGAAGTCTCGCAGGCCCCCTCAGTCCCGTCGATCCTGTCAGTCTCGTTCGTCCCGCCGGAACCCCGTGGACGAAGGCAGCGACGAGTGGAAGACCATCGAAGCGTGGCTCCGCCGGGGAGGTGGACCGCTGGTTGCTGGAGAGGAGGAGCCTCAGCTCTCTCCCGCTGCCAGCGACGAAGAGTTCATCGAGGCAGTGATGACGCTGTTCCCCCCTCGGGGCTCTGAGACCAAGCTCTCGCCCCTGGGCGGGAAGAAGGATCCAGGAACCTTCACGACCCTGATGCGAAAGGACGTGCTCTCAGGCTTCCACCGGCCCGGCGTGGACCAGTCCTTGGAAGACCAGGTTCAGGAGGCGATGCGGCGAGCGGAAGCCAGGGGTGTCGCGCCCGAAGAGGCCGTGCTTGAGTACCTCTCAGACCACGCAGGGCTGACGGCTGAAGAGGCCCTCGACATCACCAAGACGCGGAAGAAGGCCCGTCGCCGGGGTCGAGCCCCTTCGCCTTCGGGCACCATCTGCCGGCTCTACCATGTGGTCAAGCTCAGGGAATACCGGCCTCCTCCAGAGGTCTTGACTTCCAAGACGGCGTGGATCCTCATCGGACCCGGAGAGGGAGGCCTCCCGACTCGGGTGATGACCTTCCGCAGCGGAGCACACATCGACTGCGACATGCTCGTGGGCCGGGACCAGTCCTTCTCCGTGGTTCTTGGAAGGGCTCTGCAGTCCATGCTCTTGTGGCTCGCCGAGAGCAGGCTTTCGAAGAAGACCGGCCACCCGGTGACCCCTCGGTTGGACCGGATCAAGGGCGTCTTCCTCGGCCAGGTGGGCGGGAGCTACCGGACGCTGTGGGAGCCTCAGGACCGCCTGGACATCGAGGAGATGCTCAAGAAGGCCTACTCCGGGCCCAAGAAGCCCTTCTCTGAGAACACCCTAGAAGCCTACTTCGCTGCCGCTCGGGCCATGCCCTTGAAGCGGATCAAGGGAGTCCCCTCGGTCGGGAAGGTCGAAGAGGTTGAAGAGAGGAAGACGACGCGGAGGCGCAAGACCAAGCCCGAGACCAAGCCCCCCAAGATGCCCGTGGTGCTCGAAGACATGGGCGAGCTGCTTGCCCAGTACGAGGATGACTCGGAAGAGGACGAAGGATAGACTTCGGCTATGCCGAACCACGTCGAGATCGAGGGCTTCCTCAGCCCAGCCCGAATCGAGTACGCCTACAGTCTGGCCTGCCGGGCTCAGGTTGCTCGCCGTCAGTCCTTCGCAGACACGGGGTGGAGGGCCGCGCTTGCCCGTGACCCCAAGCTCTTGAAGGCCTTGGAGCGCGGGGCCGAGGTCATCGAGAGGATGAGCGAGGAGCAGTTCGGCCGCACCATGCGGACAGCCGCCGAAGAGGAGCAGCACAAGTACCAGCAGGGGACGACTGAGGGGCAGCTCTGGAGGAACGCCTACACCACTTGTGACAACGGGACTCCCGAGCGCAGCTATGAATGGATCTATGGCAGCGCGGCGTGGCTGTGTGGGTACGGGTCCTGATGGCTGCTGCCCGAAAGACCGACCCCCCCTTCCTCGGGGCTTCTGCTTCTTGGGTGGATGACCAGGAAGTCACCTTCGAGCACGTCAAGCGGCAGGTGGCAGATCACCTCCGCAAGCGCCTGCAGGCAAGACTGGCCCTCTTGGGGCAGATCGACCTCTCCACCCAAGATGTTGCAATGGAGCTTCGCCGGCAGATGGCAGCCTGTGCTGTCGATGGCAACCTGATGCTCGCCTCGGATCTAGGAGACGCCACCTGGGACCTGTTGCAGTACCGACAGAGCGACGACTTGGTGTAGCACCCCGTGTGGGGGGGAGAGCTTCCCCTGAAACTTGGTGTGGGGTAAGCAAGGCCAACGGAGAACTCCTGTGGCCTCTGCAACTGCCGTCACCAAGCGGAACATCGTCGAACGAGAAGAGCGAATCCGCAGCTTGAGGGTGCGGGCTCGTACTTTGGGGCCTGGGCAGAAGACGCTCAGGAGAGAGATCGCTGGAGAGATCAAGAAGCTGCTTCTGGAGGTCGCTGCCCTCAAGGCGAGCCTCCACTACTACAAGGCCCCAGACGAGCTGAGGGCAGACATCGCTCGGCAGCAGGCGAAGGTGGGGTCCCTCACCAAGCTCTTCAAGGGGGCCTCCGGGCCGCAGAAGCACCAAGTGGGCAAGCAGCTTCGCAAGGAGGCCAAGAAGCTCAACGAGATGCTGGCTGCCGCGAAGGTTCAGCAGCTTCAAGCCGGCTCGGCTGAGTTGGGGTCCTTGGACAAGATGGGCTTCGAGGGGGATGCTGTGGAGGTCGAAGAGTCTGGAACAGCAGACATCTTGGAGTTCGACCCCTCCGGGATGGCCGAGGACGCCACCGAGATCATCGCCAAGCTGGATGAGTCTTGGGACAAGCTGGACGAATACACGGACGAAGAGGGTGAGGTCTGGTACAAGAACCCCATCGTCCTGATCGGTGCGGGCGTCGCTGCCTGGCTGGTCCTCCGTCGGAGCTGAGAGAACATGGTCTCGACCGCTGCCCTCTTCCCCATCTTGAGCAGAATGGGGACCTACCTGAAGCTGGGGGCCGATCACTACGCTGACGCCCGCGCTGCAGGGAAGGAGCTTGGCCCAGACATGCTGGCCTTCTTCATCTTCGGCAAGATGGAAGGCTGGGACCCCAAGGTCGGCACCCAGGCCGTTCTCGACCCCGAGACCCGCAAGGCCACTGCTCGAATGCTGGCCGGCCTGATCATCAACCTGACTGCGTGAGAGGACCACCGTGAGCGACGTCTTTGGCAGCCTCTCTGGCTTCGACAACGGCTCCCTTCCCGAGGGCTATGGGGAGGTGAAACCCGAAAACATCCAGCGCATGGAAGCTCCTGAGTACGGGGGGATCAAGGACTGGAGGATCTTCGGAGGCGAGGGGAGGTCCAGCTCTTCCGACAGCAGCTCCTCCGACAGCAGCTCAGAAGAAGCCAGCTCTTCCGAACCCGATGACAAGGGCGTCTTCTGGGCCAACCTGGTCTCGGGGCTCTCCGACGTGTCCGGTAGCTCGGCTGGCAGCTCGTCGCCCGACTCCGGCCCCGGCTACTGCGTCCGCTCAGGCAAGGTGGACAAGTTCACCTACCACCAGTACCCCGACGGCTCTGTGAAGATCGCAGCCGGGCCGACAGGTCACCCCGACATCGGCAAGACCCTCTCGGCAGGCAGCTCTGGAGCCAAGAACGTCGAGAAGTGGTACGGCCCCTGCAACGTCACGACTTCCGGCGCACCCGTCGCCTCTACCACGGCAGCCAGCTCTTCTCGGGGGGCGGCCGTGGGAGCGGGCATCGGGGCCGCTGCAGCCCAGCTCCTTCCTACCCTCGCAGCGATGCTTGGCCCCCAGGACATCACGCCCTATGACGACGAGTTCGAGGACGTGGGGGTCGTAGCAAGTGGCGGCCCGAACTGGGGCCTCATCGTTGGCGGGGTTGCAGTCATCGGGATCCTCGGTGTCGGCATCACCATGATGGTGAGGAACAAGGACGAAGAGGAGTAGGAGCCGTGGGCGACAACGTCTTCCAACCGTCTGCCCACTCCAGCCCCGACTCTGACGGGTACGGGATGGACCTGTCTTGGATTCCGGACGTCGTTGAGACCCTTGGGCCCATCGCCGAGACCGTGATCACCACGCAGGCTCAGAAGAAGGGCTTGGCTTCCCAGCAAGCCCACCAGGAGGAGATGGCCGAGCAGCAGGCCAAGCTCTTGGAGCTTCAGGCCCAAGCTGCCGAGGCTCAAGAAGCGGGAACTCGGGCCCAGGGAGCCCTTCAGGGACTTGCTACTGTCCGAACCCTCCTTGTCGTCGGTGGGGTCGTCTTGGGGTTGGGAGTCCTCGCTGCTACCGTGGTCGCCCTCCGGAGAGAATCATGAGCCTCACCTTCCAGCCTTCCCATCGCAGCTATGGAGATGCAGCAGAGGGAGACCAGGCCAAGCCTGCCGACGTCCTCGCTGACTACGCCCCTGCGATCTCTGCTCTCCTGTTTGGGGGAGACCCTCGGGAGCAGTACGCCAAGAAGTCAGCTCAGCTCGAAAGCCTGATGGACATGTACGAGGGGACCTCCAGCCGTGTCTTGAAGGGCATCTACGCGACCAAGATCCGAACTCTCCAAGCCGAGCTGAAGGTCTTGGAGCAGAAGGCCGCAGAGGAGAGGACTGCTGTCCTCACGACCGAGTCGGGAAAGATCGGCATCACCGTGCTCTTCGTGGCCGGAGCCGTCACGGCTGCCATGGCTGCCAACTACTTCCGCCAGAAGGCAGCGACTGAGAAGTGGAAGAGGCGAACCGGTGGATGAGTACGATGGCGTGCTGGACTGGTTCAGCAAGGAGGAGCGGGCCGAGCGCAAGCTGAAGCGCGCGAAGAAGGCTCGCGCCAAGGGCTGGGAGCGGCGGGCGGTCCGCCTGGAGCAGCGCTCCGGGAAGCTGAAGTACAAGGCGAAAGGGGGCAAGGTCTTCTCGCACAAGTCTCCCGCGAGAAAGCTCTGGCGCTCCAAGTACCCGTGGGCTGAGCGGCCTGGGACCCGAGGGCGGGGGGTCGCCTACGCTCTTGTCGGGGCCTTCGCTTTCGAGAAGCTGACCCAGCCTATCGCCAAGGGCACCAAGCCTCCTCCGATGTTCCGGAATCGGGAGTTCCGCTCGACCATTCTTGGGGGTCTTCAAGCCCTGCAAGCCGTGGGCGTCTCCGGCTACGCGGAGATGGACCTTTCCCAGCTCAAGGTCGCGATCAAGCCAGACGAGAGCCTGGATCCGATCTTCCTTCAGCTGGCGGGGAAGAAGGACAACCTCAAGGACGCCGCCGAGTTCATCCGGAAGGAGGTCGTCAAGCACGGGTTGGAGGAGTTGGCTTGGTACAACCGGGCGCTCATCATGATCCAGCCTGCCGTGGTCAGCGCGCAGGTGAGGGGAGCAGGGGCTTCGGCCGTCCTGGCAGTAGGAGGACCCTCCATGGGCCCCTTCGCTGCGATCCCAGCTGCTATCGCGGCTCAAGAGGCAGTCCACAGCGCGATCCTCAAGAAGGAGGTCGGGGGCTTTACTCAGAAGTCGGAGCAGGCCCTCGAAAAGGCTGGGGTTCGGCAAGCTGTTGAAGTAGCGGAGAAGCAAGCCCTGCTAGCGAAGGAGGTCGCGGACGCCGAGATCGAGCTGGCAGAAGAAGAGTCGAAGGCTGAGGCGGCTGTGTTGGCCCGCCAGCTCCAGATTGCCGGAGTCGTTACGGTCTTGCTCGCTGCCGGGGGGGTCCTCTGGTGGTTTTCTCGGCGAGAGGACTGAGCTAAGCAGTAGGCTCCCACCCGAGGAATCGTTCACATGAGCAACGCCAAGCGCAACCGAGGTCGGCTCACTCCCTCTCAGATCCGCAAGGCCAAGAGGGCAGCGGCAGACTGGAAGTGGTTCACGCCCCGAGAGTTCGAGCAGCAGCTCAAGATGATCGAGTGGGATGACCCCGACTACCCGGACGGCGTGCTCATCGAGTGCGGGAACCTTGCAAGAATCCACTTTCGGGCTCCTGCAGGGGAGTCTTCGCGACACCCGCGTCGGCGGCGGGACACGACGATCACCTTCAGCAAGCCTGTGGCGAGGCAGAGCTATCTCGCCTTCGACCCGGAGCACCCCGACGACCGCCTCTACATGCTGGTCAAGCCCAGCGCTTCGGCCTTCCTGGCAGAGCGGTTCTGGCAAGACAACCCCGTCGAGGCGAAGGCCCTGTCCGAGTGGGCGATGCTGGCCGGCGGCCGGCACTCTCGGGGGGGCTACCCGAACGTCATGGCCAAGCCGGTGGGGGTGATGACGGCGGTGGTCTACTTTTGCCACAAGAAGGACGACGGGCCGTCTTTCTACGTGCATAAGATGGGCGAGATGTCTTGCTACTATCCCATCCTGTGCTGTGACTCTCGGGGTAGGTTGTGGGTTTGTGGGGGGAACTATCGAAATCCCACACCGGGCATTACCGATTGAGTATAGCCTAACTGGACATGAACCACAGGTTCTGTTACCTTCTGAGAGGGAGGTGAGCGTGAGCTGTTCGTTTGAAGAGTGCAGTCGGGAGCGGAAGGGTAGAGGCTACTGCGCGGGGCATCTCCGCCAGCTTCGGGCAGGGGAAGAGCTTCGGGCCCTGAGACCTCGGCGGCTGAAGCATGAAACCCCAGTGGTCTGCACCTTCGAGGGATGTGATCGAGACAGCTACGCCCACGGGCTCTGCTCAGGTCACTACCAGCAGAAGAAGAGGAAGAAGACGCTGACTCCATTGGGTCAGACGGGAGGCTCCTGTTCTGTCAAGGGGTGCGAGCGGAAGCACTACAGCAAGACGTACTGCAGGGTCCACTACAAGAGGCTCCGGCGAACAGGCAGCCTTCACTCTGGGTGGAACCCCAGTCAGGTGCTGGAGGCGGAGACCTACCTCCTTGTCGAGATCCGAGGGCCCAAGAGGGGGGGAGCCTGGTTCAAGCTCGACAAGTCAGACCGTCCCTACGTGGAGGGCAAGAGCTTCAGCCTGGACTCGGGGGGCTACGCCCGGAGGTGGGGCGGGGGGAGGATCGTGTACCTGGCTCGGGAGCTGACGGACTGTCCAGAGGATCTCGAAGTCGATCACGTCAACGGCGACCGCCTCGACAACCGCAGGGCGAACCTCCGCATCGTCACCAGAGCCCAGCAGATGCAGAACAAGAAGCCCTGGGGCAAGTCGGGCCATCGCAACGTCTACGAGACGAAGCATGGGACCTGGCAGGTGGTCTGCAAGAAGGACGGGAAGTCCTACTCAGGCGGCAGGCACAAAGACCTCGCCAGTGCCATCGAAGCAGCCAAGGCCCTCAGAGAGAAGCTCTTCACCCACGCCAACGAAGACCGCGTGGCACTCCAAGAAGAAGCAGCTTCTGGTGAGCTGCAGGCTGGCCGGGTA